>CAZLEK010000142.1:0-6127 GCA_964558525.1 uncultured Candidatus Brevefilum sp.
GTGGTGGGGTCTGCAGGGTTAAGCACCCCTGAATCCAGGTCCAGCTGCTCGCCATCCAAAAGTTCCGCCTCCCCGCTCAGGTAAACCACCGGCGTGGGGGTGACGGTCAGCGTGGGTTCGGGCGTCTCGGTGACCGCTGGGACCACTTCGATCTTTACCCAGAAGGGTGCATCCCCGTTGGGGCCGATCCCAAACAGAGCGCCGTCTTCATTGGACAGCATCCAGTTGCTCTGGTAGACGCCCGGCTCTTCCGGCGCTTCCATGTCCACGGTCACATCAATCTGTTGGCCCGGTTCCACCGGTTGGGGCAGGGTGTTGGTTTGGTAAGCGTTCAGGCTGTTGCCGGAGAAAAAGGTCACCGCATACAGCCGCGTCCAGGTGCAGGAGCCGGCATTCTCCAGGCGCCAGGTCTTGGCAAAACTCTCGCCCGGGTTGAGCACCGTGCCATCCGGTATGGTCACATCAATTGGGTGACCGGCAGCCGCTTTATTACAGGGGATCTGCGGCGTGGGGGTGTTGACCGGCGGCCGGGTGCGGTCGATGGTGGGGATGAGCGTGGCAGTCGCGGTGAAGGCCAGGGTCTGAGTCGCAACGGGGCTGGCCTCAGATTGAGCCTCCAGGGTGGCCCGATAGACCGCCGTTTGGTGCAAAACGGTCGCGTCAAGGGTCGGCGTGACCACCTCTGGCGCCCCCCCGCTGCAGGCAGTCAACCCGATAAATAAGCATAAAATTAAAACTATTTTAGCCATATGCGTACCATCTACGATTTTACCTCAAAGCCTAAAGGAGGACCTTCCCATCTGTCATCCAGGCCAGGGGTTTTTAGGCCGTCTTGTCAGGAGTTACAGATTAAAGTATAGTTCTAAAATCAAACCGCCTGTCAAAACAAAACCATGCCAATTAATTAATAAAAGAAACCGCTATGACCCTGAACCCGAGAATCAACACCTGGTTGGATCGCCCCCTGTTCTCTTTTTGGCCTCGCTTCACCACTTATCATTTGATCGTCGCGCTGATCCTGATCAGCGCGGTCTTGAGCCGCTTCATCCTGTTAGGTGAGCGCGTGATGAGCCACGATGAGGTCAACCATGTGGTACCGGCCTATACCTTCTACCAGGGCGGCGGTTACCGCTACGACCCCGTCACCCATGGGCCGCTTCAATTTCACCTGATCGCCCTGTCTTACACCCTGTTTGGCGACAGCGATTTTTCCGCCCGGATCCCCGATGCGTTGTTCGGGATCGGCGTGGTGGCTTTTGCCCTGTTTTTCTTCAAGGACACCCTGGGACGCGTGGGTTCCCTGGCCGCCGGGTTCCTGTTCACCATCTCACCTTTCATCTCCTATTACAGCCGCTACACCCGCAACGAGATCTACATCGTTTTCTGGGGCATGGCGCTCCTGTGGGGCGTCTTGCGCTATTTGGAATTCGGCCGCAAGCGCACCCTGCTGTTTATCACCGTCATCACGGCGCTGCACTTCACCGACAAGGCCACCTCCTACATCTTCACCGCAGAACTGCTGATCTTCCTGGCGGTCATGTTTGTGGCCCGGCTGGTCACCAAGCCCTGGCGCACGCACCGGCTGCGCACCCTGTTTTTCATTGTGTCCGGATTGATCCTGATCCTGGGGCTGGCGACCTTCGCTTTCGGCTATGACGCCCTTTCCAACGCCCCCAACGCACCGGGAGAAGGCGACGTCGGCGTGATGATCAGTGAGCTGCCCGCCAGAACCCGCCTGCTGATCGGCGGCCTCGGACTGGGCATGATCCTCGCCCTGATCCTGGCGGCCGTTCTGGTCATCAAGGGTGTCGGCTGGCGCAGCGTACGGGATGAACGCAGCTTCGATCTGCTGATCCTGCAAGGCACCCTCGTGCTGCCCCTATTGGCTGCTTTACCCATGGACATCCTGGGGTTCAACCCCCTGGATTACAGCACCAACGGCATCATCACCTCCCTGCTGTTTGTGGTCCCATTGTTCGTGATCGCCCTGTTGATCGGCCTATGGTGGAACTGGAAGGTCTGGGCCCTCAATCTCGGCGTGTTCTGGTCGATCTTCATCATCTTTTACACCAGTCTGTTCACCCAGGGCTCGGGCTTCCCCATGGGCCTGATGGGCGCGCTGGGTTACTGGTTGGCGCAGCAGGGTGTGACCCGCGGCACCCAACCGCTGTATTACTACGCCCTGGTGCAGATCCCGATGTACGAGTTCCTGCCGGCCTTCGGGACGATTTTAGCAGCGATCATGGGCTTGCCGATCGCCATCCGTTCTCTCAGGCAGGCCAACGATGACCTGCATGCCAACACAGCTCTTCAAACCTATCCGCCCCCCTCAGAGCAGGCTGAACCTGGCGAAACAGGTAACGAGGAGGAGGAACATGGGGATGAAGACAAACCCGGCCGAATCGTGGATAACGAAGGCCAGATCCGCCGGCCCCCCGTGCTGGCTCTTTTACTGTACTGGTCAGTGATGAGCCTGATCGCTTTCAGCTTTGCCGGCGAGCGCATGCCCTGGCTAACGACCCACATCGCCATGCCGATGATCCTCACCAGCGGCTGGAGCATCGGACGGCTGCTGGAGTCTTTCAATTGGCATGATTTCAAACGCTACCGAGGCTGGCTGGTGGTGATCGTGGGCGCCCTGTTCCTGCTGACCACTGCCCGCACCTTTGGTTCGCTGCTCAGTCCCACCCCGCCCTTCCAGGGCAACCAGCTGCCTCAATTGGAAGCCACCAGCACCTTCCTGCTGGCCTTGGTTGGGATGGCTGCTTCGGCAGTGGGTCTGATCACCCTGCTGAAGCAGTGGACGCTCAAGCAGATCGGGCGCCTGGCGCTGATCTTGTTCATCGCCGCGCTGTCATTGATCACCATCCGCACAGCCTTCCGGGCCAACTTCATCCTTTACGACACCGCCAAGGAATTCCTGGTCTACGCCCATGCCGCCCGCGATCCCAAGGACGTCTTGGAACAGGTGGAGGAGATCAGCCACCGTCTGACCGGCGGCAAGGACATCAAGGTCGCCTACGATTCCGACCTGCTTTACCCTTACTGGTGGTACTTCCGGGATTACCCCAACAAGGTCTGGTACGCCGAAGACCCCACCCGCGACCTGCGGGACGCCCCGATCATCCTGGTCGGCAGCGGCAACTACGGCGCGATCCAGCCGGTGGTGGGCGACGACTACCTTTCCTTTGAATATCACCGCCTGTGGTGGCCTTCCCAGGCTTATTACAACCTGACCATCGAACGCGTCTGGAACGCCCTCACAAATCCGCCCACATTGAACGCCCTCTGGGAAATCTGGTTCAACCGCAACTACCAGCCTTATGCTGAATTAGCCAATATCAATACCCTCAGACTGGAAACCTGGCAGCCCTCGGACTCCTTCAAGATGTACATCCGGAAAGATGTCGTTTCGCAGATCTGGGAGTACGGCGCTGCGCCGATCAGCCTGGAACCGGCGGTCGACCCATACGAAGCCAACGTCCTCACGATCGAAGCCAACCCCATCCTGTACGGCAATGACCAGTACCAGTTCAACGCCCCCAGGGATGTGGCCGCTGCCCCAGATGGGACGCTGTACGTAGCAGACTCCCTCAACCACCGTATCCTGCACCTCGACCCCAACGGGTCCCTGCTGCATGGGTGGGGGGAATTCGCTGCCAGCAACTACAACACGGGCGAGATCGCCCCTGAAGGCCGCTTCAACGAACCCTGGGGCCTGGCCGTCGGACCGGATGGATCTGTCTATGTCGCGGATACCTGGAACAACCGGATCCAGAAGTTCACCGCTGAAGGTGAGTTTGTGACCCTTTGGGGCCAGTTTGGCGCGGCCGAATCGCTCACGCACTTCTGGGGGCCGCGCGGCGTTGCCGTGGACGGGCAGGGACGGGTGTACATCACCGACACCGGCAATAAACGCGTGGTGATCTTCGACAGCGACGGCAACCCCCTGGAAACCGTGGGGGGCGCCGGCCTCGGCGTTGGCCAGTTTGACGAGCCGGTCGGCATTGAAGTAGATGATCAAGGCAGGGTTTACGTGGCCGACACCTGGAACAAGCGTGTCCAGGTGCTGATCCCCGAGGGAGATTCACTCTCCTTTCCCACCCACATCACCTGGGATATCGAAGCCTGGTTCGGCGACTCGCTGGACAACAAACCCTTCCTGGCGATCGACGACGCCGCGAACACATACGTCGCTGACCCGGTGATGGGAAGGGTGTTGATTTTCGATCCAGAAGGAAACTTCCTGGCCAGTTTTGGCAGTTTTGGATCCGGACCGGCGGAGATCGGCACAGTAGGCGGCCTGGCTGTCGACCCTGAAGGGAATGTGTGGGTGTCTGATGCCCGCAACAATCGCCTGATGCGCTTCAACCTGTCAGAAATACCGCTGACAGAACCTTCTGAAGACAATCAAGAATCATCGCTCAACAACGAAGGCAACGGAGAAAGCTCCGATGGGCTTTTCGAGGAAGGCAGCCCAAAATAACTGCAACCCGTACTTAACGAAAAAAAGCCGCCGAATTGGCGGCTTTTCTGATTATCAATCAAAGGGTTTTACCCGATCGCTTTTTCTACGATCGCAGTAAAGGCCTGGGGTTCCCGTACGGCCAGATCTGCCAACATCTTGCGATTCAGGTTGATCTCAGCCTGTTTCATACCGTGGATCAGCCGGCTGTAGGTCGTGCCATTCTGCCGGGCTGCGGCGTTGATTCGGGAAATCCATAACTTGCGCAGATCCCGTTTGCGGTTTCGGCGGTCGCGGTAAGCATACCACTGGCTTTTGAGGTACTGCTCATTTGCTCTTCGAAACAGCTTACCCTTGGAGGCATAGTAGCCTTTATTGAGCTTGAGGATCTTCTTGTGCCGCTTATAGCGCTGCGGCCCACCTTTTACACGTGCCATGTCACTCTCCTTTGCGAGCCCCTGGGCGCCGGTGATGATTGTGTCTCACCCGTTGCATACACCCAACAGCCGCAAGCATACTATTGGTTGAAAATTATTTCTTTTTACTCATGTAAGGCGCCAGGCGCTTGACGGTCTTCTTGAGGGACCGGGTCTTGACCGGGATCATCCGCTCAAAAAGGCGCTTGGTGCGATCGGGTGTCCGTCGACGCAGGTGGCCTTTGCCGATCTTGGTCCGCATAACCGTACCGGAGCCGGTCATCTTGAAGCGTTTTGCAGTTGCCTTATGCGTCTTCAGCTTGTACTTGCCATCTTTTTGTTTACGTGGCATTTTGATCTCCTTTCACGAAAATCCTACGGCGCAAGCTTTCAGGGCCGTAGGTCTTCAACTCATAATTATATCTTCAGGCAATGATTATCGGAAGGGTTATTTATTTGGGGCGAGCATCATGAACATTGAGCGCCCTTCCATCTTGGGCGCCTGCTCCACCTCGGAAACGTCAGACAATTCCTCAGCGATCTCTCGCAAATCTTCCAGCGCTAACTCCGGGTAAGTGATCTCACGCCCTCGGAAGCGGATGGTCACTCGTACTTTCATCCCATCCTTCAGCCACCGGCGTGCATCCCGAACTTTGAAACCCTTGTGGTGATCCGTGGTCTTGGGGCGTAAGCGGATCTCCTTGATTTCTATTTTTGTTTGCGACTTGCGCGCTTCCCGCTCTTTCTTTTCCTTTTCGTAAAGGAACTTGCCAAAATTCATGACCCTGGCAACCGGCGGATTGGCGTTTGGGGCAACTTCGACCAGGTCTAATCCTGCTGCTTCGGCGCGATCCAGACCTTCCCGCAAACTAACAACACCTACATTTTCACCTTCTTCATCAATTAAACGGATCGTGGTCGCACGAATCTGTTTATTGATCCGATAATCATCTTTGTTACTTATAGTAAACTTTCTCCTTCTGACATAAAATATCCATTAATAGGCGTAATAATTCCCATCCTGGGAACGAAATTTATCTTACCATAGTCTTGCGGGAATCGTCAACAGTTTTTTATGATTTTGAAGGAAAGGAATCTCC
The DNA here is from genome assembly GCA_964558525.1 of uncultured Candidatus Brevefilum sp. GTDB lineage: Bacteria > Chloroflexota > Anaerolineae > Anaerolineales > Anaerolineaceae > Brevifilum. The sequence continues at coordinate 5,982 of CAZLEK010000142.1, forward strand.
TCTCAGCCTTCGCTTTTCCTGGATCGCGCTGGTGAGATGGCATCTGTTCGGTCTGCTGTCCCCACCAGCGAGGTTTTCTTCCTGGTCAGGAGGGAGAGGATTGAGGTGAGGGGGGCAATTCCAAGGACTTAACGATCCAGACATCA
>CAZLEK010000143.1:0-6102 GCA_964558525.1 uncultured Candidatus Brevefilum sp.
CCATTAATTTCGCGAGAGAGAAGGCATTAATCCTATTACGAAGTTTTGTTTATCAAGCCTGAGCAGTTACAATGCTTCTAATCATCATTCTATAAATTTGACTATACAAGTCCAAATCGGTAACATTTAAATTACACTGGTTTACGCGCACTCCCCTGATTACCTGGCCTGTCTGCAACATTGGGCAGCTCAAAATCAAAAATCCTTGGGACCCATGCATGCAAAAATGCGTTCAGCTGTGAATGTCCCCCAACCAACAAAATGTTCATGAAGCGCAGGCGCCTAAACATCCACAAACCTCCAGGCAGCTTTTTTGCAGGCCAGGCGTGGCTTTGTTCGCTGCGGCCTGCCGCTCCAGTTGGTTGAATTTCTTCGGGAGATGGCGTAACAACCGCACACCCAGATCAATTCGATCTTGATTGGATGGAGACCATTGTAAATGGATGAAAATCTGAACTCTGCCTCTGAGGGAAATTCCGAACAATTTTTGCGCAAGCTGGTCGAAAATTGCCTGGATGGGATCCTGGTGATTGATGCGCATGGTCTGGTGCGCTATGCCAACCCCGCAGCCAGGGATTTATTTGAGAACGCAGCCCCTGAACTGGAAAACGTTCATTTTGAGGTTCCTGCCGCTGATGAGATCACGCAGATCACCATCCCGCACAAAGACCAGCCGCGCACGGTCGAGATGCACACGACCGACATCACCTGGCAGGGGGCGGCTGCCCAACTGGCTATCCTGCACGACACCACTGAACAGGCCAATATTAACCAGGAACTGCGTGAACGGGAATGCCTTCTGCGCGAGACCAACCGCATGGCCCGCGTGGGCGGTTGGGCCCTGGATCTTGAAACCGGGCAGGTGTGGTGGTCTGAGGTGACCCGCCAGATCCACGAGGTTCCGGAGGATTTTGAACCCCAACTGGCCGAAGCGCTGGATTTCTTTCCCCAACCCGGAAGAGAAGATCTGGCGAAGGCGATCGCCCATACCCGCCAGACGGGGGAGCCCTATGACATGGAACTGCCTTTTGTGACCTATCAGGGCCGTCATCTGTGGACCCGGGCTTATGGTGAAGCTGAAATGAGGCAGGGTCAAGTAGTGGAACTGCGGGGGACCTTCCAGGATATTACTGAGCGTAAGCAAGCAGAGCTGGCATTAAAAGACAGCGAACGCAGGTACCGGAAACTCTTCGAGAATGATATCCATGGGTTTGCGCTGATTGAAGCGGCGCCCGATGATTCAGGCAAACCTCAGGCATTCATTTTTAAGGAAATCAACCGCGCCTATGAAAATTTCCTCGGCATGGACCGGGCGGATGTGATCGGAAAACCCGCTGTTGAGGTCCTGCCTGAACTTCGCGACAGCCAGGCGCTTGAGATTATCCGGGAGGTCGCTCAAACCGGGGACTCACAGCAGTTCGAGTATTATTCTCAGCCGAGTGATCGTTATTTCATGGTCTCAACTTACCGTCCCATGCCGGGCCAGGTTGCCTCAATTTTTAATGAGATCACGGAACAAAAAAAGGCTGAGCAGGAATTACGCCGCAGCGAGAATAAGTTTCGCACCCTGTATGAGACCATGGCCCTGGGCGCGCTTTATATCACCAAAGACCTGGAGATCCACACGGTTAACCCCGCCGCAGAGGAGATCTTGGGCCGGCCAGCGGAAGAGATCGCCAGCCGGGAGTATACCAACCCTGCCTGGCAGCCGGTTAATCTAGCGGGCCAACCGCTGCCGAATGAAGAGCGGCCGTCGATTATTGCCCTGCGTGAAGGTGTGCGAGTTGAGGATTATGTTTACGGCGTTTACAATCCCAAAAAGCAAAAAACCATCTGGATGAGTGTGAATGTGGTACCGCAGTTTCGCGAGGGTGAAGAGGAGCCCTACCAGGCATTTTCCACCTTCTCCGACATCACCGAGCGGGTTGAAGCAGAGCGTGATCTGCGTAAAAGTGAGGAAAAATTTCGCACCCTTTACGAAGAGATGGCCCAGGGGGTCGTTTATCAGAATGCTGAGGGAAAGATCACCTCCGCCAACCCGGCGGCGGAAAGGATCCTCGGGTTGAGCCGCGATCAACTGCTCGGCAAAGAATCCTATGATGAAGACTGGCAGGCCATTCGCCAGAACGGCAAACCCCTGCCTGGCGACCAACACCCGGCAATGATCTCGCTGCGCACCGGAAAACGTGTCGAGGATTTTGTCTTTGGGGTCAAAAACCCCAAACGCAATCAAACCGTTTGGATCAATGTTAACTCGGCGCCTCAGTTCAGGGAGGGGGAAGAAACACCCTACCAGGTCTTCACCACCTTCCTGGACATCACCGACCTGGTGCGGATCCAACATACCCTTGAAGAGCGGGTCAAGGAACTGCGCTGTCTCTCTAACATCAGCCAGGCATTGCAGGACAATCCCGACGTCAACGAAATTTGCCGGATCACCGTGGAAGAGCTGGTCGCAGCGATGCAGTACCCCGAGATTGCCAAAGCGGTGGTGGATCTGACCGGGGAACATTTCGAAGCGGATGGGTTCTCAGACGGCGCGGCGAACAACCTGAGTGTGCCGATCAAACTACGCGGCGAGAAGATTGGCCGGGTCAGGGTTGCTTATGTAGAAGACAAGGATTTCCTCCTCCCTGAGGAAAAGAACTTGCTGTTAAGCGTCAGTGAAACCCTGGCCTCTTATTATGACCGCCGGCAGACCCACCAACAATTGCGAGCCAGCGAAGAACGCTTCCGCTCAGCGATTATGGAAGCCCCCAACCCGGTGGCAATCTACGCCGAAGATGGCGAGATCATCACCCTCAACGCAGCCTGGAGCGAACGCAGCGGCTACGAACTTGAACAGATCCCCACCGTTTCAGATTGGCTGGAGAAAGCTTATGGCGAGCGGGCGGAGGGCGTAAAAGACCGGATTGAGGGCTTGTTTGAAGCCCAGGAACCGGTCGATGAGGGGGAGCAGCGGATTAGGGTTAAGGACGGCAGCGAGCGCATTTGGTATTATCGTTCTGCGCCTTTGGGCCGCCTGCCCGACGGCCGCCGAACGGTGATCAGTATAGCGATGGACGTCACTGAACGGGTTATGGCGCAGGAGCAGCTCCAGGCCAGTGAGAAGCGATTCCGCCGGGCCTTTGTGGATGCGCCCGTGCCGATTATGATCCATGCTGAAGATGGGGAAGTGATCAACATTAATGAGACCTGGACGGAATTATCAGGCTACACACCGGAAGACATCCCGACGATTTACGATTGGACAGAGAAGGCCTACGGTGCAAGAAAAGAAGAAATCCAAAAAAGTATCCAAGAGTTATACGCGCTGGATGAGCGGCGAGATGAAGGAAAATTCACCATCCGAACGAAAGATGGTGATACACGGGATTGGTTGTTCAGCTCTGCCCCCCTGGGATGGACGCCTGACGGACGGCGGACGGTGATCAGCATCGGGCAGGACATCACAGACCGTGAACGGTATTTACGCAGGCTCGAATCATTGAGTGAGATCGACCGCACGCTGAATGAATCGCTCAATCTCGAAGGGGTTCTTTCAAAAATCACATCCCAACTCACTCGGGTTCTTGAGTTTGAGACCATGTCGGTGATGATGCTCCACCAGGATTGTCTGCGCGTGATCGCCTGCCAGGGCTTTGAAACCTGTGAGGGGATCATCGGGTTGCAGTTTCCCAATCAGCCGCAGTTTCCCAATAATGAGGTCATTGAGAAGCGCCAACCGATTGCATATGCAGACATTCAAAAAGCTTATCCCGCTTTCACGCAGCCAACGGAAAAAGGCGCTGTCGAAAAAGTGAAATCCTGGATGGGCGTCCCATTGATCCGGGAGGGGGAAGTGATCGGGATGTTCACCATTGACCGGACGGAAATCCGGCCTTTTACCGAAGATGAAATGGAGATCGCCTTCAATTACGCCAACCGCGCCGCGGTTGCGATCCACAATGCGCAACTTTATCAAACAACTCGGCGCCAGCTTAAACAGCTTGGCATCCTGCGTAAGATCGACTCATTGATCACCAGCAGCCTGACCCTCGATCAGGCTCTGCCGGTGATATTAAGGCATATCCAACGTGGTCTCGCGGTGGATGCCGCCGCCGTTTATCTGTATGATCAGGATACAAATGCATTGGTGCATGAAGAGTCCCTGGGTATACAGGGGGATCCCAAGCTCAGCCAGAGGATCCCGGTGGGGCAAGGCTTTATTGGCCGGGTGGCTGAAACCCATGAACCCCTCTTCATCCCGGAGGTGGATTATGCACCGGAGGGAGAGCAGTATCCCATTGTCCTTGAAAAGGAAGGCATCATTTCTTATTACGGCCTGCCCATGGTCGCCAAGGGCAATTTGATCGGCGTGCTGGAGTTGTTCCATCGCAGCCCATTGGACCCAGATGAGAACTGGTACGACTTTGCCGAGACCCTGGGCCGCCAGGCGGCCATTGCCGTGGACAACATCACCCTTTTTAACGGCCTGCAAGACGCCAATCAAGCCTTGCGAGAGGCCTATGATAAAACCATCGAGGGTTGGGCCAAAGCCCTGGAACTGCGCGACCAGGAAACCCAAGGGCACAGTCAAAGGTTGGTCGATCTGTGCCTGCAGGCGGCGAGGCAATTTGGTTTTGACGAAGCTCACCTGCCCCATATCCGGCGCGGTGTGCTGCTGCACGACATCGGTAAAATGGGCATCCCGGATGCCATCCTGCGCAAACCCGGCCCCCTGAACGACGCGGAGTGGGAGGTCATGCGCCAGCACCCCGTCTTTGCCTACAACATGCTCAAGGAGATCGATTACCTCGAGCCGGCCCTCACGATCCCCCTTTACCACCACGAACGTTGGGACGGCTCGGGCTACCCAGAGGGCCTGGAGGGTGAGGATATCCCCCTGGAAGCGCGCATCTTCAGTGTCGTCGACATCTGGGACGCGCTGACCTCAGACCGCCCCTACCGGGCGGCCTGGTCGGAGGAAAAAACCCTCCAATACCTGCAAGAACAGGCGGGAAAGGAATTGGATCCCCATGTGGTTGAGGTTTTCCTGGAGATCATCCAGGCAGACCGGGAGGTGTAGGCGCAATGAATGAAACGAAAACCCTCCGGAAGATCTTCGGCAGCATCAATATCCGCCGGTTTGTATTGGTGTTGATGTTGGCGTCCCTGGTCTTTGTCACGGTGGGGATGAACCTGGCCTTGAACATCATTTTTTCCAGGATCGGCGCACAGATCGAACAGGAGGGATTGGCACTTGCTCGCCAGGAAGGCATCTCTCAAGAAATTTATGACATTGTGATCGATTACGCCAACCAGTTGATCCGCCAGCTGATCTGGGTCATCACCGGATTTGTGATCGTTTCCACGATCCTGATCAATTTTTTCATTGATTGGGTCAACCGCCGCCTGGTTAAAGCCCCCCTGGAGCGCATCGGCGAGAAGGCGCGCCAGATCGCCGAGAACCGGGAAAATCTTGGGGACCAGATTGAGCCGCCTTTATTTGAAGAAATGGAGACGATGACCGCGGCCTTTAATAAAATGTCGGTTGCCCTGCGGGAACAGATGGATCAGTTAGAGGAGAGGGTCCAACAACGCACCCAGGCCTTGGAAGACGCAAAGCAAAAGATGGAACACATGGCCAAGCACGATGCGCTGACCGGCCTGCCCAACCGCTGGCTGTTCGACGAGCAGTTTGAACAATCCCTGCGCGTGGCCAAGCGCAGCCAGAGCGAGCTGACCCTGCTGATGATCGACCTGGATAATTATAAAGCGATCAATGATACCGAGGGCCACCTGGTGGGGGATGCCGTGATCAAGGGGGTGGGGGAGCGGTTTGCGGACACCCTGCGCGGCTCCGATCTGGTCTCTCGCTGGGGCGGCGATGAATTTGCGATTTTGCTCTATGATGTCTGCCAGCGCGAGGATGTTGAAAAAGTGGTTGAGAAGCTATTTTCAGCCTTTGAGGAACCGGTTAAGGCAGAAGGAAAGCCCTACACCATTAATATGAGTGTGGGCGTGGCCTGCTACCCAGAGAGTGGGGAGGAGATGGTCCCCTTGATCAAACATGCTGACGCGGCGCTTTACCGGGCGAAGGAGGATCGGGAGGGGAATTCC
>CAZLEK010000144.1:0-3929 GCA_964558525.1 uncultured Candidatus Brevefilum sp.
AAAAGAACTGCGCACCCTACAGATGATCCTTGAATTGACAACCAATATAAAAACAAGTATTTCGTAGGGTGCGCTCCGGTTTTGAGCGCACCATTAAATGAAAAATTTTTTGATTTTTCTAACCAGACTTAACCAGATGGAATTATCTAATTCGGAGACAACTATTGCCAAGATTTCTTTCTCAGACCTAAGCAGCTTCAAAAATTATAAAAGAAGAGAAAGGACGGATGGATGAAAGATAACTACAGCATCATCATGACCACGACCGATTCCCAGGAAGCGGCCAACCGCCTGGCGGAGCTGCTGGTCACACAGCAGCTGGCGGCCTGTGTGCAGTCCCTCCCGATCACCAGCACCTACACCTGGCAGGAAAAATTGCATCGAGAATCCGAATGGCTGCTGTTGATCAAAACCCGGGCAGACCGCTATGAAGCCGTCCAGGAAGCGCTGCTGCAAGCCCATTCCTACGAGACACCCGAGATCCTCCAGGTTCCCATCATGCGGGGATCCACCGCCTACCTGGCCTGGATCAACGCGCAAACCAAACCGGTTGATTGAACATTCACAAACTTAAAAAGGAATCCATATGGAAATCTTTGAAGCCATCCGCAAACGCCGCTCGATCCGCAGCTACACCGGCGATCCGATCCCAAGGGGAGACCTGGAGAAGATCATCGATGCCGGCCGATTGGCGCCCAGCGGGAACAACCGTCAGCCCTGGCACTTCATCGTGGTGACGGATAAAGCCATGATCCAAAAATTGAGTGTGACGGCCAATTGGAGCGCCCAGGCCGGCGCGATGATCGCGGTGGCCATGGAGGCCGCCTCAAAATATTGGGTTGAGGACGGCTCGGCCGCGGTGGAGAACATGCTCCTGGCGGCCACCGCCCTGGGGTACGGGACCTGCTGGCTGGAGGGCAACGCCCTGCCGCACGAAGCCTCGATCAAAGCCTGGCTCAAGATCCCCGAAGACCTCAAGCTGCTCACCCTGATCCCGGTGGGCGTATCGGAAGAATGGCCAGAAAGTAAAACCAAGAAACCCCTCGAAGCCGTCTTGCACTGGGAGACCTTTTGATAAGGTGATTTAATCTGGCAGTTGCCCATAAAACCTGGTCAAGCGCCTGATCATAATCAGCCATTAACGGTTTATTAACCCTATGATGAAGAAACACAGAATAAATCTGCTACAATCGAACCTAATATGAACTCGTTAATCGTTTGCCAGCCTAAGCGAAAGCAATTCCACCGAACCTCTCCTGGAGGAGCGGCGCTTGGCGCTTAACTGAACGATCAAAAAGCGAAACCCAAAGGCCTTCTTTTTCAGGAAGGCCTTTTTTGTTTTCCGAGAGGAGGCCCACTTACAGAAAACACTGCTTTTGACGGATCAATCAACACAAGAAAAATGAGGAGAAAATAACATGAAGAAATCAATTTTTATCACACTGGTCAGCCTGATCGCCTTAGGGCTCCTGGCATCCTGCGCATCCGGGGATGACGCCCTGGTGGTCGCCACCGACGCCGCCTTCCCGCCCTTTGAATTTGTTGATGAGGCCACCAAGGAAATTGTCGGTTTCGACATCGACCTGATGAACGCGATTGCAGACAAAGCCGGCCTGGACATCCGCTATCAAAACGTCGCCTGGGACCCGCTCCTGGCTGGGATGGCGGACTGCCAGTACGATATGGCGATCTCAGCCATGACGATCACCCCTGAGCGGGCGGAAGAATTCGGTTTTTCTGACCCCTACATCAACGCCGGCCAGATTGTGGCTGTTCAAGCCGATGACGACGCCATTGGCGGACCCGAGGACCTGGAAGGGGCCACCATCGGCGCGCAGATCGGCACCACCGGAGCCATGGAAGCGGAAGCCATCGCCGATACAACGGTCAAGGTTTACGACACCTATGAACTGGCCTTCCTGGACCTGGCTAACGGGCAAATCGATGCGGTGATCGCTGATTACCCCACAGCGGTGGCCTTCGTGAACCAAAATTCGGACCAGTTGAAAACCGTTGGCGAGGTCTTCACCGATGAGAATTACGGCATCGCCTTTTGCAAGGGCAATGACGCGTTGATCTCGCAGGTCAACGCCGCCCTGAGCGAATTACAAGACGAAGGCTTCATTGATGCACTCGTCGTCGAATGGTACGGCAGCGCAGATTAAGGTGTTATCACATTTTTCATAACACAGCTTGGGTGCCCTCGCTGGGGCTGGTAACCCTGGCGAGGGTGAAAGGATCACTTATTTTATGCGGGTTCAAAAAGATCTAGAGAAAGTCCCTGGCCACGAAGCCGCCAGCCGCCGGATCGACAGCTGGTGGTGGCTGGTGGCCGCTGTGGTCGGGTTGATCATCCTCCTGTCCATTTTCAGCCCGGATCCCTACTGGCGCATCATCCGCTTTGTCAGCGACGGCCTGCTGATCACCGTAGGCGTGACCCTGACTGCCTTTGTATTGACCCTGCTGCTCGGGCTGGTGGCCGCTTTGGGCCGGCTTTCGAGAAACGGTTTCATCCGCTGGGTCACCACGATTTATGTTGAGATCGCGCGGGGGATCCCCCTGCTGGTACAGCTGCTCTTCTGGTATTTTGCTTTTCCGTCCATTATTCAATCCCTCGGCCGCCTGCTCCAATTTCAGCCCTTTGAGCGGTTTCATGCCAATCCTTTTGCCATGGCGATCCTGGGGCTGACTTTTTGTTATGCTGCTTACATGAGCGAAATCTACCGGGCTGGGATCCAGAGCATCCCCAAGGGACAGAACGAAGCCGCCCGCAGCCTGGGGATGAGCCACGGCCAGGCCATGCGCTACATCATCCTCCCACAGGCTGTAAGGGTGATCCTCCCGCCGGTGGGCAACGAATTCATCTCCCTATTGAAAGACTCTTCCTTGGTCAGCGTGGTCGCCGTGGCGGATATGACCCGGCGGGGGCGGGAGTTCATGGCCGCCAACTTCATCCCGGTGGAAACCTGGATGATGATCGCCCTGCTCTACCTGGTGATGACGCTGATCTCCGCCCGGGTGGTCGCCTGGATTGAGCGGAAAACACAAACGGAGGAACGCTGAGATGACACAACAACAACCCATCATTCAAATCGAAAACTTGCACAAACATTTTGGCACGACCGCTGCGCTGAACGGCGTGGACCTGGCGGTCTTCCCGGGAGAGGTGGTGGTCGTGATTGGCCCCTCCGGTTCTGGGAAATCCACGCTCCTGCGCTGCATCAACCGACTGGAAAGTTTTGAGGCCGGCAGCGTGGTGGTGGATGAGATCCCCCTGACAACCGCAGAGAACATCAACGCCGTCCGAACGGAAGTGGGGATGGTGTTTCAATCCTTCAACCTGTTCCCGCACCTGACGGTGTTGGAAAATGTCACCGTGGCGCAAAATGTTGTCCGAAAGCGCGGCAAGGAAGAATCGGCCAAAATTGCACTCAACCTGTTGGAAAAGGTCGGGATCCCTGAAAAGGCCGATCAATACCCCGGCCAGCTTTCCGGCGGGCAGCAGCAGCGGGTGGCGATCGCCCGCGCCCTGGCGATGAACCCGCGCATCATGCTGTTCGACGAACCGACCAGCGCCCTGGACCCGGAGATGATCCAGGAGGTGCTGGATGTGATGCTGCAGCTGGCAGAGGAGGGCATGACGATGGTCGTGGTCTCCCATGAGATGGGTTTTGCCCGGGCAGCCGCTGACCGGGCGGTTTTGATGGATGAGGGAAAGATTGTGGAAGAAGCGACGCCAGAGGTGCTGTTTAATCATCCGAAAAAGGAGCGCACCCAGGCATTTTTGAGCCGGATATTGTGAAGAAAAATATTAAGAGTGAAAGCATTGCCTTGCAGGGCGAGGTGCAGTTTTCACCCCACCAGACATTTTAAATTTTCCATAATAAATTCAGCTGTAGGGTGGGGTGCGGTTTTCACCCCACCAGACT
>CAZLEK010000144.1:4029-6025 GCA_964558525.1 uncultured Candidatus Brevefilum sp.
ATTCATCGCCTATCTTACCGCGAGTGATTTTCGCTTTGTGTGTTAATTGGATAAAACGCAAATTACCATGACGTTTTTGGGTGCGGGTAACCGTAACGGCGGCTAAATTCCCAAAAGCCGGGTAAGTCGCTTGTAAAAAGTTGCGAACCGCGAGAAGAGATGCACAAATGCCGGCGAAAGGCGCGTGTTGTGGCGCGCCTCGGCCAGGGCTCGTGTGAAGCTCGCCGCATCGCTGAAGGCCGGCAGCTGCAGCGAGGCCGTCCCCACCTCATACAGCGAATGCGCATCCGACCCCACGGTGGCCAGCAGATCGTGCTGTTTAGCAAAAGCCTCGGCCTCCTGGTTGGGTTGGTTGCGCAAGCAGCGCGCGTTGAAGACCTCAATCGCATCGATGTGAGGGACAATTGCCAGCAGATCTTCTTGTTTCCAATGCTTGCTGCGGATCGTATCAAAGGGGTGGGCGACGCTGATCACTGCGCCCTGTTCACGCAGGCGTTCGATGGCCGCCATGGGCGCCAAAGCCGGCGGGACCCATTCGCGCATGAAATACCCGATCAGCTCCCCCTGGGTGGTTTCGATCTCTTCGCCGACAATCACCCGGTCAGGGGCCAATGCCTGGGCGGCTAAAGCACCTTCAATCTCATTGTGATCGGTGATGGCGATTTTATGGATGCCGATTTTCTGACAGTGTTGGATCAGCCGTCCAGGTCGGACCAGGCTGTCTTTGGAAGCCTCGGTATGCGCATGGCACTCCATCCGGATCAGCGCGGGATCCTCAACCTTCATGCGTTGTGGTACACCCTCGGCAGGCGGTCGGCCAAGCCGCAGACCACCTCGTAATTGATCGTCCCCCAGCGCTTTGCCAGCTCCAGGGCGGTGATCTCCTCCTGCCCTTGCTTTCCCAGCAATACAACCTCCTCCCCAGCTGAGGCGTCTGGAACACCATCCAACTGCAGCATGCACTGGTCCATACACACCCGCCCAACCACCGGCACGCGCTTGCCCTGGCAGAGCACTTCCTGCCCGGAAAGGCGGCGGAAGCCGTCCCCGTAGCCCACGGGGATGACGCCAATCCGCTCTTCTTTTGAGGTCACGTAAACCGAGCCGTAGCTGACGCCGTGAGCGGGTGGGAGCTTCCGCACGGAGGTTAGACGGGCCTTCCAGGTCAGCGCGGGTTTGAAGCCCTGCGGCAGCTTTGTGTCCGGGGAGGGGTCCAGGCCAAAGACGGCAATCCCAGGGCGGACCAGGTCAAAATGCGCTTGGGGGAAATTGATCACCGCGGCCGAATTGGCGGCATGCACCATCCCTGGCAGCAGCGATGCTTTCTTAAGCTTCTGCAGCAACTGATTGAAAATCAACAGCTGCCCTTCGGTGGCGCCGGAGTCGGGCTCATCGGCGCGGGCAAAATGGGTGAAGATGCCGGTGATGGCCAGTTCCGCGTGCTGTGCAAAGGCGGCGAGGAAATCAGGCGCCTTTTCCGGCGACATGCCCAAACGGCCCATGCCGGTCTCAATTTTGAGGTGGGCCTGCAGCCGGCCCTCGGTCCCCATGGCCTGGGCAGCATAGGCGCGGGCCATTTCGACATCATAGATGGCCACATGGATCTTGTTTTGGATCGCATCGGGGATCAGCGCAGGGGGCGTATACCCCAGCACCATCACTTTCGAGGTCAGACCGGCAGCGCGCAGGTTAAGGGCTTCCTCCATCCGGGCCACGCCGCACCAGGCGGCGCCGGCTTCCGCGGCTGCCTTGGCGACTTCCAAAACGCCGTGGCCGTAACCGTTGGCTTTGATCACCGCCATGACCTGCGTTTGGGTCAGGCGCTTGATCAGCTGGAGATTGTTTTTAATCGCCCCCAGGTCAATTTCGAGCCAGGTTGAGTACGCATGCGTGTTCATGGAGTGTAGTATAGTCCCGCTTGCCGAACCTTTCAAGTCTGAGGGGCAATTGTGCAGGGAAATCGCAAGATCACCAAGAAATGTTATGATTGAAAATC
>CAZLEK010000145.1:0-6005 GCA_964558525.1 uncultured Candidatus Brevefilum sp.
AAAAAAGACCCAACCCATAACCTTGAGCAGCAATCTGATAGTTTCTGAGAGTCGCCTTTCGGTAAACTCAGGCTAATAAACACATAAAAAGCAAGCCAGTTCGGCTGATGCAACAGTAAGGAGTGCCTCATGGAAGTTCCACGCCATTGGCGATTGAAAAAACAGCGCTACGCCCTGGTGGGTGAAAAGTGCCCCCACTGCGAAGCAAAGATCTTCCCGCCCCGCGATGTCTGTCCGGAATGCGGCGGCGAAGCTAAAACCGCCTATGCCTTCAGCGGAAAAGGTGAAGTTTATTCATTTACACGGATGGGCAATGCCCCGGCCGGTTTTGAAGAGCAGGCCCCCTATACCGTCGCTCTGATCAAACTGGAAGAAGGGCCCATCGTCACCGCCCAGCTAACCGACCTGGGCGAGCAAGAGGTGCAGATCGGCATGCCGGTGGAAATGGTCACCCGCAAGCTGCGTTCCGACGGCGATGAACGCGGCATCCTGGTCTACGGCTATAAGTTCCGCCCGGCCATTGCAGCGTGACCTTCAAAAAAAAATTGACTTTTGAGCCATCCCCAGTTGGATGGCTTATTTATTTTTAAAAATACCAATCTGACCTTGTGAGGATCCGCACCAGGCGTTTTGTACCGTACTGGTGTGAATGGCTGTGAAAATTATTGAGCATTGATATTCAATGGGTTCATGATCTGACAACGCCAGCGCTTCTGATTGGAAGGCAGAAGATAAAACGCAAAAAACCAAACAGGTTTGGAAAATCAAAAAATGCCACAAAAAATTGGCTATGTTTCTTTGTTGGTTCACGACTATGATGAAGCAGTACAGTTCTTTACGGAGAAACTTGGTTTTCATCTCGTTGAAGATACGGATTTAGGTGATGGAAAACGATGGGTATTAATTGCCCCTTCAGTCAGTAACGAAAGTTGCTTGTTACTGGCGAAGGCATCATCTTCTTCCCAAAAAGAATTTGTCGGCAATCAAACGGGTGGAAGAGTGTTTCTGTTTTTACACACTGATGATTTTTGGCGTGATTACGAGAAAATGACGTCGAAGGGGATTAGCTTTAAAGAAAAACCAAGAACAGAATCTTATGGGACAGTCGCGGTGTTTGAAGACCTCTACGGTAATAAATGGGATCTTCTGCAATTAAACAACACCTAACAACAATGGCACTGTACGTTAGGGGCCTGACGCACGCCCAAATGCGTCAAGTCCTGCGGTGAATGCAACGTTAATGTGCACTTCTTTAAACCATCGAGTTCTTTTTCAGCCAGTCCAGCACCTCATCCAGCTGACAAAATGCCAGCGCGGTGACCGTATCCGCCCCACCGTAGTAAATCGCTATCCGCCCGGAGGGCGCGTCAAACAGCGCGGCGCAGGGGAAGGCCACGTTGGGCACGTCGCCCACATTCTCATAGAGGGTCTGGGGTGAGAGCAGGTACGGTTCGCCCCGGTAGATCACCTTCCAGGGTTCTTCCAAATCCAGCAAGGCCGCCCCAAAGCTGTACACAAACCCATTGCAAGAGGTCAGGACGCCGTGGTAGAACATCAGCCAGCCCTCGGGGGTTTCAATCGGAATGGGGCCTGCGCCGATCTTGGTGCTCTGCCAGCCGCCGGCCACGCCCATCACATAGCGGTGTTCGCCCCAATAGATCATGTCGGGGCTCTGGCTGAGGAAGATGTCGCCAAAGGGCGTGTGGCCGTTGTCGCTGGGCCGGTTGAGCATCACATATTTGCCGTTGATCCTGCGCGGGAACAACACGCCGTTGCGGTTGAAGGGCAGCAGCCCGTTTTCTAAAAAGGTGAAAGTTTCGAAGTCATACGTATAGCCGATCCCGATCGTCGGGCCGTGGTAGCCGTTGCACCAGGTCACATAGTAGCGATCCTCCAGCCACGTGACGCGCGGGTCGTAGCGGTATTGGAAATGGCTCAGCTCCGCATCTTGAAAAGCCCAAACAATTGGGGCGTTGTCGATCTCCCAGTGGATCCCATCCTCGCTGAATCCGCGATGGATGTTCATCTCGCGCTTCTTGTTATCGCAGCGGAAAACCCCGGCGTACTTTCCCTCAAAGGGCGTCACCGCACTGTTGAAGATGCTGTTAGAATCGGGGATCAGGTCCCGGGGAATGATCGGGTTTTGTGAATAGCGCCAGACAACATTGGCATGGCCGGCGGGACGGTCTTCCCAGGGGATGTTGGGCAGTTCTTGGGATGGCATAGGGGCGCTCCTGTGTATTTCGAATGGTGTGGGCCAACATTTTTCCTAATTATAGCCGGTTTCTTCCAACCTCATTTATCACGATAATTTGGGACTATAATTCCACCTGACGGATCTTGTTCATGAATTCCAGGGAGAAAACCATGTCCACCCCACTTAAGCCAGGCATTCGGATCACACAAAAGGGACCTTTACGTTTCCAATTGGATCAAAATGGCCGCCCCATTCGCTGCCAGCCCTGGTTGGGGGATTCCCTGGCCTTCCTTTACGACTTCTTCATGGCCCGGTCGGTCTTTCCCAAGAAGTTCAACGCCAGCATGGAGCGTCATACCGCCATCTTAGCTGATGCCTGCCAGGCGTTTCACGGGAAACGTATCCTCGAATTGGGGACCGGGGCAGGCAGCGCGGCTGGATTCCTGCCCCCGGATAACGCCTACATCGGATCGGACATCAGCACCGGCCTGTTAAAGCAGGCCGTCAAGCGCTTCGACCAGGCGGGGTTTCAGGAGCCTGAATTCTACGTCGCCAGCGGCGACGAGCTCCCCTTTGCAGATCAGACCTTCGACCTCTGCCTGTGCATCCTTTCCCTAAACTTCATTGGGAATCATGGGCGGGTTTTCAACGCGGTGCCGCGTCTGTTAGTCGACCAAGGGGAATTCGTCGGCTGCGTCCCGGTTCCAGAACGCAACCATCAGGAGAGCGCCATCCAAGGTGAGCTGCTTTCAGAAGTCAGGCTCCAAAAACACTGCCAGAACGCAGGCCTATGTTTTAAAACCATCAAAGCTGAGAATGGGGTGCTGCTGTATTTTCGGGCGCTCAAATCATGAGGATCGATTTTTAACCATGGCAGATAAATCGACCCAAAAACCATCCCATATGCGCGCAGATGCAGAAATGCTGGGCCTGATCCTCGCCACAGCCCGCCAGGATCCACGCATTCGGGCGGTCATCCTGAACGGATCACGGGTGAACCCCAATGCGACGCCCGACCGCTACCAGGATTTTGATGTGGTCTATATTGTTACCGCAGTGGCGCCTTTTGTGGACGATCCCAATTGGATCGATCGCTTTGGGGAATTGATGATCCTGCAAATGCCTGACCGGATGGGCAGCGCCGCGCCGCGCCAGGATGGGGGCTTTACCTACCTGATGCAGTTCACCGACGGCAACCGCATCGACCTGACTTTAATCCCGGTCGAAAACATCAAAAACAAACAACCAGACAGTTTAAGCGTCCTGCTGCTGGATAAAGACGAACGCTTTCCGCCCTTCCCACCGCCCAACGAATCCAGCTACCTGCCCTCCCCGCCCACAGCGAAGGCCTTTTATGACTGCTGCAACGAGTTCTGGTGGGTCGCGCCTTACGTGGCCAAGGCTTTGGCGCGGGGTGAAATCCTTTATGCGAAGCACCAGCTCGATCTTGTTTTGCGGGGTGAACTCATGAAAATGCTCACCTGGCAGTTTGGGATTCAAACAAATTTCAAGCGCAATCCGGGAAAATATGGACAGCATTTTTCAGAAGTGTTATCCCAAAATCAATGGGATCAGTTGCTGCGGACATACACGCCAGCAGGAATTCACCCCACCTGGCAAGCGCTCTTCAGCATGGTCAGGCTGTTTCGGGACTCTGCTCAATCTGTAAACTCCCATTTTGAGTTTGATGATGCGGCCCAAGAGCAGGAGCGGGTCAGCGCATATCTTCACCAGATCCACAAGGCTGGAATGGATTCAGGGGGTTAGCCGTCGTTTTCATTAAAAATGGAGCCGCCAGTATTTGCGCTCCCCTCCGGGGTGAGGGCCCCCGCCCTGATGAGGGTTAGCCCGAATGACTGTTAAAAAGTGAACTTTCTCCATCCAAATAAACTTCTCATTTTCATTGGGCCATTACCGTCCGCTTCAATTGGGCTAATCAAAACGTGGGGAACCTCAATCGCCCTGAAGGACACATTCAAGAAATAAACCATCGCTTATTTTAAAATCATCATTGTGTTTCATTTTCGCCTGCGTTTCGCATTATTCCATTTTTTCGCCAACTTTACGGGTAAAAAACGATTTTCAGGACACCAATAAAGAATCAATTGATCTTAACCAGAGGTTGTTCAGCAGCCTGCTTCCTCTCCCCCCGCTGGAGGGGGGAGAGGAATGAGGTGAGGGGGGGTAGAATAAACCGCCTTTCCAACGGCCGCTAAATGAGAAAGTCAGGTTTTAAAATCATCACAGTGTTTCAGCTTTGACAACTATCCACCTGGCCAGGTGGGATTCCGTCCTGTGGGGGCTGTTTGATACATCCATTCTTTTATATACTCAAAATAACATTGGGGTGAATGCACCATCTCCCCAACACTCAGGGGATAAGGGAACATCACACCGCAGGAAAGGAAAGCACATGCAAGCTGAAAAACCCAAACCCCAACCTTTACTGACTCCCATCATGCGTTGGTTCTTGTTCGCCATGGTGTTGGCCAACATCGCCGGGATGATGTCCCCCATGCTGATGCCCATCTACCTGACCGAGCTCGGCGCCGATATTGGGGATGTCGGCCTGGTCTTCACCCTCACCTCCATCTCCATCCTCGTCCTGCAGATCTTCGGCGGCTGGGTCTCCGATTCGATTGGCCGCCTGCGCGCCGTCGCCATCGGCAGCGTGGGCGGGATCATCGGCTTCGTCGCCATGCTTTTGGCTCCCACCTGGCAGTGGATGATCGTGGCCATGTCCATCTACCAGATCCCCTTTGCCCTGGTCGGCCCAAGCTTCCAGGCCTTTATCGCAGAAAACTCCGCCGAAGAGAACCGCGGCAAGGTCTTCGGGATGACCAACACGATCTACCAGATCACCGGCATCCTTGGCCCGCCCCTGGGCGGCCTGCTGGCCGGCGCCTTCGGCTTCAAATGGATGCTGGCTGTTTCTGGCCTGCTGTATGCCGCCGCAGCCGGCCTGCGCATCTGGATGGCTGCCACCATGAAATCTCACGCGGTTGAAACCACGGGTGAAAAGCTCTCCATGGCCTCGTTTAAAACCAGCATGGTGCGCATGCTCGGCTTGCTGGTCGGCGGCGGCGTGATCACCTGGATCTTCCTGACAGACGGCATCTCAGACATCGCCTTCCGTATGTCCGGCGAACTCCAGCCGCTGTTTTTGGAACAAATCGCCGGGATCGGCGTCGAGCAGATCGGCCTGCTGGGTTCCATCAACGCCATCGCCGCCATGTTCGTACCCATGCTTTCCGGCAAGCTGGTCGACAAACACGGCGAACGCCTCCCCCTGATGATCGGTTTCTTCCTGATCTTTGTGGCTTTCATGGTCTTCCTCCAGGCGCAAAATTTTCTCACCTTTGCGGTCAGCTGGGCGGTGTTCGGCTTCGGCGGCGGGATGCTCGGGCCGGCCTACCAATCGCTGATCACCAAGGTGGTCCCCAACAAGATGTTGGGCACTTTCTCAGGCGTCTTCTACAGCAGCCGCGGCCTGATCGCCCTGCCGGCCCCCTGGATCGGCGCACAGCTTTGGGAGCGGGTCAGCCCGCAGACGCCCTTCATGGTGACCGCTGCCGCATCTTTGCTCATCCTGGTGCCGATCTACTTTAAATTCAAGGCCCCGGAAAAAGTGACGCAACCACAAGAGAAAAAACGACTCTCTTCACCCGTAGAACCCATACTCATAGAAGCCGCTGACTGACGAAGAAATTATATGAATATTTGACCGGAGAACGCCTTCTCCTTAAGAGGCGCCCTACTCACCAGGGCGTCTCTTTTTGATTAAACGCAACCTTACCCACCCGCCAGG
>CAZLEK010000146.1:0-5917 GCA_964558525.1 uncultured Candidatus Brevefilum sp.
TTCACTGAGCCTGAGGTTTATGAAAGAGGAACCTGCGCAGGAAACAAGTTAGCCGGCATAGTGAAGATGACGATTATTTTTAGTAGAAAACGCTTTTTCTTTGTGCCCTCATCGTGCCCGAAGGGTATTGTGTTATTCTATTTACCTACCCCTGGGTAGACACGGGCAATTTATGGATATTTATTTCACTAGCAAAAGGAGTCTTTGATGGAAAAGAAAACCCTGCCCCCACGGTCGGAAATTCCCATAGAGGAAACCTGGAACCTGGAAAATGTTTTCCAAAATATTGAAGCCTGGGAAACCGCCAAGGAAGAGGTTATGGCTGCCATCCCTGAGCTGGCTAAATACAAGGGTCAGCTCTCAGGGGGTTCCGAGATCCTGGGGGATTTTCTGATGCTTTATGAACAAACATTACGAAAAGCGCAGCGCGTCATGATCTATGGCATGCTTGAATCGGCCGTGGACACCACCGACCAGCAGGCCCAGGCGCGCTACGGTCAGGGGCAAAGTGTTTATGTGCGCCTCAACGCAGCCACCTCCTTTTTAAATCCAGAGCTGATGGCCGTTGGCTTCAAAGAGCTGCGCCAATGGATCCAGGAAGACGAGCGGCTTGCGCACCTCGGACACTTTTTGGATGAGTTGGAGCGTGAACAAGATCACGTCCGGTCCGATGAGGTTGAACAGGTTCTGGCGCTAGCTGGCGAACCGCTCAGTGATTCGTACCGGGCCTATAATGCCATCACCAACGCTGATTTACAGTTTAATGATGCCATTTCTGAGGACGGCGATTCCATGGAGGTCGGCCAGAGCAGTATTAACGCCCTGATCACACATAAAGATCGCAGGGTTCGGCAAACAGCTTATGAAAATTATGCCGATGGGTATCTTTCGTTTATGAATACCCTCGCTTCTCTGCAATTAGGCGCACTGCACCGTGATATTTTCAGGGCCCGAACGCGCCACTACCCCAGCTCACTTGAAGCATCCTTGGGCGCCAACAATATCCCGCCGGCTGTGTTTCACGCCTTGATTGACACCTTTAAAGCCAACCTCCCCACCTGGCACCGATACTGGCGTGTGCGTCGGAAGGCCCTTGGAGTTGAGACATTCCAGGTCTACGACATCAAAGCGCCCTTGAGTGAAAGCTCCCCGGTGATCCCCTTTGAACAGGCGATTGATTGGATCTGTGAAGGCATGGCGCCGTTGGGAGAAGAATACGTGGGGATCTTGCGCACAGGCGCGCTTGATGAACGCTGGGTGGACCGGGCTCGCAACCGCGCCAAGCGGCAAGGCGCATTTTCTTCGGGTGTCTACGACACCAACCCCTTTATTATGATGAGCTATGCGGATGACGTTTTCAGCATGAGTACCCTGGCCCATGAACTGGGACATTCCCTGCACTCCTACTACACCCGCAAAGCGCAGCCCTTTGTGTACAGCCACTATTCCTTATTTGTGGCGGAAGTGGCCAGCAACTTCAACCAGGCGATGGTGCGGGACTATTTATTCAATCATCAAACAGACCCTGCTTTCCAACTGGCTTTGATCGAAGAGGCAATGTCCAATTTCCACCGGTATTTCTTCATCATGCCCACCCTGGCTCGCTGGGAGCTTGAGATGCACGAACGCGCGGAAGCCGGCAAACCCCTGACGGCGGAAGTCATGAATGAGGTCTGTGCAGATTATTTCGCCGAGGGGTATGGGGAGGAGGCAGCTTATGATCCTGATCAAATCGGCATCACCTGGGCGCAGTTCCAGCATATGTACATGAACTTCTATGTCTACCAATACGCCACCGGAATCTCAGCTGCGCATGCCTTAGCTAAGGGTGTGCAGGAAGGCGGCCAGGATCAAGTCGATCGCTATCTGGAATTCCTCAAAGCAGGCTCTTCCGTTTATCCCCTGGACGCTTTACAAACTGCCGGCGTGGATATGACCTCATCGGAACCGGTCAACAAGGCCTTTGAAGTCATGGCGGATTATGTGGATCGCTTAGAACAGCTGGTTGAAGCAGGAGAGGTTTAAGAAAAATCGCATGCCATAAAAGATTAGATATTTTATTAACCACCCAGCCCTGAAAAAAACATCTCAGCAAAGCCTCATCACTCAGCTGAGAAGGTATGGATTTTCGATCAAATCTCCATCTCACCAGGTGATCCCGGTTAATTCACCTGATAATTCCCACAGCGCTTCCGCTAACCCCGCTCGCTGTGATTTACGACTGGGCTGAATTGGGGCACAATTTTTGAAATAAACCCCTGCTGAAGGATCAATCTTCCTCTCTCCAACCAGGTACCGGATGGTGTCAGCTGGGACGTCTGGTGTCGTGCCTTTTAACCGCCGCCGGCGCCAGACCCAGTGGGAGATGCCCTGGCTGCCCTTGGAAGCGATTTCGGTGTTGACCAATCCAGGATCCACTGCAAAAGCGGACACACCTTCAACTTTTTTATTCATGGCGTGTGTGAATAAAACATTACAGAGTTTGGAACGTTTATACGCCAGGAGACCAATATAGGGCCGGGGATTCGCGATGCGACCAAGGTTGAGGGGTGTGGTTCGGTGGGAATAAGAGCTCACGGTCAGCACCCGGCCGTGCGCCGCTGCTTGGAGCAGCGGCAGCAATTCATGGCTCAAAATAAATGGGGCCAGGTGGTTCACCGCGAAGGTCATTTCAATCCCCTCATCTGTCAGGTGTTTCTTTTCCAGGTAAACGCCGGCATTATTCACCAATGCATCGAGGTGGGCGAAGCCGTGATTTTTGAGCAGCCTGTGAATATCACGGCACACACCCCTTACCTCCTCTTGGATGGCCAGGTCCGCTAAAAGATAGAGGGTCTGTCCCTTGGGTTGGCCTGAATTTACCTGAACAACAGCATTTTGATTGCGCTCGGAAGATCGCCCAATTCCGATCACAAAGGCGCCGCTTTGGGTCAGTTTGCTAACCGCTGCCAGGCCAATCCCTGAGGTAGCGCCTGTGACGACAATGGATTTTCCGGAGAGATCAAATGTCATATTTCCTCGCGTTTCATTTCATGTTCGAGAAACTGGACTAAAGAGATTATAATACCAGTACGTTCTCACTTTCCAGGAACAGTCATATGGAGCCATCCTACACCATTATCACAGGCGCTTTGGGCGGACTTGGCAGCGCCTTTGCCTTCGAATTTGCCAGACAGGGGACCCATCTTGTTCTGATTGACCGGGCGCAGGATGCAAAAGCCCTGGAAAATTTCCTTTCAGAGAACTTTAAGATTCAGACCCTTTACATCCCATGCGATTTAACCGATCAAAATGCGCGCGCTGTTCTGTTCAAGAGATTACAAGACGAAGCGATTGTTTTCAATGGATTGGTGAACGTTGTGGGGCAGGAGATGGAGGGAAAATTCCTCACTCGCACCCGGTCTGAAATCCTGCACATGCTTCACCTCAACATTGAAGCGCTGGTTGATCTTTCTTATTTTGCGCTCAACCAGCATCATCCTGATCAGAAATTCTTACTGATCAATGTTGCCTCTTTAGCTGGCTTTTTTTCCATCCCCTATAAGGCGCTTTACGCAGCCTCCAAGCGGTTCATCATCCACTTCTCGCTGGCGCTGAGGGAGGAGGTCCGTGAATTTGGAAATGTTACCGTACTCTGTCCGGGCGGCCTGCCGACCAATCCAGAGGCAATGAAGAAGATCTTCCTGCAAGGTTTTTGGGGCAAAATAACCGCCCACGACACCCACCGGGTTGTCAAGCACACATTAAAAAAAGCCCGGCGAAATAGACCCATGCACATTCCAGGGTGTGCTAATAAACTCTTGATTGGTTTAGCCCGTTTACTCCCCAGCAGCTGGGTGGCAGGTTTTTTAGCCAACCGCTGGGGAAGGCGGCAGGAACAGCTAGATTATTGGCGAATGACCCAACCCAACCTGAAGAAGTGATTTCCAAGCGCTTACCGGGAGCCATTTTCTGTTTCAGGAGTTCAATCCAAAAACAATTAAAGCTTATTCAACCGCAATCTTTCCTTGCTGCTCTACAGAGTTTTGAGGGTCATTTCGGGTGCGGTAGAACTGGGAAGGTTGGCCTACCGCCTGGCAAAGCCCAGCCATCAAGGTCGGGCGGTGCAGGCGCCAACCGGCCACTCCAGGCCACTTCTTCCCAGATCTCACCCTGACAACCGGCTTTGAGAGATTCGTCCAGATCGACCAGCCCCAGAGATTCGCTGCCCCTCAATCTAATGAGGTTTGATCAATAAAAACTGTTCCCGGTTGTCCAGGAACAGGCAGCCTGCAGGCCATCCCCTTTGTGGGCAAGATCATAAATGATCTGGATAAGTCAGCATCAATCACTCCCTGTAGATAGAAAAGGAGTGCTTGGGTTATTCTTTGATTATTTCAAACACATGGATAACAGATTTTTCAGCATCTCCTAAACGTTCCACGATATACAGCAGACCCATGTTCCGGTCAAAAGCCGCTGCGCCTACCAGGTCTCGTTTATAAATTTCAATATTGGTTTGCGGGTCAAACCAGTAAGCGCTTAAGTCCAGCATGGCATAGGGATGGGGTTCATACGGCGCCATCTCACCCAGGGCAACCTTGCCCAAATCCATAGGATCAAAGAAGAGGATTGCAGGTTGATAGCCCTCCGCCCAGAACCCGCGGTCATCATACGGGTAATCTGGGATCTCGGGGCATTCAACCGCCGGGTCATCCACGCAGGCATAATCCCAAACCACGCCATTGGCAAAACCATACCAGTTTGTTCCCAGGGCTTTTGTGCCGGTGAAAATCACGCTGTCGCCTGCTGGAGATGTCAACCAAGCGCCGCCCCACCAATGGTCCGACTCCGCATAACCCGGCATGCGCATGGAGTCATCCACGGCCAGTTCCGGCGCCCCCTCAAGCTGCTCTCCGAACAATAAGAGCGGGATGATATGCGTCAGCCTGGCGCCGTCTGGGGGAGGACTGCCATCCAACCAGGGAGCATAAGCAAACAGCGCTGGTCCTTGTCCGCCCCAAACCCCTTCTCGGAACCTTCCACTGGCCAATCGGTAACCTGGGGTGTACATCTCGGCCCAGTCCTCAGGGATTTCGAATAAATAATCATTGGTGGCGTAATTTGTGAACCTATCAAACAGCCAGAGTCCTGATGACATCGGCGCATTGAGGTTTGTAGATGCCCAGCCATGAGAAGGTTCAAAATATTGGATGTGCTGGCCAAGCGCAAAGTGCAGCTTGCCTTCAGACAACCCCGGCATGGCTGGCAGGTATTCAATGCCCATCCGGGGGATCACCCAGGAGTCAGTCAGGGCTCCCCCGGTGATGTCCGCCTGAGGCTGAAGGGTTTGGGCAACAGGAAGCTCTTCTAGATTTTGGGAGACAACCGGTGCTGGGATGTTGACCTCGCCAACCCACAATTGTTGATCATGGCCGACGATGAACAGGGAGCCAGGAGTCCCATCCATGCTCCCGCCTGGATCGCCGTCTGGGAAATAGGTCATCCCATGACCGCTGTATTCCCAACCCATCCCCCCCGAATCATCCGGTAAACGAAATGCGCCGCGATAGACCAGTGCTTCTGGCGGTAAAACGCCAGCCGGCAGGTTCTCTGGATTCTGCAGCGCCTCCAAATTAACTGGAGGGTCCACCTGCAGGGGAGGAGCTGGGCTGTCTGTCGATTCTGGGCCAGATCCGTGGTTTTCCTGGATATCTGACGCCGGTTCTGAGATGGGTAAATGACACGCAGCAAGGAAAATCAGGATCATCAAAAATCCAGAACAGCTCAATAAACGTTTTCGCATGACTGCCTCGGCTTTCGCTTGGTAGATTGTAGATTGTAGTTATAGGAACTAATGACGATGATGGTACTATGAATATTTTATAACCATTTTCTCCTGCGATCAAACACCACTCAGGGCAATCGCAAAATTAGA
>CAZLEK010000147.1:0-1359 GCA_964558525.1 uncultured Candidatus Brevefilum sp.
ATGCCCAAATTGGGCTTTGATATGGCCGAGGGGACCCTGGTGCGTTGGGTCAAGGCCGAGGGAGAGTCGGTCAGCAAAGGTGAGGTCATCGCTGAGATCGAGACCGATAAAGCCACTGTGGAGGTGGAATCAGGCTATGAGGGTGTGATGTTCCGTCACCTGGTGGAAGAGGATTCAGCCGTGCCGGTTGGCGAACCGATTGCCGTGATTGCCGGAGAGGGCGAAGAACCCTCAGACGATGAGATTGACGCGCTCATATCTGAAGCCGGCGGTGAGCCGACAGGCGCCCAGGCGGCAGAAAAAGAAGAAGACCAACAAGAAGACAAAGCAGAAAAGAAAGCAACCGAAGATAAAAAACAGGCCAAGGAAAAGCAGCCCAAAAAGAGCGCCGGCAAAAAGCAGGCTGAGGAAAAAGAAGAACAGGCCGACGTTTCCCCGGCTGGCGGTGTGCGCTCCTCACCCCTGGCCCGTCGGATGGCCGAGGACGAGGGCCTTGACCTGGAGAAGATTGACGGCAGCGGCCCCCAGGGACGCATCGTCAAACAGGATGTGGAAGCCTACCTGGACTCAATGCGCAAGGAAGGCCGCGGGGAAGAAGCCGAAGCCGTCGGCAAGGCCCTTCAGCCTCTCACTGCCTTCACCGTGGGCGAGGCGCCCGATGATCAGGTATTGGAGATGAGCCGGCTGCGCCAGGCGATCGGCCGCCGCATGCAGGACTCCAACCAGAATTTTCCGCACTTCTACCTGACCCGGGAGTACAAGACCGACGCGCTCATGGCCCTGCGCAAGGAAATCAACCGCATGCTGCCCGAAGAGGATAAAGTCTCGGTCAACGATTTCATCCTCAAAGCCGTTGCCCTGGCCCTGCGCCAGTACCCGAACCTGAACGCCTCCATTGAAGATGAAAAACACATTCGGCGCCATGGGCAGGTCAACATCGGTGTGGCCGTGGCCGTGGAAGGCGGCTTGCTGACCGTGGTGGTGAAGGATGCCGACCAGAAGCCGATCCGCCTGATCGGCCGACAGGTGCGCGAGATGGCCGGGCGGGCGCGGGATGGCCGGGTCAAGAATGAAGACATCGAAGGCTCGACCTTTTCGATCAGCAACCTGGGTATGTACAGCATCGACAGCTTCGCAGCCATCATCAACCCGCCCGAGGCGGGCATCCTGGCGGTGGGGGCCGTGCAGCAGGCGCCGGTGGTGGTCGATGGCGAGCTGAGCGTTGGCTCCCGCATGAAGGCCACCCTTTCCGCCGATCATCGTGTCACCGACGGCGCCGAAGCCGCCGAGTTCATGGACGTCCTGGCCAATTATCTCGAGGAGCCCCTGCGCTTGTTCCTATAGTAATTAGGTATTAGG
>CAZLEK010000147.1:1459-5900 GCA_964558525.1 uncultured Candidatus Brevefilum sp.
GTAGGTCAGGTTTGTCGGCGCAGTCGATAACCTGATAAAGACCTATTTTGGAGGCCAGGTAAACTCTCGTAATTTCCTGATTGGTGTCAGGTAGGCGCCTAATATCATCAGGTGTCAAGCCTCAAGCCAGAGACATTGTTGACATACCTAATCAAATTGGCAGACTCGGCGCCATACCTGACCTACAAGTTACTTCCAATGACAAAGCGTGTTCACTCCGGAAGTTCTCCATACAGCCATTTATAGACATAAAAAATCTCATTGATCAACCGGATGTAGTTGCGCGTCTCCTCAATCCGGATCACCTCCAAAAGTAAGTCCGGGTCGTCGCTGGGGGCGAGGTCCTTCCAGGCCAGGGTGTTGCCCGGGCCGCCGTTATAGGCCGCCAGCATCGCAAAGGGATCCCCCTCAAACAAGCCGCGCTGCCTGCGCAGGTAGGTGGCCCCGAACACGATGCTGACATACGGCCGCTCGAGGTCGTCAACTGTATAATTCTCCGGCCACTGCAGGTCGTTCGCCAGCTGCGCGCCGGTGGCGGGCATGATCTGCATCAACCCGCGGGCCCCGGCTGAGGATTCGATAAAGCCCTCAAAGGAGCTCTCCTGGCGCATCACCGAGAGCAGTAACAGCGGCGAGAGGTCCTCCGCCTCAGCGACTGGCAAAACCCAACCCAGGTAATACGCGCCAAAGCGCACCCGTGAGAAGTATTCCGGCGCTTCCAGGGCTTCAGCGCCCTCCAGTCCGGCGCTGCGCAGCAGGTCCATGCTGGCGGCCAGGGCCGAGCGGTACAGCCCGATCTCCACCAGGGAGGGGATCAGCCGGAAGGTCTGGGCCGGGTCGCCTGAGAGCTCCTGCCGCAGGGCTTCAAATTCTGCCCGACCGGCGGGGTAATTCCCCAAAGCCCAAAACGCCAGCCCGCGTTGGAAGCGGGGGTCCTGGGCCAGAAGGCCCGGGCTCTCCAGGTTCTCGTCCGGGGCCAGACTGAAGGTCGTGCGCAGCCAGTCTTCGGCTTCCATGCGATAAGGTGTTAGGTCGGTGTCAAGAGTGAAGGCTTCCGGGTCGCTGAAGGGTTCCCGCCCGATCAGCAGATCCTCGGCGCGGATGCTGTAATGGCCGAAGGGATCGGCTGTCTGGGCGATCTTCCAGCTGTCCAGGGCGCTGCTGATGTCGCCCTGGGCTTCCTGCGCCTTGCCGATCCACAGGTGCGCGGCGGCCACTTCGGCCGGCTCCGTCGTCAGCACCAGGGCGCGCGAGAACAGCGTGCGGGCTGCCTCCCAATCGCCCAGACGAACCTGGGCGATCCCGGCAAAATAAGTCGCCCTAAAGGTATCTTCGTCGTCCGGGTACTCATCAGCGATGCGCAGCCAGGCATCTGCGGCTTCGGCCAGCAGGCCAGCCCGCTCGTAGGAGCGACCCGCCAAAAACAGGAAGTCCGGCGCCTGGGGCGATTCGGGCCGCTGGGCGACATAGCTCAGGGCATGTTCAGCCGCGGCCTCGGCCTCGCCCAGGAAGGCCCACAGCGTATATTCAATGTCCTGCCAGGCGTCCACGTAGTACTCGCTGGTGGGATAGTCCAGGATCAGCTGCTCCCAATGGTCGATGGCTGCCTGGTAGTTGTCTTCCACCGGTTCCGTGTCCAGGCTGCGCGTCGCCAGGGCCTTGTGATACAGGGCCGCGTCAGCCTTGGCTTCCGCGCCTGAGGCCAGGTAGCGGTCAAAGGCCTCAATCGCCAGGGCGTATTGGCCGACATAATAGTTGATCAGGCCGCGCTGGTACTCGTTGACCGCCTGGCCGGCCTCCAGCAGCAGCACCAGGGCGGTGAAGGCGTCATAGGCGAAGGGGAAGTTGTTGACGGCGTCCTGCAGGTAGGGGAAAGCCTCCTCCGGCTGGTCGCGGTCGATGTAGATTTGGCCGATGCGCAGGTCCATCTGGGCTTTGGTGTAGTCATTATTCGAGGTGGCGTAGATATTCTTGTACAGTTCCAGGGCGGTCTCGTCCTGGCCGGCGTTTTGGTAGGCCAGGGCCACGTCGATGGCCTGTGCCTCGGTCCCGCCCCCCGGGTCGTTGAGGTAGGCGGCTTCGTAGGCCTCGACGGCGCCCTCCGTATCCCCCAGGGTGGCGAACAGGTCGCCGCGCAGGCTCTGCACGTGCGAGTCGATCAGCCCCGGGCGGAGCCCCAGGAAGGTTTCGTAAGCCAGCAGGGCTTCCTCATAGCGTTCCAGGCGCGTGTAGGTCTGCCCCAGCAGGTAGTTGGCCCGGGCCGCGATGGTTGGGTCTGCGGCCAGGGCGGCTTCCTCGAACTGGTCCTTGGCCAGGCCGTAGTTTTCCAGCTCAAACAGGGCTCGGCCCAGCCCGAAGCGGCTTTCTGCCCGGGTTTGCGGGTCTGTGGACCGCGCCAGGGTGTCTTCAAATATGGCCCGGGCGGCTTCATCGTCGCCGGCAAAGAGCGCCTTTTCCCCCTCGCCGATCAGGGCCGCCGCCGGCAGCGTGGGCTGCGCCGTGGGCGTGGGCAGGGCCGCTGCGGTGGGGGTGGGGACCTCTTGGGTCACAGCCTGCGTGGTCTCAATCCCCGCCTCAGGCGTGGGTGGGGTGCAGGCGGAGAGGGCCAGGCCTGCCAGCAGGAGGATCAGGATCGTTTTGGTCAGGTTTATCATGGGGTTAAGTGTAGCATATCGGTAGGCGATTAGGAATTAGGGGATTAGGGGATTGGTGAATGGTGCATGGAGAATTGTGAATAGGTTTAGTTTGTAGGTTAGGTATGGCGCCGAGTCTGGCAGATGACCAACAAGAAATAAGTGACATTAACATCTGGATACCTGGCTGCCAATGATATGAGGCGCCTACCTGACAAACCTTTTCCCACCCATAACGGGCGTGGTATCATTGGTGTCACAAATCACAAAACCCACGAAAGGAGACATCCATGGATAAGAAACAAAAACTCTTCCGCCATAAAGAGCGCAAATCGCGCACCGAGGTCAGCGAGTTCGTCCAGGCCCTGGGCGCCAGGATCGGCGAGGGCCGGGTGGTCCTCAAGGGCGTGTCCGGCGATCAGGAACTGGCCATCCCCCAGCGGATGGACCTCAAGGTCAAGGCCACCAAGAAGCAAAAAAAGCACAAGGGCGCCAGGCACAAACTGACCGTCCAGCTCACCTGGTATGAGAATGACTACGAGGGCGGCGGGTTGGAATTGGGATAGGACCTAATACCTAATACCTGATACCTAATACCTATTTTCATTAACCAGGACGGGATCATGAACCGAGGCACTCTCCCCATATTCACTTTCTCCGGCACGGGCAACACCTGGTGGGCGGCTGAGCGCCTGGCGGAGGCCCTGGCGCAACAAGGCTTCCAGGCTGAAGCCCTGTCCATCGAAACTTTGACGCCTGCCCAGGTCTCAGCAGCGGTTGAAAAGGCTGCCGTGATCGGTTTGGGCTACCCGATCTACGGGTCGGACGCCCCCGTGATCATGCAGGATTTTATCCATAACCTGCCCCCGGCTTCAGGGCCGAAGCCGGCCGGGCCGAAACCGGCCGGGCCGAAACCGGCCTTGGTTTTTGCCACCCAGGCCATCTGGTCGGGCGATGGGGCGGCCTTTATGCGCCGGGAGATCGAAAACAAGGGCTATGACCTGCGCTGGGCGGTCACCTTCAACATGCCCTGCAACGTCTGCCTGGATATGGGCCTCCTCTTCAACCTGTTCTTCAGCTCCCTCAAGGCCCAGCCGCAGGACGCCCTCAAGCGGATCAATCAGCTGGCCGAGCGGGTGGCCCAGGACCAGCCCTGGATCCTGGGCCGCAGCACCCTGTTGAGCATGGGCTGGGTCCAGCGGCTGCCCTTCCGCATGACGCTTTCGTACTGGCAGTCCGGGATCCTCAGCGTGGACCCCGAGCGCTGCACCGCCTGCGGGCGGTGTGAGCGGCTGTGCCCGGTGGGGAACATCACCCTGGAGGCGGGGCTGCCCGTTTTTGGGGACCGGTGCAACTTATGCCTGCGCTGCTTCAACTACTGCCCCGAGCTGGCCGTGATGGCCTTTGGCAAGCCCTTCAACGCCAAGTGGTTTGGGGAGCAGCCCTACCAGGGGCCCACCCCGGATTTCAGGCCGGAGCAGTTGGTGGGGAGGGGGCCAGGCATAAGGTACTAGGTATTAGGTATTGGGGAGTAGGTATTAGGTATTGGGTGTTAGGTATTAGGGAGTAGGGAGTAGGGATTAGGTGAATGGTGAATGGTGGGGGGTGAATGGTGGATCGCAGGTCAGCGACTCGTAGGGCGCGCACCTCAACAGCTTGTCATTACAACAAATTGTAGGTCAGGTTTGTCGGCGCAGCCGACAACCTGACTTAGTTATAAAGATCAAAAAACCAGCTTACCTGTCTGATGATGGGGATCTATCAATATTGTCATTGCGACAAGCTGAGCGGCATTATGTCGCATCAGC
>CAZLEK010000148.1:0-5785 GCA_964558525.1 uncultured Candidatus Brevefilum sp.
CCCTCGCACGGTCAGGAGACCGAGCGAGAACAACGCCGGATATTCTTGTTTTTTGTGCAAGCATTTAATTGGTAAGGTACTAATGGGAGGATGTAGGTTGTGAAGGATTGGGTTGGTTTTGGTCTGGCTGATCCGGTGTCATAATAAATTCATGGCGCCCTCACCGCCGTCCTCTCCCGCATGGAAGCAGCGGCGGATGCTTGGACTAGATTGAATAAAAAAGCTGAGCAGCTCGGAGGAAAGTGCCCTCTCCTTTGCCACGGGAGAGGGAGGGGTCAGGATGATGATGAATTATCCCCGCCGGCGGCCGGCGCCGCCTGCCAGGGAGGCAAAATACAGCAGCTGCAGTACCGAGGTGGCAATCGCGGCCACATATGTGAGGGCGGCTGCGTTCAAGACCTGGTTGACGCCCTTTTCCTCTTTCTTTGAGGTGATCAAACCGCTGTCTTTGAGCATCTTGCGGGCCCGCCTGGAGGCGTTCAGCTCTACAGGCAGGGTGGCAATTGAAAAGACCGCGCCGGCGGAAAAGGCGATCACACCGAGCCAGGCCAGGTCGCCAATTTGCAAGATCAAGCCCAGCATGATGAAGATCCATCCCAGGGAAGTGCCAATATTGACCACCGGCACCATCGCCGAGCGAAGGCGCATCAGCAGGTATTCTTCCTTGTCCTGCTGGGCATGGCCCATCTCGTGGGCGGTGATCGCCATGGAAGCAACCGTTGATCCCTGGGCGATATCGCGCGATAGGCTCAGGACGTTATTGCGCGGATCATAATGATCCGTCAGCCGTCCTGGGGCGCCCTTGAGTGTGAGGTCATACAGGCCGATCCGCTCAGAGAGACGTTGGGCAACCTGCACCCCGGTCAGACCGGATTGGTTTCGAACCCTGCTCCAACGGTTAAAACTGGCATTGACATACAGCTGGATGACCAGGCTCAACAGGATGGCAGGCAGCATGTAAATGAGGTAGTTGATATTAAAAACAGGCAGGAAAAACATCCTTCACCTTCCTTATTCGTTTCCATTAATTTGATCTTCGAGTACTTCAATGGCCTTATCCAGCTGGGGGTCACGGCCTTCGGTGAAATCCTCTTCGGTCATCTCGACGAGATATTCAGGCGTGAGACCCTCACCGCTGATTTGCCGGCCGTCTGGTGTGAGCCAGCGGGCAATGGTGATCCGTACGCCGCCGGCGTTGTTCTCAAGCGGGATCCAGTTTTGCACTGAACCCTTACCGTAGGTGACGGCGCCCACCAATGGAGCCCGATCGTAATCCTGGATGGCCCCGGCTGTGATCTCGGAGGCTGATGCGGTGCCCTCATTGACGAGAACCACCAGCGGAATTTCAGTCGCCAGGCCGCCTGGAATGGCATCAAATGCAAAGGTCTCTCCATCCCCATATTCTTCATACATCACCACGCCTTCAGGGATGAATTCGGATACCACCTGGATGGCGGTGTTCAGGTATCCGCCGCCGTTATTGCGTAGATCAAAGATTAACCCTCTGGGATCCTGATCCAGCAGGTCTTGCAGGGCTTTGCGCAGCTGCTGGGTGGTGTTGCTTCCGTAATTTAACAGGGCGATATAGGCGATATCATCCTCAAGCATTTCTGACTCCACCGTTGGAACCACAATGTTGGCCCGGGTGATGGTCACATCAAAAGATTCGCCGTTGCGCTGGATGGTCAGGGTCACGTCTGTGCCGGCGGGGCCAAGGATGCGCTGCAGCACCAGGTCGCCGGGGACGCCGCTCATATCTTCACCGTCAACGGCGATGACCTTATCGGTAGGCTGTAAGCCGGCTTCCGCTGCGGGGGAGCCCTTCATCGGGCTGATGATCTCAACATAGTCGCCGGTGATATCCACCCAGGCCCCAATGCCTTCGTATTCGCCCTCCAGGGACTCGTTGGCCTGTTCAAACTCTTCCGGGGTCATGAAAGAGGTATGCCGGTCGCCCAGGGCGTCCAACATGCCCTCGATGGCCCCGCGCATTAAATCCAGGTCGTTCACGGGCTGGTCCACAAACTCCTCATGGACCAGGTCCCAGGTTTCCCAGAAGGGCGCGAAGAGTTCGTCGTATTCCTCCGGGGTGGATCCTGAGGGGTCCCCATAGGGGCATTCGGGACATTCGGTGGGCTGAGCGATGGGCGTTTCCTCGCCCTGTGAGCTCTCGATCTCCGGGCAGGGCGGGCAATCCACCTGGCGCGGGGTGGGGATCTGCGGTCCGAATAATCGGGGCGCAAAATAACCCACTCCTGAGCCGGCTAAGAATACCCCGATCAGGACGACCAGGCTGACCCCAATCGTCAGGCAGGTTCGTAAGGTTTTATTTTCCATAGTGTCTCCTCACAGGTCAATCAGCGCCAATAAAGATTGTTAAAGAATACACCGTGGCGGCAGGCGCTCACCTGATATTTTCTACTGTTGTGTATAGATTTTATGAATTTACCACAAAATTATTAACAGTTGGTAGGAATGCATATGGTTTACGACTTTTTCTACCTTCTGAAAATGAAATTGAAATCTCGCTCAATTTGAACAAATTGAATGGTGTTTTAATTGACCCGGTTTTAATTTGACTGACTTAAATACCCGACGATCATTGCGCTCACAGCCAGCACCCCCGTTTGGAGGCAGGATTCATCCACATCAAAGTCTGGCGTATGCAGCATGGCGAATTTGCCAGCTTGCGGGTCGGCGGCGCCCAGCCAGATCATCAGACCGGGAATGCGCTCCGTGTAGTAGGCGAAATCTTCGCAATTGAACGGAAAGGCAGCCTGAAGCTGGTGAAGGTTCGATCTCCCGATGGTTTCCTTGAGGGCCGGCAGGACGGCGTGCATCAGGGTAGGATCGTTGCGCATGTCCTGCATGCTGCCCACGGCATCCAGCCGGTATTGAGTTCGTGTGACACGGCAAATCGTATTCAGGGAGGCTTTGATGCGACCTAAAGCGCTCCGTCGTAGATGGTGATTGGCAGCCTTTACCCCGATGCCAAACTGCCCGGGCCAAGCGCCGGGATCTTCAGGGTCACGCGAAGCGTCGTAAATAATGAAATGGCGCAGGGCATGGGGGCCTTCTTCCATTTTTTCCCACAAGTCTTGCATGGATTCCCAGCTCTCTGGCAGCTGCCACTGGTTAAACCCTCGGATCACCTGGCAGCAGCGTTCCGCCACTGCATCCAAATGGCCAGGAGAGACCGACGCGCCCGCCTGCGGCGTGAGGGTGCATAAAGTGTGATCAAATCCGGAGAGGAACAGCCCATCGGTCCAGGCGACCTGTCCGGACGGGATCGGCGCGACATGCAGGCCAAAGATGGCTTTGGGTGTGGGGTCTGCCAGAGCGCCCGCCCGAAGCATGCGCAGCGCGCCGGTGATCTCTTCTTCCTCGGGTTGGAAAAGAAAGCGTACATTGCCCGGCAGGTTTTCCTGCAGAGCTGTCAGCAGGGCAGCCGCGCCGATGCCGATGGCGCTGTGCACATCGTGACCGCAGGCGTGCATCAGGCCGGGGTATCTTGAGCGGTAGGGAACCGCGTTGACTTCGTGTATTGGCAGGGCGTCCATATCCACACGCAGGGCGAGCGTCTCTTTACCCGGGTCGGTGATTAAATCGGCCACCAGCCCATGGCCGCCCAGCTCCTTTGTGACTGCCAGACCCAAGCGCTCCAATTTTTCTGCCAGGTAAGCGGCCGTCCAGGATTCTTGGCCGGAGGGTTCAGGATGCTGGTGCAGTTCCCGCCGGATCTGAACCAGGGTGGGCGAGAGCGCCTCAGTGAGCTGCTTGATTTTCATGATGGTTGTCGATGAGAGGGTCTCAGGCATGGCAGGCTGACTTCGCTTTGAGATAAACGAAGGCGTTTGGATTGCGGCTTAAGCTTGAGCTCAATAGATTTCCGGGACGAAGGTCTGGTCTTCGAAGGGTGGGCGGATGTAGCCCTCATTCGCCTGGCGTGGGGGCAGCTCAATCCGATCAGGGGTTAAATCTTCGTAGGGGATCAGGCTCAGCAGGTGAGAAATACAATTCAGGCGAGCTTTCTTCTTGACGTCGGCATTGACCACAAACCAGGGGGCCTGTTTGATGTCAGTGTATTTCATCATCACGTCTTTGGCTTTAGAATATTCGACCCAGCGGCTGCGGGCTTCCAGGTCCATTGGGCTGAGCTTCCAGCGTTTGGTGCGGTCATCCAGCCTGGCCATAAAGCGCTTTTCCTGTTCTTCGTCGCTGACCGAGAACCAGTACTTGATCAGGATGATCCCAGAGCGAACCAGCATGCGTTCAAACTCAGGGCAGCTGCGCATGAATTCCCAGTATTCTTCCTCGGTGCAGAAGCCCATCACACGCTCCACCCCGGCCCGGTTGTACCAGCTGCGGTCAAAAAGGACGATCTCGCCAGCTGCAGGCAGGTGCGGCGCGTAGCGCTGGAAATACCACTGCGATTTTTCACGCTCTGTGGGTACGCCCAGGGCCACCACGCGCGCTGTGCGGGGGTTGAGGCATTGGGTGATGCGCTTGATCACGCCGCCCTTGCCGGCGGCATCGCGGCCCTCGAAGATCACCACCACCTTGAGCTTTTGGGTCTTGACCCATTCCTGGAGTTTGACCAGCTCCACCTGCAAGCGGCGGAGTTCTTTTTCGTAAACCTTCTTCTTGAGCTTTTTCTCTTTGGGGGGCACGCTGCTGGCAACGATCTTGCCGATTGGCTGATCTGATCCCAGCGCTTCAGCTGATGTCCCCCGGTCATTCCTGTCCGGCAGAGGCTCCTCAGATGAGTTCTCTACAGAGTCATCGTCTTGTTTTTTCTTCTTCTTCTTGTCTTTCTTTTTCCCCTTCTTTTCCTTTTTCTCGTCCTTTTTCTTGGACTTTTTGTCAGCCATTGCAGACCTCCATAGTGTAGATGAATGGATTAACAGGATTTAACTATTTTACATGAAAATGATGGGATGGGGAATAGTGAGTGCAGGGCAATCGCAAAGTCGTAGGGTGCAGTCCGGTTTTGACTGCACCATTAATACAACGACCGGAGGATTACTTGGTCTAGTCAATTACGACTTAATTTGGGAGCCATTTGCACTTCACTTATTAAAAACTGGCCCTTTGGGACAATTATTAAATGACTTCTATTTCTATGAAAATGATGGGATGGGGAATAGTGAGTGGTGAATGGGCAGGGCAATCTCAAAGTTAGGGTATTAAAAATGGCTCCCCGCAACGTCCTCGTTGCGGGCAAATGAGTAAGGAAGGCGAGCCTATTATTTCAATAGAGTAATTTGCAATAAAATCTGGCAGTTTTATCCGACGAGGACGTTGGCGAGAGCGGAAATGTGGGATGATAACCCATTGATCACCCTCCGGATAAAAAGAATTTCAGGCATAACTTTTCGTGGGGATCTTGCGATAGCCCTGGGTGAATGGGGAATTGCAAAGGGTGAATCGTCCATCGGGTATCGTGAAGGCTAAACCCTCCTGGATCTTAGCCATGTCTATGCGGTTATTGAATGGTTATGCTGGGAAGGTCGAGGATGGTAGCGATGTGGGGACTGCCGTCATGAAAGTGGCGGCCGACGGCCAGGGTGGCCAGGCCCAGGCTTCGGGCGGTTTCCAGGTTTTTGGGGGAGTCATCGATCAGCAAACAGCCTTCCGGCCTTTCATCGATCAGGGATAAGGCTTTTTGGAAAGCTGCGCGGTGCGGCTTGCAATAGGGCTGGACGGCGTAGATGTCCACGATGGCCTCAAAATGCGCCTCAACCTCTAGGGCGCTCAGGACACGCCGGGCGTGGGCGCGGTTGGC
>CAZLEK010000149.1:0-5780 GCA_964558525.1 uncultured Candidatus Brevefilum sp.
GCTTAACACCCAACAACCACTTAGCAGGCGGCCCCAATCAACCACTCTGGCACCTCCCCGAGTCATCTTGTTTTGTGATCCCTCAAACTTCCAGGCGGAGGGAGAGGGATTCGAACCCACGGTGGGCGATAAACCCACACCTGTTTTCAAGACAGGCGCCATAGTCCACTCGGCCATCCCTCCAGGATTGGAATTCTAACATTAAAGGCGGGCTGCCACAAGGCAGGTATTAATTATAGCACCCAGGCTTGGGGACGCAATAAGATTTCTGTTAACCTTCTCTCAAACCGCGGTGGAATCTTCTGTTGCTTGCCTGCCGTCCGGGCTGTAAACCTGCATCCTGTCCCCAAAATCCTGCACCAGAATGCCTTCCTGTTTGGGAAGGATCCAAAAAAAGGCGTAGATATCCCCAACGGCCCCGGATGCATTCAGGGTGATGAATAACAACAACGGGAAGATCCACCCGCTGGGGGCCAGCAGCATGGCAATAAATCCCACCAGGGAGATCAATACCAGCGGCGCCAGACCAACCAGCAGGTACGGCCGCTTGGCAAAATACCAATCCGGCGCGCCGGCGTAAGCATACAAGCCTCGAAAACCAAACTCAGGTCTTTCTTGCGTATAAAGCCAGAAGAAGAGTCCGTGGACGGCTTCATGCAGCACGATCATCCCCAGATAAACCAGGGCAATGATCAGGAACTGGGTGAAGGCTGAATCAGAGGTGAACAGGCCGGTTTCGAAAAGCCCCTGGACATTGGCCAGACCCGGTCGCAACAGGATCAGGAGCCAATAAAATCCCACGCCAAAAACCGCAAAGAGCACCAAACTGGCCAGGTTGAGGCCGATCGCCAGCTTGATGTTTTTATTTAGATCCAGCGTCTGCAGCAGACCGTAACCTTCAGGGAGCTCTCGAACAGCTTTCTTGGACATTAAGCCAACCTTTCTTAAGTGAAATGATTCATGCATAAAAAACGCGCACGCGTTCGCCATCATCCTGGACCAATGCGCCCTTTGGTTTGCGCAAGAGCCACCAGATCATCACGATATCCCCAACGGCTGAAGCGGTGTTGAGCGAAACCAGCAGCAGCACACCGGGGACCAGGTTGAGCGGCACGAAGGGGACCACCGCCACCCCCACCGCGCTGATCAATAGCAGCGGCATCAACCGGATGGCAACAGCGGTATTGCGGGGCAGGTACCAGCCCGGCGCGGATGTATAGGTATAAAAACCATGAAAGCCCAACCGGGGGCGCTGGCGCGTGACGATCCACAATAAGATCCCGCGGATCCCCTCATTCAACACGATCATCAGCCCCAAAGAAACCACCAGCAGCAGCACCCCGCGCCAGAACTCTCGCATCCCGGTGATGATCAGGATGTTTTCTGCGGATAGATACGCAGGGCGCAAAATGGTCAGGCTGCGCGAGAGCAGCCAGCCCACACCAAACAACAGGCCGATCCCCACCAGGTTCAAGATCATCGCCAGGCCCCGGTTTTCGTTGAAGTCCAGGTGGCCAATTTCTTGTGCGCCTGCAGGTAAATTTTTGGTTGGTTGAGATGCGTTCATCGATCCTCCCATTTTTCCCTCGGATTTTCTCCTAATAAGGCTATCAAATTCTACTTGATGTCCGCCACCTATGGGCTGATGGTATTTGTCGGCCAGGGTGTGCGGGTCGCATCAGAAGGTGCGCTTTCCTGTTCTGCCGCTGTGATGGTCCTGGTCGGCGTCGCTGTGGAGGGTTCGGATGGTGTGACGGATGGTGTCTGCTCCTGGTAGGAAAGTGTTTGCATGGGTAGGTCGGGCGCTTCGTTGTCGCCGGTCCCCCGCCGCCAGCGAAGGCCGAAAAAGACCACAGCCAGCAGGACGCTGACCACCGCCAGGACTGCCAGGCAGCCCAGAATGACCTGCTGCTTGCGCCTGAAAATGAAAAACTTGCGAGGTTCTGTGGGCATCCGTAAAAGGATCACCGTGGTGTTATCATGACCGCCGCGGCCATTCGCCAGGCTGACCAAGCGGTCGGCCGCCTGGTCAATGGGCAGGTTCTCAACCACTTCCTGGATCTCCTCATCGGAGACCAGGTCGGTCAAGCCGTCACTGCATAAAAGCAGGTTATCCCCCGGCGACAACCGCAAGCCTTGATTTGCCAGCGCTTCATCATCCCCTTCTCCCTCAAAAAACCACAGGCGGAAATCCGGCTCGGGCGGTTTTTCAGAACCCAGGTAGCGCCGGATGACGTGCGCGTTGGGATGCTCCCCCTGCGAGTTGTCTGCCAGGAGCCCTGCATCCATGGCCTCCTGGATCCAGGTGTGATCAGTGGTCAGCTGGATGATATGGCCATCCCTCAGCAAATAGATCCGGGAATCACCTAAGTTGACGGTGAAAAGCCGCCCGTCCAGGATCCAGGCGCAGGCGCAGGTGGCGCCCATCCCCAGGCGGCCGCGGTCTGAAATGGAGGCTGCGTAAATGGCCTGGTTCGCCCGGTTGACCGCTTCTTCAAGTGTTTTGAGCGGTTGGTCCGGATCGCCTTCCGCCACGCTCTCCGTCATCACCCGGACGCCAATCTCTGCCGCCACCTCACCCGCTCGATGGCCCCCAATGCCGTCACACAGCACGGCCAGAGTAGATGGCCGGCGCTGCTTTTCCTCCATCCAATAATGGCTCAAGGCAAAGCGGTCTTCGTTTTGTTTGCCCTTCATCCCAGCATGGCTGGCTGTGGCGGTTTCGAAATGTGAGCTTTCAGTCTGGTTCATAAAATCGGCTCGTAGGGTGAAATCCGAATTCGATCTGGCAGGGAATTAATCATCATTGTAAACCGGAATCCATGATTTCCAAAATGGATGATGTCCCCGGGGGCTATTTTTACGGGCAGCTTACCCATTCTCTGGTAATTGACCCAGGTTCCCAGCCTGGAATCCAGGTCCTGGAGCCAAAAACCCTGATCGTTGAGCCTCAATCGAGCCTGCATCCGGTCCACACCCGCAGCCTGCACCAGGAAATCCCCCTGTCCTGGCTGTCCGCTGAAAACACCGTCTCGTTTGGTGATCCGAATCGTTTTTTCCAACCAGCCCTCTTCCAGCTGCCCAATTGGGATCAGGCTGGCAAATACGGTTTCGGATTGATTGGAAAAATGCCCATCGGCGTCATTTTTCGTCCTGAAATGACTGGAAAGAATCTCCTTCAGCTGCTGGTGATTGAATTTTCTGGCCAGCCAGAAAACAAACCAGGCCAGGAGGGCTATGACGCCCAGGCCTAAGATGATCCCGCTCAGCAAGAGCGTCATCTGCTGCAATGTCGGTTCGGGATCCACTTGCGGCAGATCCACAAAAACCTCAACCGGAAATTCAGCCGAAAGCCCGTTAAGGCCCAGGGAATCGGTCACTTCCACCTGGAGGCGGTAATCCCCGGGTTCGAGCACCTCAGAAAGATCCCAGGAGATCAGGCTGAAAGGAGCCACTGCCTTTACACTCGCCTCCCGCCCATTGACATACAGGCGGCTGGCAACGATTTCTCGCGGGATGCCGTCTGGAAAACTGACCTGAAATTCCACCGGCTGAAGGTCAGGGAAATAACTGGATTGAAGATTTTCGCCCACCAGGGCCCCGGTCGTCTTTCGCTCCACAAGAATCCTCCGATGAAGGGTCCTGGGTGGATCAAACAAGACAACATCCGGCGGCTGAACATCAAGATAAAATTGGGGGCTTTCACCCTCCCAATGGCTGCCCATCCCATTAACCTGGACCCGGAGCCGATAAGCCCCGGTTTGCCGGAGTTGCGACTCGTACTGCACAATATGCACAAAACCAAGGGAAGCGTAAAAACTCTCCGGATCTGGCTGCGTTTCCGTCCCAAAAAACTGGTAGAAGTCCCCCCCCGTTTGTTCAGCCAGGGCGATCAAGGCGCCGCCCTGATCATTGTTCAAAAAGAGCGGGTCCCCAATCATCCAGACGTTGACCTGGATGCCGGCTGAGCGGGCCTGTTCGGCCAGGTCTTGTATCCGGTTGATTTCATCTGCCCTGGGGGTTGTGGTCAGGTACAGGATTGATTTATCCACACCAAAAGGGACCACCCGGGTTGCAGCCGACTGAACGGCAGCCGACAGGGTTTCCAGGTTGGAAGTCATGGTCCGGAAATCGGGTGCATAAGCCATCAGCGCATCAAGCCATGGGCCAACTTCTTTCCCGTGAAACAGGTTCCTGCCCTCATTGGTGATCAGCGACCAGGCATTCCCCTGGGATGGACTCTGACTGAGAACCCATGCCTGAAGAACTGCCCGCATTTTTGCATAATTCGAACTGCCGGATGAATCTCGCAGGTCAAAATCCCGGCCGCCGTTGATGGCCAGGGTAAAGTGAACGCCGCGTCGTTCTTTTTGGAGCGACTCAATCGGAACCTGACGGCCGTCTTCCAAGAGCTGTACCTGGGACCCCAAAAGGTCCTCTCCAGGGACAGCTGCACCATCAGGCAATTTGAATTGAACCGATATCAAAGGAAATGCAGCCATATCCGGCGCCATCACCTGCAGCGTGCCTGCAGCCTGACCCTGAACCTGGCTCACGGGCTGCAATCCCGAGATCAGGAAGAGCACAAGCAAAGCCATCCCAAGACGCCGGGGGATAAAAAGATCGGGGGCAAAGGTTTGCCCCCGACCTGAGTGGGTTCCTGAATAGTGTAAACAGGATGGCATTTTAAACGAACCGCTCAATCAATAGCTTTCACTTTCATCAATCCGCTGCGTTTTCTTGAGTCAGAATGGTTGGCTCAAGCGCTTCATGCTGGATCAATCGGCGGTAAGTCAACGTCCAGCTGGAGAGAATATAAGCCTTCAAAACGCCGCTCAAAAAGATCACCAGGGGGATCACTGCCAGGAACAAAACCCCGCTAACGATCAGCCCCACCGTCGCTGTGCGGAAACTGGTAGCAAAAAGATTGACCAGGATGGGCAGCGGCACAACAATCAGGGGCAAACCAATCACCAATCCGGCAATCAACTGCCCGATCCCCAGGATCAGGAACATTAATAACACATTGCCGATGTTTCCGATGATCACCTGCCAGGCCCGGCCGATCGCGGGGAACAGCTTCTCCTCCTCCTCGATGATCGCAATGGTTGTGAAGTTCACCATCAGGTCAATGAACCAGGCAATCGGGATCAGCAGGAATAAGCCCAAAAAACAGGTGCAGACCGCCAGCAGAATTATCGGAACGATCAAAAACAGCGTGATGAAAAAGCCCGCGAACCGCAGGCCAATATTGAGCAGAAACACCTTCCAGTAGTGAGGTTTTAACCCCTGGAAAATACGTCCAAAGGAAAGCGGTTTGGCATCTTCATCCGCCTCATCTGCCAGGCTGGTTCCCTTAATCACGCCTGTAGTGCCCAGGGTGCCCAGCATCAGGAACAGGACCGACATCACAAACATCACCACGATGAAGATCAGCGCTGCCAGGATCCAGACCCAGACGGGAATCGCTTCCAGAAAATTCACGAAGTCTTCAAACGCTCGTTGTGTAGATGGGCCAAACAACGACGGCCCATTCCCCAGGCCGGGTTGGCTGGGCGCCTGGATGGAGCTGGTGCCGCCGCCCCCGCCTCCGCCGCCGCCTGCATTGCCGGCCCCGCACCCTGCCAGGATCCCGAAGAGCCACAGGATCTTATGCTTCCAAATGGTCTTCCATGCTTTTGACAATATCTCACCAAAATCCATTTTTTCCTCCGTTTTAATTGACTTTCTATCGGTTAATTGAGGATCACTTTGCCGGAAATCCTCAATTTAATTATAGT
>CAZLEK010000150.1:0-5767 GCA_964558525.1 uncultured Candidatus Brevefilum sp.
TGTGTACTTTGTGTACTTTGTGTTATTTTTTTTACCCAATGCCTGAGTAGACACGCAAATCTTTGAAATATGCATTAAAATCCACTTGGCGTTATGATATAGATTGTTAAACTTGCAGTAGAACGCCGGCGTCAAGCGGGCAACGAAAGGCAGGCAGTCCATGTTTCGACCTGAAGGGATCATTGTGGCGATGTCAACGCCCTTTTCCAACGACGAATCCATCAATGCGCCAGAGGTTCGCAAACAAATTCGCAGGTTCATCAAGTCCGGCGTTGATGGGATCCTCTGCTTGGGGACCAATGGAGAATTCTTCGCGCTTTCCTTTGAAGAAAAGGTCCACCTCATGGAAACGGTTAAAGATGAAGTTGGCGCTGCCC
This sequence comes from uncultured Candidatus Brevefilum sp., assembly GCA_964558525.1. Taxonomy (GTDB): domain Bacteria; phylum Chloroflexota; class Anaerolineae; order Anaerolineales; family Anaerolineaceae; genus Brevifilum. The sequence continues at coordinate 378 of CAZLEK010000150.1, forward strand.
TTCCAGTTTATGCGGGAACAGGATCGACCACCACCAAAGAAAGCATTGCTTTGACCCGCAAAGCAAAAGAGATCGGCTTTGATTGTGCGGCCATCATCACGCCTTATTATGCCCAATCTCGACAGACCGAGCTGTGGAAACATTACGCAACCATCGCCGAAGCGGTCGAGCTGCCCATGCTGATCTATAATCTCCCAGCGCGGACAGGGGTTCATATCCAATCTCAAACGGTTTCCAGGCTTGCAGAAACATACCCCCACATTGTTGGGATTAAGGACAGCAGCGGGGACTTCAATCACCTCCTGCGGTATATCGAAGACACCAGGGAGGATTTCAGCGTCCTTTCGGGTGAGGATATGTTGATCTTCTGGACTTTGTTGGCAGGCGGCGCAGGCGGGATCTCCGGGATCGCCAACATTTATCCTCAGACAATCGCCAGCATCTATGATCTCTGGAAAGCAGGAGATCTGGATGCTGCGCATGCAGCGCAAGACAGCCTGCGTCCGATTTGTGATTGTTTGGCTTTGGCAAACCCTAATTCAATTATCAAACGGGCCACCTTACTTTTGGGTGAAAATGTCGGCCCGGTTCGAGAACCGTTTAACTTGATTGACCCAGAGATTGACCAACAATTAAAAGCGGTGATCACCGCCCACCCGCTCAAATGAACGGCGCGTGACCAGCTTTTTTTTCAACAATCGACTGAGCGGAATTTCAGTGCTTTCAAACCGATGTTTTTTCGATATCGCCCAACGAGCGGTGGATTTCATTAATGCCTGGTTTGGGGTATTCTAAGGACTGTATTGGAAGCATTTCGACAATCAGCGCCAGAACTTAATGATGCGGATCGCAAGTGAGCCGCATCTTTCCTGGCGAATCTCCAACAGGGAGGAAGGCAAACTCACTGCAGGAAACCGGCCTTGACTCTTGACTTTAATTTTGTTACAATTATTACTTGCGCTTTGCGCGTGATCATGTATTTAAGCAGGAAGCTTTCTTGTTGTTAAACCCCGGCAACTAGTGCCTACCAGGAGTGATTAATGGCAGAATTATTGCCCATCAAATCTTACCGACGTATCCCCGAGGGATTGGAACTCCCCAAGTTAATACAAGTTCAGATGGATTCCTTCCAGCGCCTTAAGCGGGAAGGATTTCATGATTTATTTGCAGAAATCTCCCCAATTGAATCCTACAACGAGGGGATGCAGTTGTATTTCCCAACTGGCGATGCCTTTTCGAAGGAATGGGATTTAAAGTTTTGGTATGAAGAACCCAAGAACACCATCCAGGAGTGCCTGGAGCGCGATCTGACCTACGCTTCACCTTTGTATGTCACCGTGCTGCTTAAGGGCAAAGAGGTCCGTGAACCGATCAGCCATAACCTGTTCATGGGCGATTTTCCTGAGATGACCCCCAAGGGTACCTTCATTATTAACGGCACCGAGCGGGTGGTGGTGAACCAGTTGATCCGTTCACCCGGGGTCTATTTCGAGCGTGAATTGGACCGGGCCACAGGTCGCTTTCTCTCGACTGCCAAGATGATCCCCGATCGGGGCGCCTGGATGGAATTTGAGACCCGGAAGCACGATTACATCATCATCAAATTCAATCGAAAACGCACCACCCCAATTACGGTGTTCTTGCGTGCCTTGGCTGAGGTGGATGACCTGATGGGTAAAGAGAACAGCCCGATCCAAACCGGCACAGATGAAGAGTTGATCGAGCTTTTCAAAGACGTTGATACTGACCCAGACCGGCTGTTCATTGCCTCTTCGATCAATCAGGAGCCCGCCTGGGAGCCTTACTTTGAGGAGGGGCGCACCGTTTCTGAGGCTGCCTTGATCGAGTTTTTCAAGCGGCTCCGGCCCGGCGATCCGCCCACCCTGGATAACGCCCGAGCGTTCCTGGAGGAACAGCTCTTTGACCAGCGCCGTTATGACCTCGAGCGTGTAGGGCGCTACAAACTTAACCAGAAGCTTGACCAGGAAATTTCAGTTTCCCATCGGACGATCACCAAATCGGATATCATTCGCATTGTGCGGCATATGATCCGGATCAACAACGGCGTGGAGCCGGGAGATGATATCGACCATCTTGGCAACCGCCGGGTGAAAACGGTGGGCGAGCTGATCCAAAACAAGTTACGCGTCGGACTGCGCCGGATGGAGCGCGTCATCCGAGAGCGGATGTCGATCCGCGATCAAGATCAAGTTACGCCTACCAGCCTGGTCAATATTCGGCCGGTGGTGGCTTCCTTGAGAGAATTCTTTGGCTCCAGCCAGCTCTCCCAATTCATGGAAGAGACCAACCCCCTCTCAGAACTGCGCCATAAAAGGACGCTGTCTGCTCTTGGCCCGGGCGGCCTGCGGCGCGAGCGCGCTGGCTTTGATGTGCGCGATGTTCATCACACACACTACGGCCGGATCTGCCCGATCGAAACTCCCGAAGGCCCAAACATTGGCCTGATCGGCCGCATGGCCACCTATGCATCAGTAAACGAGTATGGATTCATTGAGACCCCTTACCGTAAAGTGATCAAATCTCTGAAGCCAAAAGATGACCTGGTGGGGCGGCAGCTGCGCGAGGATATCAAAGACCCCAAGTCCGACAAGGTCATCGCCAAGAGCGGCGAGCGGATTGACAAGGATCTGGCCAAGAAGCTGGCCAAACTTGACCGCGATGTGATCCTGGTGAAGCCTTTTGTTTCAGAAATCTACGAGTACCTTTCAGCAGACCGAGAAGATAAGTTCGTGATCGCCCAGGCGAACGCACCCCTGAATGAACATAACGAGTTCACCCGCCGTGTTTCCTGCCGCTATCACTCGGGATTTATGTTGGGCAATGATGAGCAAATTGATTATATGGACGTGGCGCCGCAGCAGATTGTGGGCGTCAGCGCAGCCTTGATCCCTTTCCTCGAGCATGATGACGCCAACCGGGCTTTGATGGGTTCAAACATGATGGCCCAGGCGGTACCGCTGGTCAGGCCTGAGATCCCGATTGTTTCTACGGGTATGGAAGCCCATTCCGCAATTGACTCCGGCCAGCTGGTTGTCGCTGAAGAAGATGGCGAGGTGGTGAGCGTCACAGGCCGAACGATCCAGGTGCGCGGCAAAGACGGCAACATTCGCACCTATCACCTGCAAAAATACCGCCGGTCGAACCAGTCAACCTGTATTGATCAGCGCCCTGCGGTGATCAAAGGACAGCAGGTTAACAAGGGTCAGATCATTGGCGACTCTTCCTCTTCAGTGGATGGCCACCTGGCGCTTGGCCAGAACGTTTTAGTGGCCTTTGTTTCCTGGGAGGGCGGCAACTTCGAGGATGCAATGTTGGTCTCAGAGAAGCTGGTCCAGGAAGACCGCTATACCTCTGTGCATATCGAGAAACACGAGGTGGAAGCCCGTGACACCAAACTGGGACCCGAAGAGATCACCCGAGACATCCCCAACGTCGGTGAGGACGCCATTCGCAATCTCGACGAGCACGGAATCATCCGGATTGGCGCCGAAGTTGGGCCAAACGATATTCTGGTGGGTAAGATCACACCGAAGGGCGAAAAAGAGCTGACCCCAGAAGAGCGGCTGCTGCGGGCGATTTTTGGTGAAAAATCACGCGATGTAAAAGACACATCCCTCAGGATGCCCCATGGTGAAAAGGGTACGGTAGTGGACGTGCAGGTTTTCACCCGTGAGGAAAATTCAGACCTCAAAGCTGGTGTGGACATGATGGTCCGCGTGGCTGTTGCCCAACGCCGCAAAGTGACTGAGGGAGACAAGATGGCCGGACGTCACGGCAATAAGGGCGTGATCTCGATGGTTGTTCCCGTTGAGGATATGCCCTTCCTGGATAACGGCCGTCCGATCGATGTGATCCTGAACCCCTTGAGCGTACCTGGCCGGATGAATCTCGGTCAGCTGTTGGAGGTTCACCTGGGGTGGGCGGCCGAAAGACTTGCCTTCCGGGCGGTCACACCCGTTTTTGACGGGGCTTTGGAGTATGAAATTGAAGCTGAACTGGCCCGCGCCTGGATGATTGACACCGCCTGGGATGCGGCAGCGGAGAAAGCCTGGGACTGGCTTCATGAACAGGCGTACGACCCTGAAGCCATACGTGATGAAAATGAAGTCCGCTTGCTCTATCTTGAGGAATGGTTGGGCGAACGCGGGCATGATGTTTATGATCTGGCGGACGAAAGCAACGCCCGACGCATGACTTTGAAAGAATGGCTGCGCGATGAGGGTTACGATCCTGACGAGATCACCGCTTTTGAAACCGATGAGGTCCCCGTTTCTGAACGATATGACCAGGATACCCGGGCGATTGACGCCTGCTTAAGGCTTTGGATGCAGACTCTCGGGCATAAAGTCAAGAAGAGCCTGTCAGGCGAAGACCTGCTGGCAAAAGCGCGCCAGGTGATGATCGAAGCAGATCAACCGATGCCCACCTTGGGCAAACAAAAATTACGCGACGGAAAATCGGGTGATTATTACGACCATCCCGTGACTGTTGGCTTGATGACTGTTCTGAAGCTGCACCACCTTGTGGAAGACAAGGTGCACGCTCGCTCCACCGGGCCTTACAGCCTGGTGACACAGCAGCCCCTGGGCGGTAAAGCTCAATTTGGCGGCCAGCGCTTTGGTGAGATGGAGGTTTGGGCCTTGGAGGCCTACGGCGCAGCCTATACACTCCAGGAAATGCTGACTGTCAAATCGGATGATGTGGTCGGACGCGTGAGCACATATGAATCGATTGTCAAAGGTGAACCGATTGAAGATCCCGGAATCCCAGCAGCCTTCAAGGTTTTGGTCAAAGAAATGCAAAGCCTGGGCCTGGCGATCGAAGCTGTCCTCGAGGATGGCAAGGTGGTGACTTTTGGTAAAGATGAGGATAAAGCCAAAGTACCAAACACGCCCACCGGGCTGATCAGTATTGGTAGAGACATATAATTGGGTATGATTAAAAGTGCCTGCGTCCTGCCTTGACGCTCACTTTTTCACATGGTAGAATCATCCCTCGTTACCTTCATTCTGGCCCTAGCAGCCCGGCCAGAATTTGGAGGAAAAATTGGATAGTCGTGAGGCCATCTTGAAAGATGATGATGGCCTCCATTATTGAAACAAGAACTTATTTTTGGAGGCAACTGTGCCAACGATCAATCAATTGATACGCAAAGGCCGTACGTCGAAACGTAAAAAGAGCAAGGCGCCCGCGCTGCAATATACCTATAACTCGCAGAAGCAGAAGCGCATTCGACAGCCCAAGGGCGCGCCGCAGAAACGTGGTGTTTGCACGGTCGTGCGTACGATGACCCCGAAAAAACCGAACTCCGCCCTGCGGAAGATTGCCCGTGTGCGTCTGACGAACCATATGGAAGTTACGGCTTATAT
>CAZLEK010000151.1:0-5703 GCA_964558525.1 uncultured Candidatus Brevefilum sp.
AATTTTTCAAGTTGGTGTCCTGAAAACCGCAATTTTCCCGTTAAGTGACTTAAAACCTGATTTTTTATTTTAGTATCCAAACCTGGACAAGCCAGAACCAAAATTTTAAAAGTTTGGTTTTCGTTCAGTCAGGCCCTTTCCGTTTTGCTCCTGGGGTTCGGCTTCGCTTCAGAGAAATAAAGACCGGCGAGAATGAAGAAAATGTGCAATGGTTCATTGAGAAAAAAATCTGGAGACCTTTCGGTCAAACCCCTCGCTCGGTCAGGGGACCGAGCGAGAACGATGCTGGATATGCTTGTTACTTGTCTAAGCATTTTATTGGTAAGGGATTATAAACCCTCATTTCCCCGTTTCCTTGTAAAAACATCACTTAAGAAACATGTGCCAGGCAGAGGCTTTACGTCAGGAGATCGCGTAATTCTCAGTTTGGGTCTTGAAAATTGTATTTTTACCCATAAGATCGGCGGAAAATTGGACACTTGAGAAACCGAGGGGACGGTGCGGAGAATGCTGAAGAGGAGGTTGGTTGGATCGAGTTGGGTGGATCGTGCCCTTGGTTTATCCAAACGTCTCTGAATGCTGTGGCTTTCTTAGCAACGAGATTCAACTTGAGGAATCCAAGCTAATCAAGCGGAAACCCGGCCGGCAGCCGGGTGATTTTGTTGGTTGTGCGATTTTGCGGTAGGCGCTGTCAAATGGATGGAGGCGCGCCTTGGACATCAATCCAGCAGGTCGTGCACTTTCTGGATGGCCTCATCCAGGCTTTTACCCAGGAAAACGCCCCCCATTGAGGCGGTCACCTCCGGGTTGGCGTTGAAATACGGCCCCCCAAAGCCAAAAATGGGTTTGCCAGGTATTTCATCTAATTTGGCCTGCATCTTTGCCAGCGGTCGGGCGGTGTGTTCAAACCCTGCTGAAAGGATGATCATCTCGGGAGAGACATCCCCGGCATACAGCACCAGGTCGTCCACGGGCAAATCTTTTCCCAGGAATTCCACCTGGTAGCCCTCGCGACGCAAAAGGACCGAAAGCATCAGCGGCGCGATCTCGTGGAATTCTTCCGGGGCACAGCCGATCAAAATGCTGGGCGCCTGGCTGTAAACGGGAAAGGCCTGCAGCAACTTCATCAAGATGCCCTGAACATAAGCAGACGCGAAGTGCTCGGTGGCAATCCGGATCTCGCCCCGGTACCAGGCGTCTCCAATGCGATGCAGGCAGGGGGCAAAGATCTCAAAGAAGATCGTCTTCAAATCGAACATGCTTTGGACCGAATCGGTGATCTGCTTGGCCTGGGCTTCATTATGGCTGGTGAGCGCATCGTAGAGCTGATCGGCGTAATATTTTGGGGGATGCGTGGGTTCTTTGGAGGGTGTGGGCGGCAAGACTGAGGGAAGGGCCTCAGGCCAGATGCCGTTTTCTCGCAGGTGATCGTATTCACGCACCGCGCTGCTGATCGACAAGCCGTCGTCCAGCCGATGAGTGATCCAACGGATCACCTGGATGTCTCTTTCTGAGTAAAGCCGGTAATTATTATCCAGCCGGTCTGGTTCCAGGAGGTCATAGCGGCGTTCCCAGGCCCGCAGGGTGACCGGCCTGACGCCGGTGCGCTCGCTGACCACCTTGATGGTGTATTTCCCTTCTCTTGAAAATTCTGCAATTGAGACCATGGTTTAGCCTTTAATCAACTTTAGACAAGCCTGCTACATATTTTACCTTGAAATCCAGCTGCTGGCGGTGAAGATTTCTTGCAAAAAAACCTGGCGTTCTTCGGGCGTCATGGGCCGCGGTTGGGCGTAATCTTCCAAAATGGCGGTCAGGATCTCTGTGCTGAGGTGGCGACCCGCATAGAAGGTGTGGCGCTGGATCTTCTCCCAGCGCACCTGCTGAAGGTTGTTGCCGTACATATCGGTGTAACCCATCTGGTCAAAGAATAGATTCCCCAATCCAAAATCCACCAGGGCGTCACCCATGAAGGCCATGGCCTTCGGACGGTGGGCCTGGCTGCCGTTGACGATCACCGCGCCAGCATCGGCGATCAGGCCGAAATCCCGCAGGTGATGGGATTCGGCAAAATTGTAGTAATCCTCAAAATATTGAAAGGTGGCGATGGGCAGGTAGCCTTCAGCTTTAAGCCGCTGGATTTCTTCCACCATCCACTGGTAATCTCCGCAGGGGGCTGCGCCGCCCCGGTATTGGTTGGCCCAGGCAAACCTTGGACCGGGCGCGTTGCAGCCAATGAAGGCCAGCTGGTTGCCGTTGTGGATGATCGTGAGCGGGGCGCGAGCATCGACAATGTCGGTTCCGCCGCCAAAATAAGCCATCCCGCGTTCTTTGTACAGCTTGAGGTTATAGGGAACCAGGTATACACCCTCCCGGTGCAGCATATCGTTGTTGTGATTCCCGGTCAGCTCGATGATATCCGCGCCAATGTACTCGAAAAGCTCAATATACCTGGGGTCGCTGCAAAAGAAGAGCGAGCGGTTGTTGGGATCCGGATCGGGGCAGTCCTCGTAAAAGGAGACTTCATTGCTGATGTGGGTCAGGTCTGCTTCCAGCAGCCAGGGGCGGATTGCTTCTGCAGGGTAGCGGATGCCCTTGGTTTCCATACGTTGCGCCGTGGCGCGCACCAGGGCGGTCACCCCGGTCATCACCAGGGTGGTCATTTTGTCAGGATCCCGGTTGGTCGTCGGGATGGAGGCGATCAAGGCTTCCAGGTCTGCTTCGGGAAAATTATTTGTTGATTGGGCATTCTGAAGGAGGGTATAGGAGAGGGTTAGGGGATATCCTTCAGGTTCGAAGGCCTGGTGCAGGGGGGAGCGCTCGTCGATTTGGATGACCTTCAATTGCGGGTCAAGCGCTTCGAAGGGGAGCACGGCCCAGGCATTTTGTTCCCACAGGATTGAGATTTCTGGTGGGGAGGAATAAAGGATGATATCTGATCCTACAAAGGGCCCCCACAGCCGCTGGAATTCAGACCCAACCGCCTCGGGCAGATAGAGTTTGGTGACTGCCTGCATCCCACCGGGGTGGTAGCCCTGCCAGAAGGCGCGCAGGATCGAAAAGGGGATCGAATCCACCAGGGTCGGGAAGGGCGCGGCCAGTGCGTAAATCCAGCGGGTGGTGTGCAGAACCTCCCCAGGGGGCGCTTCAGATTCGGGCCCCAGCCAGAGGTTCGCACCCGGATCAGCGCTGATGGCCAGCTGGCTGGATGGTTTGATCCCCCTGAACGCTTCGGGTAATAAATCGCTGAGAAAGATCGTCGCCGGTTCTGGGGTAGGGGAGGGGGAAGCCGCCGGGGTTTCCTCAATGGAGATTGGATCTTGGGTGGGTGTGTGGGTGGGCGCGGGGGGTGTTTGGTCTGGTGGAATAGATGGGCTGTTGTTGACTGGGGCACACCCACCCAGAAGCAGGGACAGGATAGTCCCAAGACTGGCGATGGAAAAGGCAATTCTGGCTTTGGTTGACATCTTATTTCTGGTGGGTGTGATCATTCTCTAAGCCAATCATGTGTTGTTCCTGCCGATTATATCAGCACAAGCCGAAAGGGCAAGGTTGGGGATATTCGGGGCGATCGCAAAATCGAAAATACGATCCTGGTGTTGGCGCAACTCAAATTCAATCAAAGCGCCTATTGGTCCAATCAACCCCCGATCTCGCCGATGTCCTTGTCGGCGGAAGGGCCGGAATAAATGATCGTTACCCTAACTGGACAAGCCAGAACCAAAAAGGTCAAAGTTTCGTTTTCATTCGGTCAGGCCCTGCGTTGTTTTGCTGCGGGGGTTCCGCTTCGCTTCAGAGAAAAAAGATCGAGGGAGAACTACGCTGGATAGGTTTTTTATGGCAGATGAATGATGGTCATAACCAAAGAGGCTGTCAACAGCGACAGCCTCCGATTGTGTTCGATATTCAAATTCGAGTTGAAGTTTAGTAGTGAATCTTCCTGGGCAGCTGCTTGGCTTGCTGGACCCAATCGGTCACCTGGCGTTTGGAGGGCAGCTGCCTGACGAGCTCCTTGGCATCGTTGGTCTGTTTCAGGGCTGCGTAGAGGTTGTCTGGGTTGCGCTGAGCGAGCTCTGGAACCGTGTCGACGCCAGCTTCTTCCAGGAGGTCCGAGTATTCCTCACCGACGCCTTTGATCCGGAAGAGATCGGCATGGTTTACCCATTCAAGGATCAAATCTGGGCTGATACCGGTTTTTTCAGCGAGCTCATCCCTGCCTTCCGGTGTGGCGCCCTTTTTGAGCAGCTTGTTGGTGGTCTTAACGCCGATCGCGCTTAACCTTTGGGTATAGATCGGGCCAATCCCTTCGACATCAACAATTTTTGCCATTACATTCTCCTTTATTTTTGATTGGTTGTTTAATTGCAGATTGAACAATGAACAGCCTTGCGGGCTGCGGCAGCATGGATGCAAGATTAATACTATTATAAGTGATTTTTGATTAAATCGACAACTCTTGTCCATATTTTGTGCTTTTTCGAAGGGGTATAATTCCAGAATTATGATTCAACCCCGCTGGAAGACCAGGCTGCACATCCTTTTGTTCACCCTCTCGCGAACGGCGATTAACACCAGTTACCGGATGGTCTACCCATTTTTACCGGTGTTTGCCCGAGCGCTGAATGTGGAACCCACCTCCCTGGCGATGGCCTTCTCTATTCGGTCATTTTTAGGCGTTTTTGGCCCCTTTCTGGCTACGGTGGCAGATACCCGTGATCGAAAGACCGGGATCCTGTTAGGCATGGGGCTGTTCACCGCCGGCAGCGGTTTGGTGGCCATCTGGCCAAATTTTTGGACATTCATCCTTGGTACCAGCCTGGTTCTGTTGGGCAACGGTGTATTTATCCCCTCATTGAACGCTTTTTTGGGCGACCAGGTCCCATATGAGAAGCGCGGGCGCGTTCTGGCGATCACCGAACTGAGCTGGGCGCTGGCCTTCATCGGCGGTGTGCCGCTGGTGAGGCTGCTGCTGCAGCGCTTCAGCTGGCTGACGCCGTTTATTATGTTCACCGTCCTGGGTGGGCTGTTTCTGCTGCTGTTTGGGATCTTTCTGCCGGCCAACCGGATCGCAGCTTCGGAGGGCAATACCATCTGGCAGAACCTGGGACGGGTAGTGCGTACCTGGCCCGCCCTGGCCGGTTTGTTGACGGGCATCCTGGTTACCAGCGCCAACGAGACAGTCAATCTCATCTTTGGGGTGTGGATCGAGGACCAGTTTGGCTTGAATTTTACAGCCCTGACTCTTGCCTCTGTGGTGATTGGTGTTTCAGAGTTGGGGGGTGAGATCACGACCACGCTCTGGCTGGATGCGGTGGGGAAACGCAGGATGATCTGGATTTTTTTGGGCTTGAACAGCCTGGCTGCGTTGATATTGCCCTTTGGAGGTGGGAACCTGATCTGGGCGGTGATCGGTTTGGGCTTTTTCTACATCACCTTTGAAATAGTGTTGATCAGCACGCTGACATTGATGAGCGAAGTGCTGCCGCAGGCCCGCGCCACGATCCTGGCGATGACGGTGGCGGGTTTTTCTTTGGGGCGCATGCTGGGCAACCTGATGGCACCGGGGTTGTATTCGGTCGGTTTCTGGCTTTCCTGCCTGGCGGCTGTGGGGCTTAATCTTGCCGCGGGTGTTTTGCTGAGACAGGTGAAGGTTCGGACTTCGTAGGTTTCTGGCAAAATGTAGCGCTTGGTTCATGTTGAAGT
>CAZLEK010000152.1:0-5591 GCA_964558525.1 uncultured Candidatus Brevefilum sp.
ATTCGAAAAACGAATCCCCCCGGCCTGGTTTTGGCCCCCTCAGGCCCGCACCTGCACGCCCCGCCAGAAGGCCACGTAGCCCCGGATCTCTTCGGCCGCGTCCTTGGGTTCGGGGTAGGTCCAGGCGGCGTTGGCGTTGGCCTCACCGTCCACCACCAGGTCAAAATAGCTGGCCTTGCCCTTCCAGGGGCAGGTGGTGTGATGGTCGCTGGCCTGCAAATATTCCCAATGCACTGAGTCCGGCGGGAAGTAGTGGTTGCCTTCGATCACAATGGTCTCGTCGCTCTCGGCGATGACTTTACTGTTCCAAATAGCCTGAATCATGTTGTTTCCTTTCCTTGGCCTGCTTCGTTATCATTAATAAGACGGGCACCCTCATTAGGATCTTACTGCTGCCGGACCCATTCAGCCCGGCCTTGGATCATTCTTCTCGCTCAGGTAAGGAACGGCTGCCCCAGGCCGTCCTATTATTGGAAATGAAGTAAATCAATCTAAGGAGTCGAAATGAAAGTCACTGCCAAAAATCTAACCAACTACCAGGTGCAGCTGGAGGCCGGAGGCCATCAATTCATCGCCGATGAGCCCGAGGACCTGGGCGATGATGCCGGGCCGAACCCCTATGCCCTCTTGCTCAGCGCGCTGGGCGCCTGCAAGGTGATGACTGTTTTGATGGTTGCCCGCAGGAAAGGCTGGCCCTTGGAAGATGTGGAGGTGTCCCTAAAGACCTACCGAGTTCACGCAGAGGACTGCCAGGACTGCGAAAGCGACCCGGACGCCAAAGTGACGATCATCGAAGCCGAGGTGGCCTTCAAGGGCGATCTTTCTGAAGACCAGATCCAGCGTTTAAGGGAAATTTCAGAGCACTGCCCGGTGCACAAGACCCTGACCAGCGAGATCAAGGTCATCACCAGGCTGAAATAAAGCGCCTGCCCGCGCGGCATTAATCATAGGCGTGGTGCAATCCGCCGTCCTTATCCCGGCGCAGCTCGCCCTCCAGGGCTTCCAGGGTGGCCGCGCCCTGGCGGTATTGGTAGGGCCACATGGCGCGCAGGTGGAAGAAGGCCACCCGGTCGCCGTCTTGCAGCTTGAGGGCCAGGTCGGGCTGCTTGCCCGGCATGGCGGTCAGGCTGCCGTTCACAAAGGTGATGCCGCGGGCCTCAGTGGGCATCTCCAGGGCCGCCAGCAGGTCCTGGATCGTGGATCCCTCCGGCAGGGCCAGGCTCAGGTTGGCAAAACCCGGGCCGGCTTCGTCGCCCCCATACTCCGCCAGTTCACCGTACAGCCAGATATCAACCGTCATCATCGCATCGCGCTCCTTGATCCGTGCCGGTCCCTGCCGCCGGCTGCCTTCATCCGCCCCCCACCGGCGGGAAAATGCCCACCTCATCGCCCGGCTGCAGGGCGTCCTCCCGCCGGCGCGTGCGCCCGTTGACAAACAGCAGCCGGGCTTCGCCCTCGGGGATGTCCAGCCGGTCCAGCAGGTCTTGTATGCGGGTGCCGGGCGGCACTTGGCAGGCAAACGGCCTGGCGCTCTCTCCGTGGGGGGCAAAAGACCCCAATGAAGCGAACAATTTCACCGTGATTTTCATCTTCTCGCTCAATTAGCTTGCATCCTTCCCGGATACCCGCAGAGGTTAAACAAGATCGGGGCCGGCAGCCCCGATCTCGCTTTCAGCAGGGGTTAACCAGAATGGATCACATCTCGCCGTAGACGCTGTCTAAGGCTTCATCTTCCACTTCAAAGACAACATCGTGCGGCGGCAATTTTTCCGTATGCATAAATTCAGGCAGCCGGTCATCAGCTTTGCTCAACCCAGCAGCTTCGTTAAATTTGCGCTCCACCTTCAGCACCTCCGCCCCATAGGCAACGATGTCATCCGCCGTCCATTCGGCGCCCAGCACGGCGTTGACCTCTTCGATCATGCCCTCATAGCCGCTGGCGATATCCAAAATCGCAAAGGCGATGAACAGGCAGTGCCCGCTGGAGTCGATAAAGGCCGTGGTGGCCTGGAAGGCGCGGCTGAGCGCGGCTTTGCCCTCGGGTGAGAGCGGGTCCAGCTCGGCCATGACGCCCAGGATCTCGGGGCAGATCGTATACCCGGAGGTGTGATCGGCGCCCATGGTGGAGGTAGCATAGGTGATGCCGATGCCCTTGACCGCACGGGGTTCATAGGCGGGCATGCCCTGGCCCTTGACGGCCGGCACCCGGGTGACGCCCAGCACCTTGCCGGCTGAGCCCGTACCGCTGCCCAGGATGCGCCCCATGGGTTCACCCTTGCCCATCTGGTGGATCATCTCAATGGCGCCTTCGCTGTCGCCAAAGGGCAGCACGCCGCCTTCCATGGCCACGCCCAGGGTCACCCCGGTTTCGATGGTATCCAGGCCGTAGCCGTTGCACAGGCGCACCATTTCGGCGATCTGGTCCAGGTCATCGATGCCCAGATTGGCGCCAAAGGCCCAGTCTGACTCGTACTCGATGCAGGAGACGTGCTCGCTTTTGTCCGCTTTGTGCCAGGTATTGGAACAGCGAATGATGCAGCCCGGGCTGCAGGCATGGTTGTAAAGCTCCTCGCCCAGCCGTTCTTTATTGCCCTCAAAGATCGCTTCGCCAGCGGTTTTGGCGGCATTCTCAAAGCGCCCGCCGGAGAAGTTGCGGGTCGGCAGGCCCCCGGCTTCGTTGAGGATGTTGATCAGCACCGCGGTGCCGTAGGTGTTGAGCGCGCCCTTGGGCTTGGTGATGGCGTGCTCCTGCAGGGCGTCGACCATTTTCCGGCGGCCAACCTTGAAGAGGTCCTTATCCACGATCTCCACACCCGGCGCGCCGGTGTCATCCATCAGGATGAACTTGAGGCCCTTGCTGCCCATCACGGCGCCCAGGCCGCCCCGGCCAGCATAGCGGCTGGGCCGCTGGCTCATATCGTCAAACACCACGCCGGAGTTGCCGTAGCCGTGTTCGCTGGCCAGGCCGATGCTGCAGATCGAGATGCGGCGGCCGTCAAATTTCTCGTAAATTTTGGGGTAAACGTCATACAAATCCTGTCCGGCATATTCGGTGGCGTCAAACCATTCCAGCTTGGGCTGCTGGGCTTCCTCATCCCAGGAGATCAGCGTCCCCCAGAACTGGTCCTTATCCTCGGGCTGCCCCTCCACCACCAGGGCTTTGATGCGCATTTTAGCGATCTTCGGCGCCCAGGATGAGCCGGCATTGGCCTCTTTAATGCCCCCGGTGAGGGGTGATTTGCCGCCCACGGAGATCCGCGAGGAGGTGGGGGCGCTGGTGCCGGTCACAAACCCCGGCGAAAAGACCAGCTTGTTGTTGGGGCCGAGGGGGTGCGCCGTCGGGGGGACTTCGTCGGCTACCAGGTTGGATGTCAGCGCACGCCCGGCCAGCTGTTTGTATTTCTCCGGGACCTCAGTGAATTGGTGTGTTCGATCGGACATATTAATTCTTAAAAACCACATATTTTCCTCCAGAAGGCCTGATCAGTCGATGATGGGTAAACTACGAACGAGTGTTAATCCACTTCTCCTTTCTGAGAACGCAATTCCCCCAATAAAAAGCGCAAAGGAGTTGATCCCCGCGAAAAACGAGGAAAAACTCCTTTGCGCACTGGCGGGCATTGCAATTGCTCACAATACCGTATCGTTCAACCCAACCCGGAGGGTCAGGCTGAATCGGAGCTGCAAATTACAATCATGTCGATCCAGTCAGTTAAGTATAGTTTATCATAGACTCAAAATCCGAGCAACCGTTTTTGCGAAGCGAGCCCCCCACCGACCCAACCACCGGCCAGATCTGTAACCCCCCTTGGAAAAACGCCTACCGATTGCTCTGGGGCGATTCCCCGCAGGCGGCGCAAGCCTGATCACGTTCAACCACTACCTGCTCGATGCTCATATTCAGGCTGTTGACCAGCAGCAACCTGCCCGCCAGGCTTTCACCGATCCCCAAAATCAGCCTGAGGGCGGCCGCGGCCTGCAGCATGCCCACCAACCCGGGCAGCGGGCCAAACACGCCGCGGTCAGCAGGACCCCGGCCCTCGGGCGGTTCGCCAAAGGCGCAGCGGTAGCAGGGCCCCGAGCGGGGGTCAAAGACCGCCATCTGGCCCTCAAAGCAGTCGACCGCCCCATAAACAAAACTTCGGCCGGTGCGGGCGCACAGATCGTTGATCAGATAGCGGTCGGGCAGATTGTCCGTACCGTCCACCAGGATGGGATACCCTTGCGAGATTTCCGCCGCATTGGCGGCTGTCATCATTGTGGGGAAGACCTCGATCTGGCAGTGGGGATTGCGCGCCGATAAACGCTTTTGGGCCGCCTCCGTCTTGGGCCGGCCAAGATCCTCCGTCGCGTAGAGAACCTGCCGGGGCAGATTCGAGAGCTCAACCCGGTCGCCATCCACCAGCCCGATCCGCCCGACCCCAGCCCCCGCCAGGTAAAGGCTCGCCACCGAACCCAAGCCCCCCACCCCAATGATCAGCACCGACGCCTGGCGCAGCTTCCGCTGGCCTTCCAGGCCGACCTGCGGCAGTTTGAGTTGTTGTGCGTAGCGAAGCAATTCAGCCTGCGAAAACCCTGCATTCATATGATTCCATCCTCACCAATGATCAGCGTGTTGGCCGCGCTCTGGCGCCCAGCCGGCGGGCTTAGTTCTGATTATATCCTGGCTTGTGGCAGCCCGACGGCCAGGCCGGTACGACGCCGCAGTAAGGATGCTGCGGCGATCACGCTTATCGATCTTCGTGCGCCCCACCTGATAGCGGCAGTTTGTAACCCCTTTCTTGCAGAGGATAAAATATAAACGTAAGGTTCAGCGCTGCCGCAGACGCATGCTGTTCTAAAAAGGCAGCCCTGGATGATGAACCACACTCGGGAAAGGCTCACCCGCAGATGAACACCTTCCATCGGAACCTGATCGTCGTCCTGATCCTCCTGGTGGTGGGCGCGCCTGCCTGCCAGCGCCAGACCAGCCCTTTAGCGCCTGAAGCCTCACCCGCGGCGGCTGACATCAGCGCAAGCCCAACACAGCTGCCGGAACCAAACCGGGATGGGCCCCTATCGCTGGAGGCAGCCCTGGCGGAGCGCCGCTCCATAAGGAATTTCCATGCGGAACCGCTCACAGATGCCGAGATCGGGCAGCTCTTGTGGGCCGCCCAGGGTGTTACGGATCCCAAGGGGTACCGCAGCGCGCCTTCCGCCGGCGCGCTCTACCCGCTGGAAATTTACGCGGCCACCTCTGAGGGCCTGTTTCGCTACATCCCGGAAGCGCACAGCCTGGTTAAAACCCTGTCGGGCGACCCACGCCAACGACTGTACGAAGCCGCCCTGGAACAGGACTCTGTCCGGGAAGCGCCGCTGGTGATCGTCATCAGCGGGGTGTACGCCCGCACCATCGCCAAGTACGGCGAGAACCGCGCCCCGCGCTACGTCCACCTGGAGGCCGGCCATGCCGCGCAGAACGTCCTCCTGCAGGCGGTCAGCCTGGGTTTGGGCGCAGTGCCGATCGGCGGGTTTTACGAGACTGAAGTCAGAGAAGCCCTGTCCCTGCCAAACGAAGAGACCCCGCTGTACCTGATCCCGGTTGGGCAGCC
>CAZLEK010000153.1:0-5539 GCA_964558525.1 uncultured Candidatus Brevefilum sp.
CGCTTCGCTTCAGAGTAATAAAGACCGAGCGAGAACCACTGCGGATATTCTTGTTTTTTGTGCAAGCATTTAATTGGTAAGGAACCAAAAAACTGTCGGAAGAGATGAGGATTTGACTGAACTGATATGGGCGTCAATCGGATCCTGATAACACCGATCACAGCAGTATGTATCGTTTTGCGTTTCCCCTTCAGCAGACACACAGATCACACACTAAGCCTGCTCACAATGGTAGACTTAAGAAAAAATCAACCGAATCTGCGGAGGTCTTTATGAAAAATACGCTTCGGGTTGGCTTTCTCGGTGCAGGCGGCATCGCCCGGGCGCATGCCTATGCCCTGGACGCGCTGAAGTCCTATTATCCTGATTCCCCCAGGCTTAAAAAAGCTGTGGTCGCGTCCCCCACCCCTGCAAGCCGGGAGGGGTTTGCTGAAGATTTTGGGTTCGATGAAGCGCTGCCCCCGGATCAAATCTGGGATCGGGATGACCTGGAGGCCCTGTTCATCCTGGGTCCCAACGCCACCCATACCCCCCACTTGATCCGGGCCGCACACCAGCCCCACCTCAAGCGGATCTATGTTGAGAAACCCATTGGCGCTTCACAGGACGACATTCGTGCCCTGGAAGCATTGGATCATGAAGACCACGGCAAATTCATTTTGGTAGGCTTTCAATACCTGCAAAAATCCCCCCTGCGTAAAGCCCTCGCGCACTGGCAGACGGGAGTCTTTGGCACACCGATCCACTTCCACGCCGAATACCTGCACAGCAGCTACCTCGACCCTGCCTACCGCCAAAAGCATCCCGAACGCCTGCAGCCCATCCCGAGCAATGGCGCAGCAGCCGACCTGGGTTCCCACGCGCTCAGCCTGCTGCTCGCCTTCCTGGGAGATGCGCTGGTCGTGAAGTCCGCCGCAGCCAGCGGCCATTTTGCGGATGTTCCTCAGAGTTCAGACCTGTGCAGCACTGCACTGCTTGAGGACCCAAAATCAGGTGCGGTGGGCACCCTCCGAGCCAGCCGGGTCTCGGCTGGCACCGGGGATCAGTTGGCCCTAGAATTACGAGGGGAAAGAGGCGCTCTGCTGTTCAGCACCGCCCAACCGGATGCTTATGACACCTATCTTCCCGAGGAAGGCTGGCGCCGGCATGCGGTCAACAGCGATTACCACCCGCACACCACCTTCCCTTCCGACTATGCTCCCTCAGGCTGGCTGCGGGCGCTGGTGCACAATCACTACCTGTTCTTCGGCGGCGATCCGGTGATCAGTTTCCTCCCCAACCTGGCGCACGGCATCCAGGTTCAAAGGCTGCTGCAGGATTTGGCTGAATTCGTTTTGACAGGAAAGGTTTAGATCTCGCGCCCTTTTCGGTTGACCGTTCTCCGGATCAGTTTGACCAGCGATTCACCATCATACAGCACGATCGGTTTGCCTTCAGCCCAGGTTTGCGCCTGGGTCGTAAAACTACCGGTCGTGACCAGGTAGGCGCGCTGGGCTGCTTCATGCTGCAGTGTACCAAAGAGGTCGCGCACCACCGGCTCGCCGACCGAACCGGCATAGCGTTTGCACTGCACCACCCACTTTTCCCCCTGGGCGCTCTGAACGATCACATCCACGCCGTGGTCAGAGGCGCCGCCCGCAACCTGGGCCTGATGGCCGTAGGATGCAAACAGTTCGGCCACCAGACGCTCAAAATCATCCGGTGAAAGCGCCATCAAAGCTTCAAGGCTCCTGGCATCTGCCAGGCGGATCCGGCCCTTACGCCAATGATGGATCAATCCGCTGAGGGTCACCCCACCGGAAATCAATCCCAAGGCGCCAAACAGAAGATGATCAACCGGCTGCGGAAACAGTACGATCGGCTGGCTGCCCTGCCAATAAATGAATCCAAGAAACAATCCCCAGACCAACCAGGCAATGAACACCTGGGACAGCCCCTGGTACAGCCGCGCCCCAATCGGCAGCCTCCGCAAAGCAAGTGCGCGCAAACCAAAGAATATGATCAGCGGCCAGGCAAGGTAAAGAATTGAACAAATCGCAATAAGCGCTTCCATCCAGACACCAACTCTAGTTTAAAATAAAAATGGGCACCCAATCCATCTGAAACCCAGACCCAATCCATTTTACCATGGGGAGGGAGGTTGATTAATTAAATCTGCGCTTATAACTGGCAGGGAACTTGCACATGTTCCACTGTAATGGTTCCCAAGAAGTGCTAAAATTGAGCCAAAGGGAACTTTTTTGAACCTTATCACGTCCATAGATTGGTGATCATTCGATTAATGAAGAAATGGATGGTATTTGTATGAAAAAGCTACTGATAATCTCACTACTCCTTCTGGCAGTCGTTTTGACAGGCTGTAATTATCCGGCAAGCCAGGAAAAATCGCCGGAAGACGCGGATGATTCCATGGCAACTGAGATCGCGCAAATCCTCACCGGAACGCCGGTAGAAGCTGAACCGACGCCAACGCTGACAGAACCTGTTGAAGAGACGCCGGAAGAAACCGAAGAGGTCCCAACCAGCACGCCTCAACCGACTGAAGAAACCGAGGCGCCCACGCCCACCAACACCCCCACAGCCGAACCCACCCCCACCCTTTCGGGGACGGACCCGGCCACGACCCTGGGCGATCCGGACTGGGTGGACGACATGGCAAATGGCGACAACTGGCCGACCGGATCAAACCAGTACACGACCATTGCCTTCGAGGACAGCTTCTTAAAGCTGACCGCTGAAACGGAACTGGACGGCTGGCGGCTTTCCTGGCCTTATCTCACGGATTTCTATCTGGAAGCGTTGGTGCAGACACCTGATTGCGAAGGCAGCGACCACTACGGTTTGATGTTCCGTGTGCCGGCGAAGGCCGATGCAAATAAGGGCTATCTGTTCGGCATCACCTGCGACGGCCGCTACAGCCTGCGCCGCTGGGATGGACAAACCATGTATTTCCCGATTAACTGGACGGCCAGCGACGCAATCCTTGAGGGTGAAGAGCAGGCCAACAGGCTCGGGGTGATGGCCCGGGATTCTGAACTGGCCCTGTACATCAACGGGGAAAAGGTTGATGAAGTCACAGACAATGCCTATCTGGAAGGCAGCTTCGGCATCTTTGTTGGTAAAGATGCCACAGATAACTTCACCGTTTGGGTCGACCAGGTTCGCTACTGGGAAAACCCCTAACCTGCAAATAACCAAAAAACAGCGGTCCAGTTGGCCGCTGTTTTTGACATTTAAAGAAAAGGACTCAAATCAAGCCGAGTTTTTTGCCAACAGACCCAAAAATTGACAGCACCCGATCGAGCTGTTCGTCGGTATGGGTGGCCATATAGCTGGTACGCAGCAGTTGACGCCCCGGGGCAACTGCAGGTGAAATGACCGGATTTACAAACACCCCGTTATCAAACAACATCCGCCAGGTCAGGAAAGTCATCTCGTCATCTCCGATGATGATCGGGATCACGGGCGTGACTGAATCGCCGGTGTTGAAGCCCAACCTTTGGTATTCTTCCCGCATCTTATCGGCGATCTGGTTCACCCGCGCGATCCGTTCTGGTTCTTCACGCATCACCTCAAGGGCGGCCAGCGCAGTCGCCGCGTTGGCTGGTGGAATGCTGGCAGAGAAGATCAGACTGCGGGCAAAGTGCTTGATATAGTCAATCACATCGTGTTCGCCGGCGACAAACCCACCCAGGGAGGCAAAGGACTTGCTGAAGGTGGACATGATCAGGTCCACATCCGCTGTCATGCCAAAGTGAGCCGCCGTCCCCCTGCCCCCGCCAAGCACACCCATGGCATGGGCGTCATCCACCATTAAACGCACGCCGTACTGCTTGCAGAGAGGCGCCAGCTCTGGCAGGGGGGCAATATCCCCTTCCATACTGAACAGACCATCTACAACCAACAATTTTCCTTTATCCTCAGGCAGGCTTTTCAACACCCGCTTAAGGTGATCGATATCGTTGTGGCGGTAGCGCTCGATCTTCCCGCCGCTCAGGAAAGCGCCGTCCACGATGCTGGCATGGTCGTCTTTGTCGAGGATGACGATATCCCCGCGCCCAACCACCGCGCTGATCGTTCCAAGGTTCACCTGCATGCCCGTCGAGAAGACCAGGGCGGCCTCTTTGCCCACAAAGGCTGCTAATTCTGCTTCAAGTTTTTCATGGAGGGTCATGTTCCCGTTCAAAAAGCGTGAACCGGTGCAGCTTGTGCCGTAGCGTTCAGTGGCGTCCAGCGCGGCCTGGCGCACCTTGGGATGGGTGGTGAGGCCCAGGTAATTGTTCGAGCCGCACATGATCACATTGCGTCCCTGATAGGTGACTTCCGTCCCTTCGTTCTCATCCAGCGGGATGAAATAGGGATAAATGCCGCTCTCCCGGGCTTCTTTGACCGTGGAATATTGGTAACATTTTTCAAACAAATCCATAAGTCCATCCTTGTCATCTGATCATTAAAGTGCCTCGTGTGATTATACCTGTGTTTTCCTAACCACCGGTTAACATCAGATAATGAGTTGTCACATGTTCATTAACCATTGACCAAAGTCCGGGTTGCGATTTGGATTCGAAACCTTTATAATAGCCACAACGCCAGATTCACAATCCCCAGGAGCGCGCCATGAAACGCAAACATCGTGTAATGATCAGTGTTCTAGCCCTGATGATCCTATTATCCGGCTGCAACCTGCCTGGTGATTCAGCCCCAACCCCAGACCTGGTTGCCACCCAGGTGGCGAGACTGTTAACTGAAGCGGCAACGGAAACACAGATCCCAACTGCTGAAGACGCCCAACCCACACCGTCCCAAACAGCCACACTCTCCGAACCCACTGCCACGCCGACAGAAACGCCCACTGCCACGCCCACGCCCACAGCCACCGAAGACATCGATGACCCGGCGCAGTTCCTGGGTGCGCCAGCCTGGACCGAGGATTTTGATGGCAGTTCCAGTCCCTGGGATTTTGATTCAACCCAGGCTACCTTTGAGGTGGTCAACGGTGCGCTGTCCCTGACCGCCAAAAACAACCCCAACTGGCACAGCTGGTACGTTTCCGGCCCAAAACTTAAGAATGCCTACCTGGAAGCCACAATCGAACTTTCAAATTGTTCCGGCAATGACCGCTTTGGCCTGGCAGTTCGCAGCAGTTCCGACGGCCAACAGTTCTACTTCATGGGCATCACCTGTGATGGGCAGTGGGGGTTCTTCCGCATGGCCGAAAATGTGGACATCAACCAGATTCGCCCCTTCCAGGCTGCAGAACCCCTGAATAATGGTACAAACAACCCCCATAGGGTTGGCGTTTGGATGGAAGGTCAAAATTTTACCTTCTATATCGATGGCGAAGAGGTGGGTACGGCAACCGATGACACCTTACCATCTGATGGGTATACCGGCTTTCTGATCGCGTATGCCAACACCTCTGGGTTCAACGTCCGGGTGGATCAGCTCCGTTATTGGAATCTCCCGTAAAAACGAAAATTTCTTGTGTCTACTTTGACAATGTCAAGTTAGAAGAAAAGGATAGTCAAAAGGGAAGAAG
>CAZLEK010000154.1:0-5496 GCA_964558525.1 uncultured Candidatus Brevefilum sp.
AAAATGAATAAGCCCCTCGAGATCCACTCGAGGGGCTTTCCGATGCGCTGCTCCGGAGAAAACCACCAACTTTCAACCATCCAGAGGAGCGCATTTTAGACAAATGACTCCAAGCGCAGGTGAGTCATTTGTAGTCCCTATCTTATCAATTTTTTGCAAAATACTCTGGCTGGATACGGATTGAACATGGATGGAATTGAGGATGGCGCCGCGGTTATCCAGGCAAATCCTGCCCGATTGAATACTTGCCAACCTTAATCCATTGGGGGTGAGATCAAAATCAATCCGTTTACAATCCGCTCCTTGCATTTTTTCAGTCAGCGCCGTTGCCTCTGACATTTTTATGCTTGCATGGATTTTGGCCCGATAAACCTAACCTGGACAAGCCAGAACCAGAAAGTAAAAGTTTCGTTTTTGCTCGGTCCTGTCAGGAGGCTTCGCACTCAGGCCCTTCTCCGTTTTGCTCCGGGGTTCAGCTTCGCTTCAGGGTAATAAAGACCGAGCGAGACCTACGCCGGATTTCCTTGTTTTTTTGAACAAGCATGTAATTGGAAAGGAACCAAATCCCGACTACCAAACGCTCTAATTCCGGTAAAATCAACCTACATTCTATAACCTTAAGGCCCGCAATGTTTTTACCCACCACCTCACAAGAATTGGAGAACCTGGGTTGGGATCAGCTGGATGTGATCCTGATCACAGGCGACTCCTATATTGACAGCCCCTTTATGGGGATCGCCCTCATTGGCAAAGTCCTGCTCGATGCCGGTTACAAGGTCGGCGTGATCGCCCAACCGGATTGGGAGTCCGAGGTGGACATCACCCGCCTGGGAGAGCCCCGGCTGTTTTGGGGGGTCTCCGCCGGCAGCATCGACTCCATGGTGGCCAACTACACAGCCACCGGCCGGCCGCGGCGCGCCGATGATTACACCCCCGGCGGAAGGAACACCCGCCGCCCCAATCGCGCCACCCTGGTGTACGCCAACCTGATCCGCCGCTATTTCAAAGACACGGTCCCGATCGTGTTGGGCGGGGTGGAAGCCAGCCTGCGCCGGATCGCGCACTACGACTACTGGTCTGATGCAGTCCGGCGGTCGGCCCTGTTTGACGCCAAGGCCGATTACCTGCTGTACGGCATGGCGGAAGGCGCAGTGATTGACCTGGCCCGGGCCCTGGATCAGGGTGAGGATCCCAGGGAAATCCGGGGGCTGTGCTACATCAGCAAAAATATCCCAGCCGATTACCTGGAACTCCCCGCTTTCGAACAAGTCGCGGCAGACAAAGACGCCTTTATCGACATGTTCCACACCTTCTACCGCAATAATGACCCCAAGAGCGCCAAAGGCCTGGTGCAGCTGCACCGTGACCGCTACCTGGTCCAGAACCCACCTTACCCCCACCTGGCCCAGGAGGCCCTGGACCAGGTCTACGCGCTGGACTTTGAACGCGCCCAGCACCCATATTACGAACGCCGGGGCAGCGTCAAAGCCCTCGAGACGATCCGCTTCTCCATCCCCACCCACCGCGGCTGCTACGGCGAATGCAACTTCTGCGCGATTGCCGTGCATGAAGGCCGCACGGTGCGCTGGCGCAGCCAGGAATCTATCCTGGCAGAAGCTGAAGAGATTGCCCTCCTACCCGACTTCCAAGGCGTGATCTACGACCTGAGCGGTCCAACGGCTAACATGTACGGCTTTGAATGCCCGGTTAAACTTCGAAAGGGCCCCTGCGAGGAAAAAAGCTGCCTCTACCCCGAAACCTGCCCAACCCTGCCCGTCGATCACCAAAAACAAACTGAATTACTCAAGAGGCTGCGCACAATCAAGGGTGTCGATAAGGTCTTCGTGGGCTCCGGTCTGAGATACGACCTGCTGCTCTCCGATACGGAGCATGGGGAGGCCTACCTTAAAGAGTTGGTCCAGCATCACATTTCCGGACAGCTGAAGGTCGCCCCAGAGCACAGCCAATCGGATGTGCTGGCGCGCATGCGCAAACCCGACTCAGGAAAACTGCTGGCTTTCAAAGAACGTTTTGATAAGATGAATCAAGCCGTGGGAAAGCGGCAATTCCTCAGCTATTATCTGATCGCGGCTTACCCGGGCTGTACCCTGGCTGACATGCAGGCCCTCAAGCGCTTCGCCAGCCAGGAATTAAACGTGCTGCCGGACCAGGTGCAGGTCTTCACCCCCACCCCCTCCACCTATGCCAGTGTGATGTACCACACAGAAAAGGACCCTTTCACAGGCGAAAAACTCTATGTTGAAAAGAATCCAGCCGCCAAGAAACGGCAGAAAGAAACCATCACCGGGCGCAGCCAACCACCGCGCCGGCACTTAAGAAAAGAAAAGCGATAAGGCAGTCTGATTAATCATTGGAGAAAAATGGCTGAACCGCTTCCGATCACTGAATCATTCGCAAAAATCCAGTCCTGGGCCCTTGCACAGGCTCCCGGGGTGACGTTTAATCCACCCGCCAAACCTGCAGCGTTGGAGAACTTCAGTGAGAAAACAGGCCTAACCCTCCCTGAAGAGATGCGCAGGGCCTGGCTGGTTGCGGATGGTGAAACCCGCAAATCGGCCGGGATGATCGGCAACTGGCGCCTGATGCCGATCTCAGAAATTCAGGCCGCCTGGGGGCTGCTCTGCAAAATCGCCGAAAAAGGCGGCTTTGAAGGCCAACAGCCAGAGAAATCCCCCTACCTGCGGCACGCCTGGTGGCATGCCAGCTGGATTCCGATTACAACCAGCGATACCGGGTACTATTTCTGCATTGCTGCTGATCCGCCCGAGGCTGAACGCGCCGGGCAGATCCTGCTCTTTCTCCAAAACCGGCCGGAGCGCCCCTTGATTGCAGGAAGCCTGCGCGCCTGGTTCGACCGCATCTGGCGCGACCTGGAAGCTGGCGTGTACGCCTATGACCCGGTGGAGGGCTTTGACGGCGAGGCGTTCATGTGGTCCGCCTTGGAAGGCAAACATCTTCTGGATGGTAAAGGTCAAAATTCAATCGCTGAATGGGGCTGATAAGAGGTTTAGGTCGTTCCAATCGCAGGATAGGACGGCAAAAGGACTGAAAACACACCTGTCCAAAGGATTGGGCAATTTTATTTTAAGGGACTTCGTTCTTCATGACACAACTTCAGCAGACGGCGAACCGGCATCAAGATCAATTCGTCCATAAATGGCCGTTTTTCTATGGCTGGGTTATCGTGGCGGTGGGAACCCTTGGCATGATCATGACAAGTCCTGGCCAGACCTACACGGAATCAATTTTTATCGAGCACCTGATCACGGACTTGAAAATCAACCGGGCCTTATTAAGCTCACTCTATTCCTTAGGCACATTGGTTGGTGGGTTCTCACTGCCGCTGGTCGGAAAACAAATTGACCGTCATGGGACCCGTAAAATGGTCACACTGGTATCCATCTTGTTTGGATTTTCCTGCATTTATATGGGCCTGGTTCAAAACGCCTGGATGGTCGCAATTGGCTTTATCCTGGTCAGGATGCTTGGCCAGGGAAGCCTGGGACTCATCAGCCAAACAGTGATCAATCAATGGTGGGAACAAAAACGAGGTTTGGTGATGGGAATTTCCGGATTATTAATGGCGCTTCTCGGAATGGGCGCATTTCCCAATCTTGTTTATTGGTTGATCGCTGTTCTTGATTGGCGCTGGTCATACGGCCTGTTGGGGCTCTCCCTGCTGCTGATCATGACTCCCCTTGGATACCTGCTATTTCGAAATCGCCCTGAAGATCATGGGTTGACTCCAGATGGTAACCCAGGCCCTGCGCCGGATCCACCAAGGGCAAGCTTCCCATCCGGTCACGACCAGGAAAATTGGACGCTCAAAGAAGCTCTGCGGACTTATGCTTTTTGGATCATGGCGCTCAGCTCTTCGCTGGTTGCGATGTTGATGACCGGCCTGACCTTCCATCTTGTGGATATTTTTAAAATGCAATCCCTGAGCGCATCCTCCGCAGCCAGCGTTTTTGTGCCAATCGCGATGGTTGCAGCAGTGATCAACCTGGTTGGCGGGTATTTATCTGACAGGCTGCCCATCAAGTACTTGATGGCAGTTGGGTTGATTGTTCAGGGTGTTTCCCTGGCATTGGTGGCTTTTATCAACGGGGCCGGTTTGGCGCTGGTTTTTGGTATTTTGGTCGGGTTTTCCAATGGTCTAACGAGGGCAGTGATGCAGATCGTTTGGCCAGCCTTCTTTGGAAGAAAATATTTGGGGAGTATTTTCGGCTTCACATCAGCCTTGGGGATCGTTGGCGCAGCCATTGGCCCAATGCCATTTGGGATCGCCCATGACCTCAGCGGCAGCTACCACTCAGTGCTGTTCGTTTCTGCGGCTGTTTCCACCCTTCTAGGAATTTTAAATTTCAGTGTTCAGAAGCCTGAAAAAGAACGCTCGTAAAGAATAAAACCCCTGAATACTGGCAGCTTGGACCGCCAGATTTGGAGGCATTATTCCCCGCCAAGTTTTGTTTTGCGCACATACGCTTCCAACCGCTCATAATCCCCCGGGATGTCCATATCCATGCCGAACCCGGCATCCTGGATAATGACGCCGCGTGTTTTACAGCCGAAGATGGATGAAACCATGCGCTCCCCCTCCGCCAGGGTGGCATTGCCAAGCATGTATTTGATCAGTGTCCACCAGGAACGCGGATGTTTTGCCAGGTAGCCCAGCATGGGTCCCAGGCTGATCTTGCGCGCCTGGCGGTTGATCTTGCGCCGCAGCAGGCCAAAATCACGGATCACCTGCTGCTGCATGCGAATCGCACGGGGACTGAGGGCAAACAACTCCCCCGGGAAGACCCGCCAGTCTTTAAAGCGCGCCACCACGCGGCCCGAGTTGGGAAAAACCGCCTCGGCGACTTCCTCCGGCACGAGGGAAATATACACTTCGCAGCCACTCACCTGCCCAATTTTCTCAAAAAAAGTGTTAATATCTTTGACCCGGATGGCCGGTGCATCGCTGGAGCTGATCGCGATCAAACCCGGTTCTGGCCCCTTTCCTTCCAGGTAATCCAGCCCTCGCGCAAGTTTTTCGCCGAAATCAGAGGTGGTCTCCGCCGGGATAAATTCTACAGGAAAATCAAAGCTGATATCTGACTCAGTCAATCCGATCAAATAGAGGCCGCCGATATAGGGAGATTTTCGCAGTTCTTCCAACTGCCAATCGATCAACCGCTTGCCCAGAAATGGCAGGAGCGCCTTAGACTTGTATTGTCCTTCAGGGTCGACTGCATCCATCAGTTTTCGGCGCCTGGGATCTTCCCCGCACATAACAAAAACCGGATATTTAGGGTGATCAGCATCGTGCATTTTTTCCTCTTAGTGATTGGCGTCAATAATTTTTTGGGTCAAGAAAATTAAATGTAAAAATATAAAAAAATAGGATCCTTAAATTATTATACAGAAACAGATTCTTTAAACCAAATTCTCTTTACAAAGACCAAGTGAGACACTCACTTGGCTTCTTCTTCA
>CAZLEK010000155.1:0-5433 GCA_964558525.1 uncultured Candidatus Brevefilum sp.
GGGCACGATGAGGACACGATACCCAGAGGGCACTTTGAGTACACACGATACCCCGAGGGTACGATGAGGTCACAAATAACTAAGGTTTTTTACTTAGAAAATAATTGTCAGTTTAACTATTCCGGGTCATTTGTTTCCTGAGAAGGTTCCGCTTTCCTGCAACTCAGGCGCTGTAAATGGCTTTTGATCCCATCGGAAATTTCACAGCAGGATAGTCTGTAATCGTTTTTAAGGAATATGATCAGGAATGAATAGATACGATAAATGAAACCTTTGTGTCCTTGGTGTTTCCTTTGTGTCCTTGGTGTTTCCTTTGTGGTTATTAATCACAAAGGAAATCCTTACTAGAGAAGAATCATGTCAAAACCAAAGCCGCTGATCGGCCTGACCGGGGGGTTGGGCCGCAACACATCCGGATCCACGGTCTGCCAGGTCGGGCAGGCCTACATCACCGCCATCCAGAAGGCCGGCGGCCTGCCTGTGCTGATCCCCACCGGAATCGAGGCGGATGCCCCCACCACCCTCGCCCAAGGGCTGGACGGGCTCCTGCTGACCGGCGGCGGGGACATCGACCCGGCCCGCTTTAACGGCCTGCTGCACCCCAGGGTGTATGGGGTCTCGCCCGAGCGGGACGCCCTGGAGCTGGGGCTGATCGAAGCCTTCCTGGGGGCCGGCAAGCCCCTGCTGGCGATCTGCCGCGGGATCCAGGCCCTCAACGTCGCCTTCGGCGGGACGCTGCACACCCACATCGCCGACCAGGTGAAAAACGCCATGAAGCACGACTGGTTCCCGGACTACCCAAGGGACAAGCTGGCCCACACCGTCAGCCTCAAATGCGGCAGCCTGCTGCACAAACTCCTCGGCGCCGATGAGATCCCCGTCAACAGCCTGCACCACCAGGGGATCGCCAGGGTCGGTGGGGGGCTGGAGGCGATCGGCTTCGCGCCCGACGGCCTGGTAGAAGCCCTCGTGGTGGAAGGCGCCGGCTTCGCCCTGGGGGTGCAGTGGCACCCGGAATGCCTGCCCGAAGACCCCGGGATGCAGGCCCTGTTTATGGCCTTTGTCGAATCCTGCTGAACCCGCGCCCATGTTGAAAAACCCAACCTCCGCCCAAGCGCTTCTCAAAACCTACCTCCGCCCGCAAAAAGGCCGCGTGGCCCTGCTGGCGCTGTTGATCTTCACCAATTTGGGGCTGCAGCTGCTGATCCCGCAGATCATGCGCCAGTTTATCGACTCGGTCATCACCGGGGAGGTCTTGCAGAACCTGGTCCGGCTGGGCGTGTATTTTTTGTTCGCCGCCCTCGGCCAGCAGATCCTGGCCATCATCACCGCTTACTACGCGCAAAACGTCGGCTGGTCGGCCGCCAACGCCCTGCGGGAAGACCTGACCCGGCATGCTTTAAGCCTGGACATGAGCTTTCACAAGGCCCACCCCCCGGGCGAGATGATCAGCCGGATCGATTCGGACATCAACACCCTCAACGAGTTCTTCTCTCAATTCCTGCTCAAGCTGGTTGGCAACCTGCTGCTGGTGGTGGCCATCCTGGTGATCCTCTTCTTTGAAGATTGGCGGATCGGCCTGGTGCTGACCGGCTTCAGCCTGTTGGCCCTGCTGGTCCTCACCCGCTTCCGCAACATCGCCGTCCCCCACTGGGAGGCGGAGCGTAAAGCCGAAGCCGATTTCTACAGCTTCCTCGAAGAGCGCCTGGCCGGCACGGCCGACCTGCGCGCCAACGGCGGCCGGGCCTATACTTTGCGGCAGTTCTTCATCCGCATCCAGAGCATGTTCCAGCGCTCGATCAAGGCCGGCCTGATGGTCAACATCATGCTCAACAGCATGTTCCTGATCTTCGCCCTGGGCACCGCCGCTTCGCTGGGGGTGAGCGGCTCGCTCTACCTGGGCGGGGCCATCACCATCGGGACGGTGTATATTGTCTACCAGTACAACCGCATGCTGGAGCGCCCCCTGGAAGATATCTCCCGCCAGCTCTCCAACGTGCAGAAGTCCCTGGCCAGCGTTAAGCGGGTGGGTGAATTATTGGCGATCGAGAGCAGGCTCTCCGCGCCGCCAACCGCCCCGGCAGGCCTGATCCCGCCGCTGGGCCGGCCCCTGGCATTGGCCTTTGAGCGGGTGTGCTTTAATTATCAAGACGAACCGGCTCAGGGCGGCCCACATCCGGCGCCCGCGCCCACAGAAGAACAGGTCCTCAAGGACGTTACCTTCCAGCTGGCGCCAGGTGAGGTATTGGGGCTGCTGGGGCGCACCGGGGGCGGCAAGACGACCCTGACCCGCCTGCTGTTCCGGCTGTACGACCCCCAATCGGGCCAGGTGCGCCTGAGCACCGGGGAAGGCGGCGGCCAGCTGGCCGACATCCGCCAGATCCCCCTGGCGGTTTTGCGCCGGCGGATTGGGATGGTCACCCAGTCGATTGAGCTCTTTCACGCCAGCGTGCGCGACAACCTGACCTTCTTTGACCCCACGATCCCCGACGAGCAGATCCTGGCGGTGATCGAGGAACTGGGCCTATCGCGCTGGGTCGGCGGTTTACAATCCGGCCTGGACACGGTGCTGGAATCGGGCGGGGCGGGCCTCTCCGCCGGGGAAGCGCAGCTGCTGGCCTTCGTGCGCATCTTCCTGCGGGACCCGGGCGTGGTGGTGTTGGATGAAGCCTCCTCCCGGCTGGACCCGGCCACGGAGCGCCTGATCGAGCGGGCCGTCGACCGCCTGACGAAAGGGCGGACCGCGCTGATCATCGCTCACCGGTTGAAGACGATCCAACGGGCGGACAAGATCATGATCCTGGAGAAGGGCCGCATCCTCGAATTTGGCGACCGCTACGCCCTGGCGCTGAACCCGCACTCGCAATTCAGCCGACTCCTGGCAGCCGGCATGGCGGAGGTGTTGACATGAGCCAAGGCCTCCATCCAAAAGCCCAGGAACGCCCCAGCACCTGGTGGTACATCTGGCAGTTGACAAAATACAAGCCCTGGGTTTACGGCGCCTTCGGGCTGATGGAAATTATGATCTTCGGCGTCTTCCCCCAGTTAAGCGGCTTTGTGATCCAGGCGGTCTTCGACCAGCTGACCGGCGCGGCCCAAACGGGCTTCAGCCTGTGGGCCCTGGCGGCTTTCTTCGTGGCCATCGCTGTAGGGCGGGGCGCGGCATTCTTCACCGATGTGCTGCTGTATTTCACCTTCCAATACACGGTGACGGCTTTGCTGCGCCGCAACATGTTCGATACGATCCTGCGCCGGCCGGCTGCCCGAGCCGTGCCCGCCTCCCCCGGCGAGGCGGTCAGCCGCTTTAGAGACGACGCCCAGGAGCTGGCCTGGTTCATGTCTGAGATGCTGATCGTCTTCGGGTTTGGATTCTTTGCCATCGTGGCCCTGGTGGTCATGCTGCGGATCAACGTCACGATCACCCTGGTGGTCTTTATCCCGTTGGTGATCGTGATCTTGATCGCCAATTTTGCCAAGAACAAGATCACCGAATACCGGCAGGCCAGCCGGGAGGCGACCGGAAAAGTGACCGACTTCGTCGGCGAGCTGTTCGGCGCGGTCCAGGCCGTCAAAGTGGCCGGCGCGGAGGCGCGCAGCATTCAGCACCTCCAGGCGCTCAACGCGGTGCGGCGCAAGGCATCTTTGAAAGACGCCCTGTTCAGCCAGGTGCTGGATTCCGCCTTTCGCAACACCGCCAACCTGTTCACCGGGCTGATCCTGCTGACCGCCGGCTCCGCCATGCAAACCGGGAACTTCTCCGTGGGCGACCTGGCCTTGTTTGTCTATTACCTGACCTGGGTGACGGACTTTTCGGCCATCATCGGCGATAAGTTGGCCTGGTTCAAGCGCCTGGGGGTCTCGATCGACCGGATGGTCCACCTCCTGCAGGGCACGCCAGCTGAAAAACTGGTTGAATATGCGCCGGTTTACCTGCGGGAAGCGCCGCCTGAGGCGCCGGTGATTGAAAAACGCCCCGAGCACCAGCTGGAGACGCTGGCGGTGAGGGGCCTGACTTACCGCTTCCCGGATACGGGGCGGGGGGTTGAAGAAGTTTCGCTGACCATCCAGCGCGGTGAGTTCGTGGTGATCACCGGCCGGGTGGGCTCGGGCAAGACCACCCTGCTGCAGGCTTTGCTGGGGCTCCTGCCGCCTCAATCCGGCCAGGTGCTGTGGAATGGGAAGCGGGTCAGCTCCCCCGGGGAGTTCTTCGTCCCCCCACGCAGCGCCTACACGCCCCAGGCGCCGCTGCTGTTCAGCGAATCTTTACGCGAGAACATCCTGCTGGGCGCGCCGGAGGAAAAGGTGGATCTGGAGCAGGCGATTCACCTGGCTGTGCTGGAAAAGGACCTGGCAGAGATCCCGGGCGGCCTCTCGGCGAAAATTGGGGCCAAGGGCGTCAAGCTTTCCGGCGGCCAGCGCCAGCGGGCGGCTGCAGCGCGCATGTTCGCCCGCGAGGCTTCCCTGCTGGTCTTTGATGACATCTCCAGCGCATTGGATGTGGAGACGGAGAAGATGCTCTGGGAGCGGATCTTTACCCTGCAGCAGGAGGCGACCTGCCTGGTGGTCAGCCACCGCAAGCCGGCTTTGCAGCGGGCTGACAAGATCATCGTGTTGAAAGAAGGCCGGATCGAGGCCGAGGGAAAGCTGGAAGACCTGCTGCACGCCAGCGGCGAGATGCAGCAGCTCTGGCATGGGGATTTGGATTGATGCTCAGCAATCATTGGTAGGTCATGTATGGCGCTGGGTCTAGCATTAAATCCTTCACAGACAATTTACTTTGGATAGCCCATATCAACAATTTGCATAAATTAAAGGCGCCTACCTGACAAAAACGACGCAGACAAATAAGAAATACTCATCACCGATTTTAAACAGTCAGGTAGTCGGCTTCGCCGACATACCCGACCAACGGGCATCTCCAGCAAACATTGACATCCCCGACCCCTCCGCTTTACAATTAACCCAATTGTCATCCCAAACCCATAAGGAGCGCTCATGAATCGCATCCAACGCAGCTGGAAGCTGGCCCAGGCCAGCCTGGAAGTTCTCAAACAGGATAAGGAACTGCTGGTCTTCCCGATCATCTCATCCGTGGTGATGATCTTCGTGACCCTGACCTTCCTGATCCCCACCTTGCTGGGCAACGTGTTTGATCAGATCCTCAACACCGGCTTCCCGGTTTTTGGCTACGTGGTCCTGTTCCTGTTCTACCTGGTGCAGTACTTCGTGGTCTATTTCAACAGCACGGCGCTGGTGGGCGCGGCCATGATCCGGCTGCGCGGCGGCGACCCGACCGTTCGAGACGGCTTCCAGATCGCCCTTTCACGGGTGATGCCGATTGCCGGTTGGGCGCTGGTCTCGGCCACCGTCGGGCTGCTGATGAACATGCTCTCCCGCAATTCCGAAAAGAAGGGCAGCGGCCTGGGATCGATC
>CAZLEK010000156.1:0-5369 GCA_964558525.1 uncultured Candidatus Brevefilum sp.
CAAAGGCCTTCAGCATTCCCAGCACGCCCATCCAGAAGCTGGTGGCCTGGCCGATGTAGAAGATGGCCGCGCCGATCAGCCCCAGCCCGTAGACGGCATCACCAGCGTTGGAATGGTAGCAGACTCTCTTCTGCTGGATTCCAGCAGCTTGGGGTTGGTTTGTATCTGTGGTCATTTGATCTCCTTGTCTGGAACAGGTTAATTTATCACGCCCATTTTAGTCCTTTTTGTGGGCTCACAACCTGAGACAATCTAAGGTCCTGATCAGCGCTGCCAGCCAGCTGAGGATGGTTGCAGTTGCCCTTAATGTCAATCGTTGATTGTTTTATGCTTCACTGAACCTCCCAGGCCGGTAGATAATCCGGATTAATTGACCTTGGCTGATGGATGAAATCAAGCCGTAAGCGGAAATTTTGGACTTAGGTGACATCTATCAGGCCCATCTGTGATAAATGGTATCCCAAGTTCCATTGACAAGTTAGCCATAGCTGATAAAATAAGGCTGACCTTAATAAAAAAATCAAAAATAAAAGGCATACCTCAGATTATGGAACAAACGCCGCTTGAGAACCTCAGTGAAAGTATGGAAATGTATCTGGTGACGGTCGCCCGTTTGCAAAAGGAGGACCGGCCAGTCCCTCTGTCCGAACTTGCCAAAGCACTCGACATCACGACCGTCTCAGTCAATGAAATGTGTCGTAAGCTCCAAAGCACGGGCTATTTATCTTATCAGCCGTATAAAGGCGCCAAATTGACAGCCCAGGGTGAAGAGATAGCCAACCAGACTCTCCGGCGGCATCGTTTGTGGGAGGTCTTCCTGGTTGAGAAGCTGCAAATGTCACCGGATGAAGCCAATCAGGTCGCCTGCGAGCTTGAGCATGTCTCCCCCGAGGATTTGATCAATCGTCTGGATGCCTATCTGGAATTCCCGGTATACAGCCCGCGTGGTTTCCCGATCCCCAGGCCTGAAGGCGCGGACCGGGTCAACCCTGATATCTCCTTACGCGACCTTCCGGTTGGCAGGCCGGCTCAGGTAAAACATTGTACCGGCGCCGCGACCATCAAAGAGTTTTTAGCCGGCCAGGGGATCCACGAGGGAACCAGGATCACGCCAATCGCTGCCGGCGCTGAAAATCTCCTGGTTGAAGTGGATGGTGTGCATCTAACGTTATCCTGCGAGATGGCTGGAAACATTCTTGTTTCTCCCATCCTATCTGAAATTGCCCTGGAAAAGGATATTAACCAGAAAAAATTCACGAACAACACGAAGAATTCAACGAAAGGTGATCATATGGCAAAAAGTGATCTTGTCACAACCGAACATATTCCCCTGAGCGATCTGAAGCAGGGTGAGGATGCTGTTATTGTTCGGGTGGGGGGCAAAGGCGCCATCAAACGCCGGATGATGGATATGGGAATTGTCCCTGGGTCCAGTATCAGAGTCGTCAGGGTTGCACCCTTTGGCGATCCGATTGAATATTCAATCAAGGGTTACAACCTTTCCTTGCGAAAATCTGAAGCCAAGGAGATTATTGTTGAGCTCATACAGGAATAGGACTGCGATGCTGCCTTTAGCAATGGTATCTGAAGGTGAAGAGGTCCGGCTGGTTGCGCTGCGCGGGGGGCGGGGGATGAACCGGCGCTTGGCGGATCTGGGATTGAATATCGGCATGACGCTGCGGGTCATCCGGCGCATTCAAAATGGCCCCATGATCCTGGATGTTAAAGACAGCCGGCTGGCGATTGGAAGAGGGATGGCCCACCATATGCTGGTGGAAGTGATTGGATAGTTAAGGAGAGATTTAATGAAAGCAGATATGACCATTGCGTTAGCGGGCAACCCCAATGCTGGCAAGAGCACCCTGTTTAACGCCCTGACCGGCGCACGCCAGCACGTAGGCAATTGGCCCGGAAAAACCGTGGAGAAGAAAGAGGGCGTTTGGCAGCAGGATGGCCGTTCAATAAAGGTCGTTGACCTTCCCGGCACTTACAGCCTGACGGCGTATGCGCTGGATGAAGTGATCGCACGGGATTTTATTGTGGAGCAACATCCAGATGTGGTTATTACGGTGGTGGACGCCGCAAATATGGAGCGCAACCTTTATCTCACAGTCCAGATTCTCGAGATGGGCGCCAACGTGATTGTTGCCCTCAATATGAGTGATGTGGCTGAATCCCGTGGGATCAAAATCGATGTCCCCAATTTAGCCAACGCCCTCGGGGCAAAAGTCGTCCCCACGGTCGCCAGCAAGGAAAAGGGTTTGACCGAATTAAAACAGGCTATTCTGGACACCCTGGAAAATACAAGGAGCTGACATGGGTCTCAATCAAAATATACTCGATCGTCCAACTCGCCTGGTGGATTACGGCGCGGATATTGAAGAACAGATCAACCGGCTGGAAAAAATTATTGAGCAAAAGGATGAAATTTCTTCCAAATATCGCGCCCGCTGGTTGTGCATAAAATTGCTCGAAGAAGATGCGATCCTGCATGAAAAGATCGCCCAGATTCCAGGCGGCAATGAATTGTTGACTGAAGTTCAGAACAGCATCGATCATCTGCGCGGCATCTATGGGGATGATGTGGAGACGATCATCGCAGACAGGCGTTATGGCTGGATCAACGGCCTGGTCAGGGAGGTGATGACCAAATCCGATCCGAATCGCCGAACTGTATCTGATAAGATTGATCGGATAATCACCAGCCGTATCCTGGGGGTGCCAATTTTTCTGGCCATGATGTGGGTGATCTTCAAAGTTACCACCGACCTTTCCACGCCCATGCTGGATTGGGTGGATGGTGTGGTCAGCGGCCCTATCAGCCGCTGGGTCAGCGCTTTGATCGCTTTGTTTGGATTGGCCGGAACCTGGGTGGAAAGCCTGATGGTAGAGGGCGTGATCGCTGGCGTGGGCGGCGTATTGGTTTTTGTGCCGGTCATGGGATTCCTCTATATTGCCCTGGCGATCTTAGAAGACTCCGGTTATATGGCCCGGGCTGCGTTTGTGATGGACCGGTTAATGCACACTCTTGGCTTGCATGGGAAGAGCTTTTTACCGATGATTGTGGGCTTTGGATGCACGGTGCCGGCGATCATGGCCACCCGCACCTTGGATAATGAAAAAGATCGCATCATGACCGGTTTGCTGGTGCCATTCATGAGCTGCGGGGCCCGGCTGCCGGTTTACGTGCTCCTGGCCTCCATTTTTTTCCCTAAAAACTCGGGTATGGTGGTTTTTTGGCTCTATCTCCTGGGTATTGTGGTTGCGATCCTTGTTGGGTTGTTGTTAAAGAATACCTTGTTCAAAGGAAAAGCCTCCTCTCCCTTTGTTCTGGAACTGCCGCCGTATCGCCTCCCCACGCTAAAAGGCATCTGGCTGCATACCTGGGAGCGCACCGGCGCTTTCGTACGCAAAGCCTGGAGCGTGATCCTGATCACAAGTATTGTGATCTGGCTGCTGCTGGCGCTCCCCTTGGGCGGTGGAGTCTTTGCTCAGACGCCAGTCGACCAAAGCGCTTTTGCCACGCTTTCGCAAGGCATTTCGCCCGTCTTCCAACCCCTGGGATTTAACGATTGGAAATTAAGCGGCCCGTTAATCACTGGCTTTGTGGCTAAAGAAGTTGTCGTCAGCACCATGATCCAGGTTCACGGATTAGAAGAGGATCCAGAATCGTCAGCGGAATTGGCCCCCACCTTTTTTGAAGATCTGGGTGAGATATTGGTCAGCTTCCTGGGATCTGTTTGGGATACGATCCGGTCGATCCCGCTGATCATCGGGGTCAATCTCTTTGAAGATGAAGTAGAACCCGAACCCTCAAATTTCAACACCGCGGTGGAATCGAGCTTTACAGATGCAAGCAACGGCCATCCAGCGCTGGCGTCCATGGCTTATATGGTTTTTGTGCTCCTGTATACGCCCTGCATGGTGGCCGTGGCGGCTGAAATCAAAGAGCTGGGGACAAAATGGGCTCTACTGAGCGTTTTTGGACAGTTCATTATTGCCTGGCTGGTGGGTTTCATTGTCTATCAGGGCGGCTTGCTGCTGGGCCTGGGTTAAGCGAAGGTCGCCCAAAGGAGGCCTATGTTAAAAGAAGTCATTCAAGTCATCAGAAATGCAGATCGGCCGGTCAGCCTGCAAACCTTGAGTCAGCAATTATCAGTCGAGCAGACTGCCTTATCTGGTATGCTGGATCTGTTGGTGCGCAAAGGCAAGCTGGACATCCAGCAGTCCTCAGCCAGGGGCAGTGAGGACAATTGTGAAGCCATCCAATGTTTGGGCTGTATTCAAGCTAAGGCCTGTCCCTTCATCGCGAAGATGCCTGTTACCTATTCTTTAAAGGAACCGGATCAGCCTGAAGGATGTTGATCGCCACCTCTGAAATTGCAAACAAGAATATTACACGCAAACTGCTCTCAAGGAATCGTTGTTCAGATCTGGCTGAGAGCAGTTTTTGTGCTGAGGGTGGTCTAGAGGAGGTATTGTTCATCAAACGAATAAAACCCCGAGCATTGGTGGTCACATCTCGGGCGCGCGATCCTGGACTGCATCCATCTGCACTCGGGGGTTAATTTTGATTTTTTATCTTCAGAATAAAATTATCTGCTATCCGAAACCTAATCATCTAGATGGGGTTATTATTAATGGTAGGGTCATCAATAATCACTGAGAGATAAAACTGTTATGATCAATAGGTTTGTCCAGACACTTTTTCCAAAACAGGCAAAAAACACCCTTCCATGCGGGAAAATGCCGTGGATTGTTTTCGTTTTGATCACGCTGCTCAGCCTTTTCCGCAGCCTGGTGCACATGTTTGCTGCGGATGGCGGCGCGGGGAGCATCGCCGGGATGGACCTGGCAGGCCCTGGCGGGCATGGCGTCATCTTTGCTTTTGGCTTGTGGGGCAGTTCCCAATTGATTTTAGCGTTGATCCAATTATTGGTATCCTTTCGTTATCGTTCGCTGGTACCTCTGATGTATTTGCTGCTGGTCCTTGAAGTTTTTTTGAGAATATTGATCGGTGCGATCAAACCCGTAGATTTTACCGCAACTCCCCCGGGCGCCATTGGCAACTGGTTTATCCTGGCGCTGGGGGCGATCATGTTGGGTTGGTGCTTTTTCAAGGGCGATGAAAATTGAGCCCCTGTTCAAATGGTTTACGAACCTTATACTGATCTATTAACGCAAGCTTGAGTACAATATAATAGAAATTGGTCAATAAATGTCGAAAAATCGACCTGTCAAGCGGAAACAATCAGGAAAAATAAAATGAACATCCAAATCATAACCGACAGCACCAGCGATATCCCCGCAGATGTGCTTAAAGACCTGCCTATCCAGGTGATACCCTTGTATATCACACTGAATGGTGA
>CAZLEK010000157.1:0-5304 GCA_964558525.1 uncultured Candidatus Brevefilum sp.
TGGGGATCTTGCGATTGCCCTACCCCTGAGTGATTCTTCCTGGATGATAATCTCAGGATTTTATTTGGATCTCCTTGCCTTCCGCCTCAGCCAGGTAAAGGCTGTAGATCCCCTGCCCCTGGTCTTGAAGCATTTGCGTCTGGCCATCCAACCAGGCCCCCAAGGGCGCTTTGGGCAAATACAGGCAGATCTCGCCATGGGCCTGCCGCCCCAGGTAAATGGTGAATGTGGTCCCCTCCCTTTGGGTGCGCCAATGTGTGATTTCTTGACCTTGGGAGAGGTGCAGGTTTCCGCCCAGATAAGCCGGCTTTTCAGGCTGGTAGGGACGTGCAGCCAGAATACGCACGCCGTGAGGGGGGACTTCGAACAGGCTGATAGGCGATTTCTCGCTCATCTGCCCGGATTGCCCGGTCCAAAATTCCCGCACCCACCAGATGCCGTCAGGCAGGCCGAAGTCTTGCGGTGAAAATAAAAGTTCAGCAGCCTCCTCACCCCAATTGAATTGGGCCAGCAGATGCCATTTCCCGACGGCGCCTTCTAAATCAACCCGCAGCAGGCTGGGGGTGGTGCGATCCATCCAGTCGACCACCTGGGCGCGCTGGTCGATCACTGGAAGGTGAGCCTGTACGATCTGCAGGCGGGTGTCGGGCAGGGCGGGCAGGTTGTCGGAGACCAACAGCGATCCCCCCGTCAGGCCGATGGCCGTAGCCAGGGTTTGAACTTCCGCCAGCGTCAGGTCCGTTTCCGGTCGGATGAGCAGGCAGTCCGGGTCATTGATCCACCAATGACGGTGCAGGAAGGCGCGGCTGAGGATGTTCTGGATGGCATTGCGCGCCGCCGGCATGTGCGGCTCGTTTCGCAGCCATCGGCTGAAGGGCGGGTAATGGGGCGTCCAATGGCCGCTCACATCGGCGCTGATCCGCATGGCTTCGAAGATCCCCAGGCCGGAGCCCAGGGGACAGCCGCAGCCCAACAGGGTGACCTCCGGACCGGCGGCCTGGCGCAGGGCTTCGAGCCCCATGCGCAGCACCTGGGCCCGGGTTTGGGTCGGATCCTGGTAGACGCCGTCCAGCGCAGCCGCGTAGAGAAAGTCCAGTTTGAGATAGTCAAAGCCCCATTCTTCCACCGCTGCCCGGATCACACGGCGCGTATAGTCAAGCGCTTCCGGGTTGGTCAGGTCCAGGGCATAGGTGAAGCGGTTCCAAACGAAACCCGCTGTGACCGGCCGGCCGTGTTGGTTCCTGAGCAGCCAATCAGGATGATCTTTGACCAGCCTGGCCCCAGGGTGCACGATAAAGGGAGCCAGCCAGACGCCGGGTGTCAGGCCGGCATCCCTGGCTTTTTGGGCCAGGGGCGCCAAACCATTGGGAAACCCGGGATCAAAATCGAACCAGTCGCCGGGCTTGGTTTCAAAGCCATCGTCGATTTGGAACAGGGACAGCGGGACTGAAGGTTGAAGGTCCTTGATGGTTTCCAGGTTGGCTTTGATCACTTCTTCGTTGATCTCGGTATAGAAGTGATACCAGGAGCACCAGCCGACGGGAACCTTGTCTTTTGATTGAATGCCGTGGGATTCTGCCGCTGCTGAAAGATAGGCTTGGAGCGGGTCTGCGTCATCGATATCGACGAATCCCAGGGCGGCCCAATCGGTTTGGATGCTTTTCCCGGCCGGCAGCTGAGCGCCATCGCCGTTTGCCCAAAGCGCCAGGGAAGCTTGGGGTGTCAAATGGGTTTCCAGGCTGCCAAAATGGTGTTTCTGCGAGAGGAACCCTGCCAGCAAGCCGACCCGCGCGGACAGGTCTCCTAAAACGCCGAACATATCCCCGCTGAAGTGATCGCGCCGGCGCGGTTTGGGTGTGCCAGGATTGACCACCATCGGATTTTGGAAGGGCCCCAGGATGGATCGGTGCTGCTCATCGCCCGCCTGATAAGCTGCAGTGGCTGACCAGGACTGCCAGCCGTGGCTGTAAAAGGCCGGGCGACCCGGCTGCGTGCTGTGGATGGAAAGGTCGCCGGGGTTGATTTTCAGGGGCGTCAGGCGGTTCAGGGTAACCGTCTGGTCGGATGTGTTGACAACTTGCATCCGTAAAAACAGGAGTGGATTTGCATCGGAGAGGCCCAGAATCAACTGGCAGGTCACTTGGGGATCCGAGGTGTGGCAATTGATCTGAAGGGCTTGATTCACGATCAAGGGCAGGCCAGGAAATTCCCGTTTGTTTAGCGACTTGACCTGCCAGGGACGATCAGCCAGGGAGATGGGCGCTCGGTCATTTTGAGCTTCTAGCCCTATTGTAAAAGTGATTGACGCGCTGCGCCATTGCCTGGATGCGAGGGTGATTTTTTGAGCGTTCGCATCCAAATGACAGCTGAGCGTGTCAGATTGGAGTTTGATGCTCATGGACGGTCCAGGAGGGTTTGAATGGCTTCAAGCGTGATTGGCCCCTGGCGGAGGACATTAATCTCGGGGCCGGAAAGGTCCAGCACGGTGGAGGCCACCGGCCCGGGGGTGGGGCCGCCGTCCAGGTAAAGATCCGGCCGGTCTCTGAGCTGCTCCTGGACGTTACCGACAGTGGTCGGGTTGGCGCCGCCGGATAGGTTGGCTGAGGTGGTTGCCAGCGGGCCGGTTTGCCTGAGCAGGCGCAGGGTGAAATCCAGGTCGGGCATGCGCACCCCAATCGTGGGGTAAGGGGAGAGTTCAGCCGGAACCTCCGGCCCTTTCGGGAGGATCAGCGTGAGGGCGCCCGGCCAGAAGGCAGCCGCGATCTGCTCTACCACATCGCTCACATACAGCACAAGATCCTTGAGGTGTGACAGATCGCCGATCAACACCGGCAGGGCTTTATCTTCAGGTCGCTCCTTGACTTCGTATAGCTTATTGATCCCGTCCGGGCTGAAGGCATCCGCGGCAATGCCGTAGATGGTGTCCGTGGGAAACACGATCGTTCCGTTGTCTTGCAGCACCCGCAGGGCTGTTGGTATGGCCTGGGGATCATCAATGGATAGCAGCTTGACTTTTTGCGGCATTGGGTCAACCTCCGTGACGTTGGATGGTTCAATTGTAACCTGTAAAAAGGGCGCTCAGCCGATTTGAATTTCAATGATCCGGTCCAGGCCGGCCAGGTCCTGAACCAGGTGGATTTGGGCTTTGGGAAAGGCGGATTTTGCTGCTTTGAGCGCAGCCGGCCCCAGGTTGGCTTCGATTTCCAGCAGGAGCAGGCCCTTATGTGCCAGGCGGGTTCTGGCTTGGGCCAGCAAAGTTTTGATAGTGTCCAGGCCGCTTTCGCCGCCGTCCAGGGCCAGCCGCGGCTCCCATCGGGCGACCTTTAACTGGCGCAGTTTCCTGGTGGGGATATAGGGCAGGTTGGCGCAGATCAGGTCAAATTGCGCGGCCAGGGGCGTTAGCAGATTCCCCTGGAGGAAGTGAATGGCCGCTTGGCCCAGGCGCTGTGCATTCTCCCGGGCGATCTTCAAGGCGGCCCAGGAGATGTCGCTGGCGTACACCGCTGCATCCGGCAGATCCGCTGCCAGGCTGACCGCAATTGCCCCGGAGCCGGTCCCTACATCAATTATTGTGGGCCGCTGGATCATTTTTGCATACTCCAGGGCGATCTCAACCAGGGATTCTGTTTCGGGGCGGGGGATCAAGACATCCGCTGTGACTTTGAAGCGCCGGCCGAAGAACTCCCACCAGCCGAGGATATA
Organism: uncultured Candidatus Brevefilum sp.; assembly: GCA_964558525.1. Lineage (GTDB taxonomy): Bacteria > Chloroflexota > Anaerolineae > Anaerolineales > Anaerolineaceae > Brevifilum. The sequence goes on from CAZLEK010000157.1 coordinate 3,703, forward strand.
TGGCAGTGGGCGGCCTTGAGACGCTTGTTTTTCAAGGGCAGCGATTTTTTCGCTTTCTTGGGGGGAAGGGGTGTAATCATTGTGGGTCAGGACCCAGCCCTTGGGGCGATCCAGGGCAGCGGCCAGCAGCAGCAGGCTGGTGTTGTCGGGTTGGTCAACGTCCGATTCCGCAAGGCTTGCCTGCAGCCGTCCCCGCCAACCCTGAAGGTTAATGGTTGTGTTCCTCGACAAGCGCTAATTTCTCCGCTTCATCTACCAGGGTCAATTCACGGATAAATTCATCAATCTCGCCATCCAGAACCCCATTGAGATTGTAGGAAGACAGGTTGATGCGGTGGTCGGTCACCCGGTTTTGCGGGTAGTTATAGGTGCGGATCTTTTCCGAGCGCTGTCCCGAACCGATCTGGGATCGGCGGGTGGCCGCTTCTTCCTCCATTTTTTTACGTTCTTCTTCCTCGTAAAGGCGGGCTTTGAGGATGCTCATGGCGCGGGTTTTATTTTGAAGCTGCGAGCGTTCATCCTGGCAGGCAACCACCATCCCGGAGGGGATATGGGTGATCCGGACTGCGGTCGCATTTTTCTGGACGCTCTGGCCGCCTGCCCCGGCCGACTTGTAAACGTCAATGCTGATGTCCGAATCAGGGATCGAAATTTCAACGTCATCGACCTCAGCCAGGACGGCAACCGTCACGGTTGAGGTGTGGATCCTCCCCTGGGATTCGGTTTCAGGGACACGTTGGACGCGGTGCACACCCGATTCGTACTTCAGTCGCGAATAGGCGCCGTTACCCTTGATCACAAAACTGACTTCTTTGATGCCGCCGATGCCGGTTTCGTGGATCGAAAGGATCTCAATGGACCAGTTCTTTCGTTCAGCATAGCGGGAATACATGCGGAAGAGGTCAGCTGCGAACAGCCCGGCCTCTTCACCGCCCGTGCCGGCGCGGATCTCCATGATCACATTGCGTTTGTCGCGCGGATCCTTGGGCACAAGCATGCTCTTGAGCTGTTCTTCCAATTTTTCTTGTTTGGCCTGAAGCGCTTCCATTTCCAGTTCAGCCAGCGCCTGCATCTCTTCGTCTTCTGCATCCAGCAAGTCTTCGGTCTCTTCGATCTTTTCCAGCGTATCCTTGTAGGCGCGGGCTTTTGTCACGATCGGCTCGAGTTCTGCACGTTCTTTAGAAAGCTCGATCGCAGAGGTATAATCCTCGCCGACTTTAGCGAGTTGTTCGTCTAGGTCGTTAAAACGGTCAATAATTTTCTGAATTTTTTCTAACATCGTTGTGTTTGGCTCATTTTTCATGGATATTAACGTAGGGATTATACCACCTGGCGGTTAGGTTTGTTTCGGCAGGCAATCAGGGCAACCGCAAAGGTAGAGGTATTGAAAAAATGGCTCCCCGCAACGTCCTTGTGGCGGAGAATTGAGTAAGGAAGTCGCAAATATGATTTCAATTGAGAAATTTGCATTAAGAACTGGCTTTTTTCGCCTAGGAGGACGTCGGCGAGCGCGGAAAGTTGGGATGAGATGCCAGCGCTCACCCTTCGGATAAAAAGAATTTCAATCATAACTTTTCGTGGGGATCTTGCGATTGCCCTGAC
>CAZLEK010000158.1:0-5286 GCA_964558525.1 uncultured Candidatus Brevefilum sp.
GCAGCAGAAAGCCCCAATATAAGAAGTTGAACGGGCAGGCATCCGCCCCCGTGCGCTGGGTGTGGTGGTAGCGGCAATCTTTACAAAAATCCCCCATCTTGTTGATGTAATTGGCTGAGGATATGTAGGGCTTCGTCCCGATCCGGCCGCCGTCGGCATACAGCCCCATGCCGAGCACATTGGGCGCCATCACCCAATCATAGGCATCGATAAAGGCTGCCTGGAACCAATCCAAAACCGCCTGGGGCTGGATCCCGGCCAGGGTGCAGAAGTTTGAGAGCAGCATCAGGCGTTCGATGTGATGAGCATACCCATCCCGGAGAACACGAGACAGGACATGTCGAAGGCAGTTCATTTCGGTTTCCCCGCTCCAAAAGAAATCCGGCAGCGGCCGCTGAGCATCCAAGGCGTTGCTGTCCGCCAGCTCAGGCATCAAGCGCTGGTACTGCCAGGCCATATACTCCCGCCAGCCGATCACCTGCCGGATGAAGCCCTCGGCGTTATTAAGTGTCACCTGCCCTTCCTGATAAGCGATCTCGGCACGACGAGCCAGATTCAAGGGATCGAGCAGGCCCAGGTTGAGGTAGGGCGAGAGCCTGGAGTGGTAGAGCAGCGCCTGCTTCTGGCTCATGGCATCTTCATAATCGCCAAAATGAACCAGCCGGTTCACAAAGAAATCCTCAGCAGCGCGTTGGGCATCGGCTGGCGTCACTGCCAGGTCAAAACCGTCAAGGTTGCCATAACTGCAATCAAGTTCCCGAATTTCATCCATCACCTGGCGGGTCAACGCATCCGGTTCAAAGCGGATCAGCTCGGGCGGGTCGATATCCGCTGGGAGGGGCTTGCGGTTTTGTTTGTCAAAATTCCATTTCCCACCCTGGGGCTGGCCGTCCGGATCCATCAACAAGCCAAAGCGGCGGCGCATGACATGGTAGAAGGCTTCCTGCCGGATGGTTTCATCCCGGCTCAGCTGCGGAAATGGATCAAAGCGCGTCGCTAAGAATTGGGTGTTGGGAAGAATCTCAACCGGGGTTCCCAACCGGCCAGCCAGACCTGCCTGGAACTGCCGCCCTCGCCAGGAACTGGCAGCCATGGTCACCAGCCGCTCGGGATGCTGTTCAGCACAATGGGCTTCTAAACCATTCGGTATCGTCTGGCATTGGCGATAGTCCACCTGAAAGCCGGCCTCTTGCAGAGCCTTTGCCCGGTGGCGCATGGCGCTGAGCAGTAAAACCAATTTTTGGGGGTGATAGGGCAGCCGGTGGATCTGAGTTTGGCTTTCGATGATCAGGATTTGCTGATCACCAGTCTTTTCCATAGAGTCAAGCGCGGGATGATCGGGCGTCAGCTGGTCGCCAAGGATCCAGAGGGTTGTGGCCATGCCTGCCTGCCTTTCGGGGTTAAGATGGCGCGGATGCTCTCATTATATCCAAACCCTCTCTCCCGATAGGCAGCCTTCAACTTTTTATACGCAGGGTCGAGCGCCCGCCGTCCACGCCAAAGATCTGCCCGGTGATCCAACTGGATTCTTCTGAGATTAAAAACGCTGTCACGGCCGCCATGTCCTCCGGTGTACCCAAACGTTCCATGGCGTGCAGCTTGCTGATCGCCTGGGCCAGTTTCTCATTGGCCAGCATGCCTTCAGCCATGTTTGTTTGCGTCAGCGAGGGAGAAATCGCATTCACCCGGATCTTTGGCGCCAGCTCTGCCGCCAAGGAGAGGGCCAGACCGCGCACAGCCCCCTTGGCCATGCCTATCGAGGTGTGCAGCTTGAAGCCCTGCTCGACAGCGATGCTTGAAAACATCACGATTGAGGACGGCCCTTCGTTCTTTCTCAAAGCAGGCGCCAGGTACTGCACGGCCAGGGCGACTCCCAGGGCGTTGACTTCAAAATCTTCTCGCATCTCATCCGGCGTCAGCCGATTGAGGCTCTTCAGGTTCAGGGTGCCCACGGCGTACACCAGCCCGCCCAAGGGTTCGCCTGCGTTTTCAGCCACGCGAGAAAAAAGCGCTTCATTGCGCACATCCCCGGCTGTCCATGCCGCGCCCAGTTCCGACGCCAGAGATTTTAGTTTGTTTTCATCACGCGCCACCAGATGCAGCGGATAGCCTGCTTGAGCAAGCTTGCGAGCGATGGCTGATCCCATCCCACCCGTGGCGCCGAAGACCACGACTTTTGATTTCATAAAGGGGTTCCTCCAATACTGATCACTTTGATTAATCTCATTATCTTGAAATTGCGGATTAATCCCAAGACTTCGTACAACCTTTGTATTACTTTCGGATAATATTAAACTTCCTCGTCCGATCAAAGAATGCTCGTTTTCTAAGCGGTTGTTCATTACCAAAATTAAAAAATTGGCGTTGAAGCCTTTTCGATGATTCCCACCATGTTAACCCTGGCATCCTATATGATCCAAAAAGAATTTCTATCTAACCAATATTGTAATACTATGAACACCAACGCCCTCCTTCTTCCATGCGCGGTAAAATGAAAATAGTCACAAAATATTCCGAGGAGGAAACATGAATGGGTCCACAATCAAAAGCCTGATCGGCGTGCTGCTGGCAGTTGCAGTAGGCGTGGGGGTCGCCTGGTCCGGCGGACAGGGGAGCGCAAGAGTGTTTGGCATCCCCATCTTTTGGCTGGCCGTAGGCGGCGCTTACCTGATCCAATGGCTGGCCTTCATTATCGCCTTCAGTCGCAAAACAGAGCAGTTCTACGACCTGACCGGCAGCCTGACCTACATCACCCTTACCACGGGGGCGGTTCTGCTCATCCCGCAAATTGATGACCGAGCCGTCTTATTGCTGGTCTTGGTGGTCGTCTGGGCGGCGCGCCTGGGGACTTTTCTTTTCAACCGGGTTCTCAAAGCCGGCAAGGATGACCGCTTTGATGAAATTAAAGTTTCCTTTGGCCGCTTCCTGCTCACCTGGACCCTGCAGGGCTTGTGGGTCACCTTCACCGCCGCCGCTGCCTGGGGCGCCATCACCTCAACCGTGCAGCAGCCATTAAGTTGGTTCGCTGTCGTGGGTCTGGTTGTTTGGTTTATCGGCTTTTTCTTTGAGGTCTTATCCGATGCCCAGAAGAACGCTTTTAAGGCGGATCCCGCAAACAAAGGAGAGTTCATCCACAGCGGCTTGTGGGCCTGGTCCCGCCATCCCAATTATTTCGGTGAAATTGTGATCTGGATCGGTGTGGCGCTGATCGCCCTGCCCGTGCTGCGCGGTTGGGCTTTGTTGACCCTGATCTCACCCGTGTGGGTCATCATCCAGCTGACCTTGATCAGCGGCATCCCCATGCTGGAGAAGAAAGCCGAGGATCGCTGGGGCGACCGGGAAGATTACCAGGCGTACAAGAAGAACACCCCGGTACTATTTCCCTGGCCGCCAAATAATCACAGCTAACCAATCATTACGCCAAAAAAACCATGAATCTCCTGGGGCTTTGATCAGAAATTTTGACCTAGGGAAATCGCAAAGGCTGACTGATGAAAAATCATGGGTTGTACCTCCAGAAATCAGTGTCTGGAGGTATGGAACCATTAACCATCAAGGATTTTTCTCACACTAGTAGATAATAACCTCTGCAAGGCTCCCCGATGAGGTGGAGGTTGAATCCAATCCAATTCGATCCCCGCAACGTCCACGTTGCGGGTTAAAAAAAACAAAAGCTAATTTTTGAGCGCAAATTCTCCAAAATGTTATGATCATTTATGATGAGACTTTTTCGCCGACGAGGACGTCGGCGAGATCGGGGGTTTCTTGGACTGACAACAAAAATTTGATCAAATTCTAACTTCCCCAATCACACACAGGTTCGTTTTTTGATTTTGCGATTGCCCAATATTTTGACCTTTTCATAGGTCCAAGGAAATTCAACGCGTGTATAATATATCTAAATCGAACCATTTCTCTTCTATTATCAACTCAATAATTTTGGAGGTGACGCCATGCCCCATAAGCAATCATTCCCCTTAATCATTTGCATCCTGGTTCTCGGCCTGGTCAGCCTGGCTTGCGGCATGACCGGAAGTGATCCGACGGCCACGCCGCGACTCATCCCCAGCCCCACCTCTCAGCCGCCAACAGCCACACAACCCACCCCGCGCACGGTGCGCCTCGCCCCTGACGGCACTGGGGATTTCACCACATTAACGGAGGCTGTGACTGCCCTGGCCCCAGGCTCCACCATCCTCCTTGATCCAGGGACCTACAATCTCTCTGAAACACTTTACATCGAAAAAACCCTTACCCTTCAGGGCGCCGGGATGGACCAGACCACCCTCATCAGCGCTGGGGTGGACGGGGTGCTGGATTTCACCGGTCCAGGTAATATCGTTCTCTCCGGGATCAGCTTTATTTACCAGGGCGCCGGTCTGGCCCAGGTCGTCAGAATCATCGACGCCGGATTTGACATCAGCGACTGCCGCTTCAGCGGCGGTGTATTTGACCCTGAAACGGAAAAAGGTGGAAACGGAATCTTTTTCAAAGGCGTCAGCAACGGCACGGTCCGCAGCAGTCAGGTCATGGACAACCAACTAAACGGGATCTCAGCCATTGAAGATACCACCATCCTGGTAGACAGCGTGTTGTTAGAAAACAACCAGGGTCACGGCTTAGGACTGTGGGACAATGCTGTGGGTACCATTCGCAGCTGCACCGCCCAAAACAGCGGCGCCAGCGGTTTTGCAACCTCCGACTCAGCCCAGGGCACATTTGAAGACAACCAATCTTTCTCGAATAGCGAGCATGGGTTTGTCTGCTTTGACAACGCCGTTCTCACTGCGCGGCGAAACCAGGCTTATGAAAACAACCTGAGCGGATTTGTGATCAACGATTCCTCCCAGGGAACTTTTGAGGACAACTTCTCCACGGAAAACCTAGAATCTGGTTTTGTTGCCTTTAAAACATCCACGATGATTGCCAACAACAATGAATCGCATGGCAATGGGCTGCACGGTTTTTCAACCAGTGCGTCAGCCACAGGTACATTTAAAAACAACCTCGCCTATCAGAATACACAATCCGGGTTTATGGCCTTTGATGAGTCTCAAATGACAGCGATCAACAACCAATCCTACGAGAACACATATCAAGGATTTTCAGCAAGCGAGAGTGCCCAAGTTGCTCTATCACAAAATGATATTCATAATAATTTGAGTGCGGGGATCCGTATCGCAAACACTGCGAATGCTGAAATTTTAGAAAACAATATCTACAACAATGGGCTGAGCGGGATCATCGTCACCGACAATGCTTACGCCACCATTTCAGGCAATGTGA
>CAZLEK010000159.1:0-5196 GCA_964558525.1 uncultured Candidatus Brevefilum sp.
ACGTTGTTTTGGCAAGATTGGTTATAAGCCAACCCACCCGACGACTGAAAAACTAAAACCAAAACGGCGTTGCACGCAACGCCGCTACGGATTCAAGATGGAGAACCTTCTCCCATTTTATTTGGATTTCCAATTAAATTGAAGATGAATCACTATCTAGAATCTTTGATCAAGCTTTATTGCTCCGGGCCGATGTAGGTGCCGGAGGGCAGGACGGTGCGCTTGGGGATGACCACGATGCCGTCCTTGACGGTATAGATGTCCGTCTCGAGTTCCGTCCCCCGGGGGAAGGGCTGGATGGTGACATCCTGGCCGATGCGGGCGTTCTTGTCGATGATGGCGCCCTGGATGCTGCTGTTTTCCCCGATCTGGATGGGGATGCTGCCGGATTCGGAATAATAATCCGCCCCCATCAGAACGGTGTCTTTGATCTTGACCCCAGAGCGAATGACGCTGCGCAGGCCGATCACAGAATGGGTGATCTCCGCCTGGTTGATCCGGCAGCCTTCGGCGATCAATACATTGTTGAGCTGGCAGTCGGCAAATTGAGACCCGGGCAGGAAGCGGGCGTGGGTGTACAGGCGGTGGTCGGGGTCGTAGATGTTGAAGCGCGGGTTGGGCCTGGCCAGTTCGAGGTTGGTTTCGTAAAAGGAGCGGATGGTCCCGATATCGCGCCAGTAACCAGAGAACTCGTACCCAAAGACGCGCGGTTCATTTCTGACGCAGTGGGGGATGATGTCGTAGCCAAAGTCATCAAAATCCTGGCCGCCTGGTTTGAGGGAAAGAATCCTGACCAGGGTCTCCAGGTTGAAGAGGTAGATGCCCATGGAAGCCAGGTAGGGTTTCTCGGGGTCATCCCGGGTTACGAACCGGTCCAGGGTTTGCGGGTCATCGGGTTTTTCGGCGAAATCAACGATCTCACCCTGTGAATCTTGTTTGAGGACCCCAAAGCGCGAAGCATCTTCACGGCTGATCGGCTGCACGCCAACGGTGATGTCGGCCTCGTTCTCCCAGTGAAACCGGGCCATTTTGGAGTAATCCATCCGGTAGAGATGGTCGCCAGCCAGGATGAGGACGTATTTCGAACGGGCGGATTGGATCTCGAAAAGCTGTTTGCGGACGGCGTCGGCAGTGCCCTGGTACCACTCCATGCGTTCCATGGTCTGTTCCGCCGCCCAGATCTGGACCCAGCCGGTGTGAAAGGAATCGAAATTATAGGTCCCGGTGATGTGGCGGTGGAGCGAAACGGAGTTGTACTGGGTCAGCACGGCGATCCGGTAGATATCGGAATTAATACAGTTGCTGATGGGGATATCGATCAGGCGGTACTTTCCGCCAAAGGGCACCGCTGGTTTGGAGCGCATCAAGGTAAGGGGAAATAAACGTTTTCCCTGTCCGCCGCCCAAAATCACTGCCAGAACATCATTTAAACTTGGCATTGCTGCTCCTCTGCGCTATGAATAGAATCAATTGGCGTATTTTCTTTTTCTCCCAAAAACTGCTTAGGAAAAACCAGGCGTGTTTATGTAATAGAGATCCATTAATGCTTTCCCACGAAGGGAAGCTGTCCACGAAGCGGACTGATGAGGTTTAACAATTTTATCAGGGCCATTAATTATGACTTTTAATCCTTTTCACCTCATCCGGCGCTTCGCGCCTCCTTCTTGGAGTTTCACGCAACCCCCGCCGGTTTAGCGGGGACATTCAAGGAGAAGGCTGAATATATGGCTTAGTAACTGCTAAAGTCTGATAAATAAGAGAAATTAATCCAGCCTGAGCAGGTACGTCCCCCTTATTTTAACAGATATTTCATCCCCCAGCGCTTTATCTTTTACGTCAATGAAAAGTGTCAGGCTGAACCGACCCGCTCCCGGACGACCTGGAGGATCTCGTCGGCGGAGCGGAGGGTGCCCTCGCTGACGGGCCCCAGCATCTGGGCCAGTTCCTGGCGCCGTTCTTCCCCTAACAGCGGGATGACCTCGGTTTGGGTGCGCCCCTCCAGCAGGCCTTTGGTCACCCGGAAGTGCTGGTCGCCATACCCGGCCAGCTGGGGCAGGTGGGTGATGCACATCACCTGGTGCTGGCGGGAGAGGTTCCATAATTTTTCACCAACCACCATGCCGACCCTACCGCCGATACCCTGATCAATCTCATCAAAGATCAGGGTGGGCACCTGGTCTGCCCGGGCCAGGACGTTCTTGAGGGCCAGCATGAGCCGGGAGGTCTCCCCGCCGGAGGCGACTTTGACCAGTGATTTAAAGCCCTCGCCGGGGTTCGTCTCCACCAGGAATTCCACCCGGTCAAAACCGCCGGCATCAAAAGCAACCCGCTCGCCCTCCGGCAGAGGCAAACCGGCCTGATCGGGCTGGGTGGTGAGGCCAACTTTGAAGCGTGCGCTGGCCATGCGCAGGTCATCCAGTTCGCCTTCGAGCAGACCGCTGAGGGTCCCGGCGCTTGTTTTGCGGCGGGCGCTCAAGGCCAGACCTTTTTCGGCCAGGGTTTCCATGAGCGCGCGCTCCTCTGCTTCGAGCGCCTCAATCCGTTCTTCGGCATGGGTGATGGATTCGAGTTCCTGGCGAGCGCGTTCGGCGTAGGCCAGGATCTCTTCCACGCTGCTGCCGTATTTGCGCTTGAGGTTGTTGACCAGGTCAATGCGCTCCTCGATCTGGTTGAGCAGGCGCGGGTTGAACTCAATATTCTCGGCGTAGTTCTGCAGGTCCAGGGCCAGTTCCTGGAGCGAGGTCAGGTTTTCTTGCGCCCGTTCGTAAAGCGGTTCGGTTGTGGGATCGATGCGGGCCAGGCTTTGGAGCGATTCCACCACTTCGCCGATTAATTCGCTGATCCCCGGGATCTCCTGCTCCCCCTGGTCAATCAGCATCAGGGCGCTCTGGGAGTGATTGGCCAGGCTCTCGGCGTTGGCCAGACGGGTGCGTTCCTGGCGCAGCGCTTCTTCATCGCCGGGGTGTAATTTTGCCGCGTCAATCTCTTGAATTTGGAAGGTCAGCATGTCCATCCGGCGGGCTGCATCGCGTTCGTTCTGCTGCAGGCGGCGCAGTTCGGTTTGGATTTTGCGCAGGTTTTCGTAGGTCTCCCGGTAATCCTTCAGCAGCGGCGCCACATCCGCAAAGCTGTCCAGCAGCTGGCGGTGGTTGCGGACGTGCAGCAGGGAGAGGTGCTCGGATTGGCCGTGAATGTCCACCAGGTAAGCGCCGATCTCGCGCTGGAGGGTGGCCGTCACCGTCCGCCCATTGATGCGGGCGGTGTTGCGCCCCTCAAAGCGGATCTCCCGACCGAGGGTGAGGTAGTCAGGATCGTCCAGCAGGTCTTCAGCCTTGAGGAGGGCATTCACCGAGGCTTTCACCTGGGGGGGCAGCCGAAAGGTCGCTTCGACATATGCCCGGTCCACGCCAGTCCGGATGGTGTTGGTTTCGGCGCGGCCGCCGAGAACCGCTTCCAGGGCATCGATGATGATCGACTTGCCAGCGCCGGTTTCCCCGGTGAAGATCACCAGGCCCTGGTTAAATTCCAGCTGCATTTCCTGGATGATGGCAAAGTTTTCAATGCGCAGTTCAGTTAGCATGAGGGCCTTTAATGAACAATTTCAAAGACGGCGGCTGCCCGAAAGCCGATAATAGGCAGAGGGGACTGCCAGGACCAGGAATAGGACCTGGTAGCCCAGGTCTAAAAGCCTGAAGACGCTGAAGGATCCCAGCAGGAGAAAACCTTTGAACAGGATCAGCGGCAGGGCGCCGAGGATCACACCGGCTGCCACCAACCTGAACAAGCGCTTCCCCCGGCGTTTTTGGGTCACGAACCGAACGGCTTCCGCAATCCCCACGCCCACGGCAGGGGCCAGCAAGAAGGTGAAAAAGCCGATCCAGTCTGTGATAAAGCCTCCGATCAGGGATAGGACGGCGGCGATCAGGAAGGCCCAGAGGTAATCCAGGGGCTTGCTGGTGTCAAAGATCTTCTGCTGCTTGCGCACGCAGTCCTGGCAGCGGTAGCCGGTGGGGGTTTGGACCGCCTCTTGAGGGGTGATGGGCTTTCCGCACTTGTTGCAGCGGAGGGTGATGGTTTCATCGTTGTTAGGTTGAGCGTTATTGTGTTTGGTCATGGGTTGATTGTTTAGTGGATAAAGGATTGCGGCCCATATAGGCGGTCAGGTTGCGGTAGAAATAGCCGGGATCCTCAAAGCGGACCATGAAGAGTGATTTCTCATGGGCGCTGATCTGGACCCCGTCGCCGCTGTTCAGGTGCACGGGCTCCTGCCCGTCCACGCTGACCACGGCCTCATGCTTGGTGTGAACGCGGATCATGACCGAAGCGCCCTCAGAGAGCACCACAGCGCGATCCACGGAGAGGTGCGGGGCCACCGGCATTAGAAGGATGTTGCGGATCTCAGGCGGCAGGATGGGCCCGCCAGCCGCCAGGGCGTAGGCGGTTGAGCCTGTGGGCGTGGCGGCGATCATACCGTCGGCAATATAGCTCATGATATGGGCGTCATTCAGGAAGGCTTCCACCTCGATCGGCCGCACATACTGCCCCCGGGCGACCACGACGTCATTGATCACGTCAAAACGGGTGTTGTTTTCATCATCGCGAAGACAGCAGGCACTCAGCATCATGCGCTCTTCGTAGCGAAAGTCCCCGGAGAGCAGCCTGGGTATGGACTCCCGCCAGTTTTCCCGGGTCAATTCAGCCAGGAAACCAAAATGCCCGATATTGATCCCCAGGAGGGGCACACCCACCGGGGCGCTCAGGTGGCCGGCGCGCAGCATGGTCCCATCGCCGCCAAGGGCGATCAGCAGGTCAAAGGTTTTGTCCTGGACGGCTTTCCGCAAGTCGGCGTTGTAGATATCGCCCGTTTCAGCGGTCAAACCTTCGGAGGTTAATACTTCAGCAACATTCTCGGCGACTTGAAAGGCATCCGGGATGTTTGGGTGGGCCAGTACGGCGATGGATTGGAGGTTGGGACTGGGTTGCGTCATGTCGCCATAATTATAGCCGCTTTTAAGGGGCTTCTCAAATGGTCAAACCGAGCGGGTCGAAATTCCCGCCACCTAACCTGGACAAGCCAGAACCAAAAAGGTCACAGTTTTGTTTTCGCTCGGTCCTGTCAGGAGGCTTCGCACTCAGACCTTTCTCCGCTTTGCTCCTGCCCCTTCCACTTCGTTTCAGGGGTTCCAATTCTTTCCA
>CAZLEK010000160.1:0-5167 GCA_964558525.1 uncultured Candidatus Brevefilum sp.
ACACATGAAAGTACCACTCACATGGCTACAAGATTACGTTGATATTGACGACCTGGGGATTGAAGCGCTGGCGCAGGTGATGACCATGGTCGGTTTGGAAGTAGAAGAGATCCGGCTGGTGGGGCTGCCGATACCCGCGGGCGACCACGAGTTTAAATACACCGGCCTGTCCTGGCCGGCGGACAAATTCGTCGTGGCCCAGATCGAAGCGGTGGATCCCCACCCCAACGCCGACCGGCTGGTGCTCTGCCGGCTGAACGACGGCCAGGAGGAGATCACCGTGCTGACGGGAGCGCCCAATCTCTTCGATTACCTGGAAAAGGGCCCCCTCGACCCGCCGCTGAAGGTGGCCTACGCCCGTGAAGGCGCCATCCTCTACGATGGTCACCAAGCCGGCCGTCAGCTGATGACCCTCAAGCGCATGAAGATCCGCGGGGTGGAATCCTTCTCGATGATCTGCTCTGAGAAAGAACTGGGCATCTCCGACGAGCATGAGGGTGTGATCCTGCTGGATGCTGACGCGCCCCTGGGCGCGCCCCTGGCCGATTACATGGGCGACGCTGTCTTTGACGTGGACACCCTGCCCAACATGGTGCGGGATGCCAGCGTTTTGGGCATGGCGCGGGAGATCGCCGCTGCCACAGGCAAAGCACTCCGCCAGCCGGATGACTCCCTGCAGGCGAGCGGCGACCCCATCCAGGGCCGGGCGGCGATTAAAATCCTGGACCCGGATCTCAACCCGCGCTTCGTGCTGGGGATGGTTGAAGATATTCAGGTCCAGCCCAGCCCCTTTTGGGTTCAGCGCCGGTTGAACCTGGCCGGGATGCGCCCGATCAACTGCATTGTGGACGCCACCAACTATGTCATGCTGGAACTGGGCGAGCCGCTGCACGCCTTCGACTACGACATCCTGCAGGGCCGGGCTGGCGGTGAGGCGCCCACCATCATCACCCGTACGGCCAAGAAGGGCGAATCCCTGACCACCCTGGACGGCATTGAACACAACCTGGATGAGGAGATGGAACTGGTGGCCGACGCCGCCGGGCCGCTCTCCCTGGCCGGCGTGATGGGCGGTGAGGAGAGTGAGGTTCACAGCGAAACGGAAAACGTCCTGCTGGAAGGGGCCTCATGGAACTTCATCAACATCCGCAAGACCGTCAGTAAGCTTAAGATCAACTCCGAAGCGGCTTACCGCTTCAGCCGGGGGATCCATCCCGCGCTGGCGGAGACGGGTGTGCGCCTGTGCCTGAAGCGCATGGCCGAGTGGGGGTGCGGTCGGATTGCGGCCGGCTTGCTGGATGAATACCCGGCGCCCCCGGTGGACCCGGTTGTTGAGCTCAGCGCGGCTTGGGTAAATGAAAGCCTGGGCACGGATCTGGGGGCAGAGGAAATTGCTGAAATTTTACGGCGGCTCGAGTTCGAGTGCCAGGTCTCAGGCGACACCCTCACAGCCAAAACCCCGCCGCACCGCCTGGACATTCATGAAGGTCTCATTGGCCGGGCGGATCTGCTGGAAGAGGTCAGCCGCATCTACGGCTATGACAAGATCCCAACCCACCGGCTGAACCAGCCCCTGCCCTCGCAAGACGTGGACCCGGCCATGCAAATGGAGGAGGTGCTGCGAGATCTATTGGTTGATCTGGGCCTGCAGGAACTGGTCGCCTACCGCATGACCGCGCCGGAACGCGAGGCGCGGCGCTTCCCGCCCGAACATGACGCGCCCGAAGCGGAGTACCTCGAAATTGCCAACCCGATCTCCGTCGAACGGCGGGTGATGCGGCGCAGCATCCTGGCCTCTCTGCTGGAGATCATCGAATACAACAGCGGTTTTGACCGCCGGCTGGCTGTGTTTGAGATCGGGCCGGTCTTTCACCCCGTGGAAGGCCGGCAGCTGCCGGATGAGAAGCAGATGCTCTCGATTGGCCTGACGGGCCTGCGTGAGAGGCCCTCCTGGCAGGGGGATCAACCGGCGATGATGGATTTCTTCGACCTTAAGGGGGTGGTGCAAGGCATGCTGGCCGGCCTGCATATTGCGGATGTGACTTTCCGCAGCGGCGAACACCCCTCCCTGCATCCGGGCAAAACGGCTGAAGTGTTGATTGATGGTCAGGTGGTCGGCGTGATGGGCGAATTACATCCGCTGGTCAAAGCCAACTATGAAATGGAAGATGCGCCCGTCCTCGCGGCGGAATTTGATCTTGCACCGCTGTTAGCTGCCGGGCAAATCCTGTTTGACGTGGAACCTGTGCCAACTTACCCGCCCGTGCTGGAAGACCTGGCGGTGGTGGTGGCTGAGGAAATTCCGGCGGCTCAAGTGGAGGAAGTGATCCGCCTGGGCGGCGGTGAGGACCTGGCGAAAGTGCAGCTGTTCGATATCTTCCGCGGCGAGCAGATTGGCAAGGGCAAAAAGAGCCTGGCCTTCAACCTAGTTTACATTGCACCGGATCGCACGCTGACAGACAAGGAAGTGCAGAAGCTGCGCGAGAAGATCATCTTTCTATTGGATGAGAAGCTGGATGCGCAGTTGAGGAGCTGAACGGACTTAGGTTTCCATGGAAGTTGGAATTAACAGAAAGGCGCAGCGACGTTGCCCGCAACGTCGCTGCGTTCCTATTTTATATTTTCGGTTATGCCATCAATCCACATCCCGCACCAGGCGGACAAAATTGTCGATCCGGATGGCGTCCCCCTGGGGGCCGCGGCCCTGCGGGTAGTCGGCGGCGCTCCCAGCCTTCGGGTCGCTGCGCTGGGCGCCGGCGCCGTGCACGTCCATCCAGGATCCCCGCATGTAGCCCATCGCCCGGCCAAAGCTCACATAAGCGGCGGCTGACCCCGGCTGGTCGCTGCCGCTGACATGGGTGGTGCTGGTCCAAAAAGCAGGGTAATCCACCTGCCCGGCTTCATTGGTGATCGCCGTCATGCCGAAGACCGGGTCAATGGCGGCACTGTTCGTGGCATCCGGTGAGCGGCTGTATTCCACGATGCTCTGGAGTTCCTTGGCGTTTGGCAGCCGCCAGTCGTCGTAACCGAGATAATTGGCCTCATTCATGGTCTGCACCCAGGCCAGGGCCGTCTCCCAATCCATACCCTGTGCGGAGTCGTCCTGGGTCCACATCAAGCCGGTCGCCAGATCGGAAACCGTGCCGTCGCCGTTATCCACAAAATCGTTGATGCCGTAATCTTCTGCCCCCCGAACGTAAAACACATAGAAGTCCTTATCCACCGGGTAACCCTTGATGCGCCCGTCGGCAAAATTGACTCCGAACATTGTCTGCGCGCCGCCCATGGTCGTGCTGCTATAGAGAGTGCTGGTGGCGAACTGGGCGTCGATTGGGCGTTCGCCGGCAGCCGTGTCGCCGTAGGCGAAGTCAAAGGCCGCGGTGTCAATGAAAGGCGTTAGTTCAGATGTGGCTTCGTCCATCTGCGCGCTGGGGTCCATGCCGCTGAAGAGGATCAGCGAGTAGAGCTCTTTGATCGTTGGCAGGCGCCAGTCATCATAGCCCGCCAGGTCGAAGTCTTCGCTGTAGGCCAGGGCTTCAGAGGTGGTCAGTTTGTCGTCAATGTTAATCATCCCATCGCCGTTGAGGTCAGGGGAGGCGGACCACATCAGGCCGGTCACCAGGTCCGTCAGGGTGCCATCAGTATTATCCTGGTAGGATGCCTGCCACCCGGTGAACTGGGCATCCTGGCCGTAAAATTGATCCCCCACAGACGGGCAAATAATTTGTTGAATAGTATCGTAACAAACAGATTGTCCTGTGTCTACGATTGGATAGTTGATTGATCCCGGTTCGCCTTCCGTTTTTAGGAGCGCTTGGGTGGGAGGTGCAGGATCGATTTCCGCTTCGGGCGAGGCTTTGTCGGGGTGGGTTTCAGTGTCATTGGAGTCCAAAGCTGAGGCTTGGTCTTCGGTGGTAGGAATGGTTTGACAGGCAGCCAGCATCCAAATGAGGAGGACCATTGCAGTGAATCTTCTTTTCATGAAATTTCTCCTTAATCGTTTCATTCACTATAGCTTAAAAAAATGCTGCAATTGTCATCGCGCCATTTTGAGAATGAAAAATAGTGTAAAGCAGCTGTAAAATCAGGCTGTTGTTGAATGCAATCTCTCAATTGGGGTCGGCACAAGAAAGCTCAAAACCAGCCAAGGTAGAAGAGGTGCTGCTTGACGGCTGGGTCAGTGTCAAACCGGGTGTTGCTCATCTTTCAAGGGGAAGTGTTTTGCCAGCATTTAAAGATTGCAATTTCAGAATCCAATTTGATTTCAGGTGTTCATATCAATTGGATTTTAACCGCCTGGATCGCACCGATGGGTCGTATGCTTGTTGGGTTGTGGGGTGTTTATCGCAGGAACAGCAAAACTTTGATCGTCATAAACATCAGCAGCGCGCCCATCCCGCTTAAATAAATCCAACGGATCAATTGGCGTCGATTGCTCCCTTGTGGGTGCAATAATTTAATCGTTGACACCAGGATGGCGGCATCCGCCAGCAGCAGGGGGATGAACAAGACCCAATCCAACCAGCCGAAAATGAAGGGGACCGGGCTGCCCAAAACCACCAGCAAGAAGATCCCGCTGCTGACCCGGATGGCAGTTTCGGGTCCCCAAAGGACTGCCAGCGATCGGGCGCCGGCCGGCTGGTCGCCGGCCAGGTCATTGGCATCCGCTGCGATCTCCTCGCCGAGGTTGACCAGGAAAGCCCAGGCGCCGAAGAACAGCGCCGCGGGCTCCCAGACCCGCTCCACCACAACCCCGCCGAAGATAAAGGTCATCCCCACGGAAAAGCTGACCATCAGGTTGCCCAGCAGGCCAAATTGCTTGAAGCGCCAGTTGTACAGCACGCCGACGGTCCACACCAGGATCAGTACAACCAGGGCCAGCAGGTGGATCAGGGCGCCGAAAAGGAAACCCGCCAGACTGACCAGGATAAAGAGCGCCAGGACTTCACCCTTGCTGACCAGCCCGGCGGGAACCGGCCTGTGGGGGGCGTTGATCCGGTCGCTTTCCACGTCAAAATAGTCATTCAGGATCAGGGCCGAAGCTGAAACCAGAAATACGGCTAAAAATCCAAAAACCATCTGTGGGAGGGTAGGCAAGGCATCCAGGGCCAGGATCTGCCCGACAATGACGCAGATCCCGGCGGTGAAGGGCAGCTCAAAGCGAAAT
>CAZLEK010000161.1:0-5164 GCA_964558525.1 uncultured Candidatus Brevefilum sp.
GCCATTTGGTCCCTGACCAAGATCGGCGGCAGGGGCGTCCGCGAGCTGATCGAGATGGCCATGGATGAAACCGATGATCCGGATGAGATCCTGTTCCTCGAAGAAGCGCTGCAGAACCTGAATTTCACCGAACAGATCAACCTGTTTGATATGATGTACATCGAAGGCGAAGACCCGGAAGATTGGCTGGACGATGATGGGGGCTACGAGGAAATATAGGCAATCGAGAGGGCTCGCCCCTCATGATATTCAGGAAGCTTTCAGGCGCCTTGGAAGGCTGCTGGATCTTTAGGACGGCCCCTGGCACGAAGCATCGGATGAGGCGTTTCTTTAAGTACACCTCCCAACCTGGACAAGCCAGAACCAAAAAGGTAAAGGTTTCGTTTTCGCTCAGTCATGGCTCCTTCCGCTTCGCTCCAGAGTAATAAAGACCGAGCGAGATCGACGCCGATGATGCTTAGTTTTTGTCCAAGCATTTAATTGGTAAGGAACTAATGAACGCTAAAATCCCCCAAACAACACATTTTTCCACCTCCTCAGAGGGCTGCGCCGGCAGCATTTCTGGAACAGTGTGCAACCCCCTCTTTTTTTGGTTCAGGAAAAAGGAGAGGCTTTAAGGACCAGTCACTGGCGAAATTTGATTGCATTATGGATTGTTCTTTCGGTAGAATCGAACTTAGGGACACCACCAGAAAGCAAACCGATGAGCGAAAATGAAACCTACCGATTGCATGCCACTATCCAGGGTAACGTTCAGGGCGTTGGATTCCGTCACTTCACCCGCCAGACCGCCCAGGAACAGGGCCTGACCGGCTGGGTGCGTAATTTGCGGGACGGCCGCGTGGAAGTGATGGCTGAAGGCGAACATGAAAACCTCAACCAGCTTCTGCTGCGCCTGCGCAAGGGCCCGATCAGCGCTGATGTCAATGACATTGATTACGAATTTAAAGAAGCCCAGGGGGAGTTTACAGCTTTCCGGGTCCGTCACACGACAGGCTGAGTTTTAAACCCAGGCGAATCAATCTTAAGGTAGGGTTTGATCCGCTTACTTGAGGGATCTGGGCTCCCGACTTTCTCGTTTTGGTTTCCTATAAACCTGGTTTTCTTCGTCAAAACCTGACTTTCCCTCTATAATGTCCTAACCTGGACAAGCCAGAACCAAAAAGGTAAAAGTTCCGTTTTCGCTCGGTCCTGTCAGGAGGCTTCGCACTCAGGAGACCGAGCAAGAACGGCTATCTGGAGACCTATCGGCCAAAACCTCCGCTTGGTCCGGAGGCCGAGCGAGAACTAGACGTCCTCGTCGGCGAAAAAACGCCATTATAAATGCAAATTTCTCTATTGAATGAAGACTTACGCCTTCCATACTTAGTTCCCCGCAGCGAGGACGTTGCGGGGAGCCAATTTTCTTCAATAGCTCTAATTTCGCGATTATCCTGGTGAGAACCTCAGATTCCCCACGTGAATTAAAACTTAAGGTAAAATTTAACCAGTTTAATTGAGGGATCTGTGCTTGAACACTCCTCAAATCATTTGGGGGTGTCAATACCATGACACCATAGCTTGAAAAGCTTGCTGCCGCGTTAGGAAGCTATGGATGGTCAGATGATCAGAATAATAACCAAACAGGAAAACAATGCGCTGACAGCCTTCTGAATCCATCAAACCAAACAACCATCTACTGAGGCTTATTGTGTATATCAGGCGAAGAGAAACCGCCCGTCGGATAAAAATGAACAGGATCAGAGCAGATCTCCCATAATCACAAACTGGAGCCATTGGATCTCAAAACAGGTCGGGGATAGATGAAATTAAAACAAAGCACAGCACAACTCTTAAGCACCATGAAGCTGCGAACTTTGCATCTGATAGTAACCGGCGTCAGCCTGGTTGTGGTCAATACGTTGATATTTCTCCTGTTGACTTTCTTCTTCAACATCTATTCAGAACAATTGGCTCGGGCTGCATCCCAAAATATGCGGCGTGAGGAATCTGCAGAAGAGATCTACCTTGTGATCAGGGAAGCCGCCAACAACAGCACCGCCGACCTGACGGTTTCAATCATTGCGGTTCTGGCCTTTGGCATGTTTCTTTACTACATTTTTTCAGATATATTCTTGCACAAATTCATCCTCAACCCCCTGATTCGGATCGGCGATAAGGCCGGCCAGATCATTGAAAAACCGGACAACCTCGGCGAGCAGATCCCCACCCCAATGTTCCAGGAAATGCAGAGGGTCACGATCACATTCAATGAGATGTCGCAGGCTTTACAATCACAAATGCAATCCCTGGAAGAAAAAGTGAAACAGCGCACAGAGGAATTGAATCGGGCCAAAGAGAATATTGAGCACCTGGCCAATCATGACCCGCTGACAGGTTTACCCAACCGGCGGCTGTTCAACGAACATACTTCACAGGCCATCAAGCTGGCTTCCCGCAAGAAAACCAAATTCGCCCTGCTCATGATCGACCTTAACCGGTTCAAGAGGATCAATGATACCTATGGTCACATGTTGGGAGATCAAGTGCTGCAAAAAGTGGCCGCGCGCTTCAGCGAAGGCCTGCGCGAATCCGATTTGATATCCCGCTGGGGCGGCGATGAATTCGCCATCCTCGCATTTGAGATCCTGAACAAATCGGACGTGGTCAAGATCATCACGAGACTGTTTAATGCCTTCAAACTGCCGATAAACGTGAATGGACAACCCTTCACTATCGAGATGAGCATTGGGGCAGCCATCTTTCCTAAAGACGGCGAGAACCAGCAAAGGCTATTCCGCAACGCTGATGCCGCACTCTACCAGGCCAAGAACCGCCAAACCCACAGATCCTACTGCTTTGCCGAAGACAGTTTGCAAGACAGCCAGAACAACATCGCCTCAGACTGAAGCAGATCTATCCTCAACGGTTATCAATGAAATCCGAACCCGGGAAGCTGTCCTAAAAAGAAAGTTCGGCTATTTTTTCCAGATCAGTTTTTCCTTGAAAAGGCCGCCCCGGTTATCCTTCTTCCAGAGACCCCGATAGCAGCTGGACCTTCTTCCACGGAGGCAGGTCCGATTCATCGGCCAGCATTGCCCGCAGCTCGTATACCTGGTCACGCAGCATGGCCGCCCGTTCAAATTCCAGTTCTTTGGCGGCGGCTTTCATTTGCTTCTCCAGTTCAGCGATCATCCGGGCCAGTTCCTTTTGCTCCAGTTTGCTGGCCTTCTTGCGCACGTCACCGGCCGGCTCCACACCGGCATCTCGGGCCAGGCGGTCCGTCAGGTCACGCACCGACTTGACCACGCTGGCCGGCTCGATATGATGTTCCTGATTGTAAGCAACCTGGATCTCACGGCGGCGGTTCGTCTCATCGATCGCCTGCCGCATCGCATCGGTGATCTGATCCGCATACATGATCACCTGCCCGTTCACATGCCGCGCGGCCCGGCCCACCGTCTGGATGAGCGCTGTGCCGGAGCGCAAAAAGCCCTGTTTGTCAGCATCCAGAATTGCCACCAGCGACACCTCGGGCAGATCCAACCCCTCCCGCAGCAGGTTGATCCCCACGACCACATCAAACACACCCAGGCGCAGGTCTCGCAGAATGCCCACCCGTTCCAGGGTGTCAATTTCGGAATGCAAATAATGCACCTTCAAACCAAGCTCCATCAGGTAGTCTGACAGGTCTTCGGCCATGCGTTTGGTCAGGGTGGTCACCAGGATCCGTTCACCCTTTTCAATACGCCGGTTGATCTCACCCACCAGGTCATCCACCTGACCTTCAGTCGGGCGCACCAAGATCTGGGGGTCCACCAGGCCGGTCGGGCGGATGATCTGCTCGATCACCTGGTCTGATCTTTTTAGTTCATACTCCGCGGGCGTGGCAGAGGTGTAAAGCGTGGTACCCATCTGCTCTACAAATTCTTCAAACTTGAGGGGCCGATTGTCCATGGCTGAGGGCAGTCGAAAACCATACTCCACCAGGACCTGCTTGCGGGCCTGGTCGCCGTTATACATCCCCCGGATCTGGGGGATCATCATGTGCGATTCATCCAGCACCAACAGGTAATCCTTGGGTAGAAAATCGATCAGCGTCCAGGGCGCGGACCCCGGCGGCCGGCCGTCGATATGGCGGGAATAGTTCTCAATCCCCGAGCAGTAACCCACCTCCCGCAGCATTTCCAGGTCATAGCGGGTGCGCTGTTCCAGCCGCTGGGCTTCGAGCAGCTTCTCCTGGGAACGCAGCTCCTCTAAGCGCTCCTCCAGCTCCACCTCAATGGCCTCCAGAGCCTGGTTCATCCGGTCTTCCTCGGTGATGTAGTGCTTGGCCGGGTAGATCTCGACCACATCCAGGCTCTCAAAAACTTCCCCGGTCAGGGGGTTAACGGTGATGATGCGCTCCACCTCGTCGCCAAAAAAGCTGATCCGGTAGGCCTTGGTGTCATCATAAGCCGGCAGGATCTCGAGGGTATCCCCCCGCACCCGAAAGACGCCTGGTTTCAGTTCAAAATCATTGCGCGAGTACTGGCTTTCCACCAGGCGGCGCAGCAGCGCATTCCGCCGGTGGATCTCGCCCACCTCCAGACGGATGACAATCTCGCGGTAGGCTTCCGGGCTGCCCAGTCCATAAATGGCAGAGACGGAGGCCACGATGATCACATCCTTACGGGACATCAGGGCCGTCGTGGCGGCCAGCCGCAGCCGATCGATCTCCTCATTGATGTCGGTTTCTTTTTCAATGTAGAGATCCCTGCGGGGGACGTAGGCTTCTGGCTGGTAATAATCATAATAGGAGACAAAGAATTCCACGGCGTTATCCGGGAAGAACTCTTTAAACTCAGCGTAGAGCTGGGCGGCCAGGGTTTTGTTATGCGCCATCACCAGGGTGGGCAGCTGGATCTGCTGGATCACGTTGGCAACCGTGAAGGTTTTGCCAGTGCCGGTTGCCCCCAGCAGGACCTGGTGCTGGCAGCCTTTTTCTATGCCGGCGACAATTTCAGAGATCGCTTTGGGCTGGTCGCCGGTGGGTTCATAAGGTGCGTGAAGGTCAAATCGCATAGGACGGTTCTTTCTTTGTGTTCACAATCAATCGGTCGGAAGGTTTACTCTCAAAGGATTCTACCAGAAAAGCATTCACCGAAAGCCACAGGCGCCCACCGTTGGTCCGGTATGGCGGCGG
>CAZLEK010000162.1:0-4851 GCA_964558525.1 uncultured Candidatus Brevefilum sp.
GGATCGACCAATAAAAATAAATGCCAGCCAGATGGACGGCTATCCCGCCTTTTCTTCATGCACCAGGGTGCCGATGTCCTCGCCCTTCAAGGCGTTGGGCAGGGCCGCTTCATCCCATAAATTCAGCACCAAAATGGGCAGCTTGTTTTCCATGCACAATGAAACCGCCGTGCTGTCCATCACCTCCAGGCGGCGGTTGAGGGTGTCGATATAGGTCAGGTGGTCGAACTTCCGGGCGTCATCGTGTTTGTTGGGGTCCTTGTCATAAACCCCATCGACCTTGGTGGCCTTGATGAGCACATCAGCGTCGATCTCCATCGCCCGCAGGGCTGCCGCAGTGTCCGTGGAAAAATAGGGGTTGCCGGTGCCGCCGCCGAAGATCACCACACGGCCCTTCTCCAGGTGCCGGATGGCCCGCCGCCGGATGTAGGGCTCGGCCACGGAGCGCATCTCGATGGCGCTCTGCACCCGGGTGACCACGTCAATGCGTTCAAAGGCGTCCATCAGGGCCAGGGCGTTCATCACCGTGGCCAGCATGCCCATGTAGTCGGCCGTGGCCCGGTCCATCCCGGCATGTTTGCCGCGCCGCCCCCGCCAGAGGTTGCCGGCGCCGATCACAATGGCCACATCCACCTGCATATCATGGACTTCCTTGACGCGTTCAGCAATCGATGTGGCCTTGACCGGGTCGATCCCAAAGCCGCCCTCCCCCGCCAGGGCCTCACCACTCAACTTCAACAGGATTCTCTCGTAGATCAAACCATTCCCTTGCATCCAAAGCCCTCCGGTTATCCTTTTCGGCAGACATTATGATAAAGGCCAACCTTGCGGCTGGCCTTGTGAATGTTTAAGCTGCTTCTTCTTCAGAGTCCTCGGCGTCGCCGGACTCAGCGCCCAGCTCCCAGCGGGCGAACCGCCGGACAATGACCTTCTCGCCCAGCTTGATCACCTGTTCGTTGATCAGGTCCTGGACGGTGATGCTGTTGTCCCGGACATAAGGCTGGTTGAGCAGCACGGTCTCTTCCTTATATTTCTTGAGGTAGCCCTCAACGATCTTGGGGATCACCTTTTCGGGTTTGCCCTCTTCCTTGGCGCGCCCGGCGGCGATCTGTTTTTCATGATCGAGGGCCGATTGGGGGATGTCTTCCTCTTTCAAATACAGCGGGTTGGCGGCCGCGATCTGCAAGGCGATCTCATGCGCCAGCGCCAGAAAATCAGGGGAGCGGCCCACAAAGTCGGTCTCGCAGTTCACTTCCACCATCACGGCCAGGCGGCCTTCACCGTGGGAATAGACCTCGATCACCCCTTCAGAGGCTTCTTTCCCGGCGCGTTTGGCGGCCTTGGCCAGGCCCTTTTCACGCAAGATATCGGAGGCCTTGTCGAAATCACCGTCAGCGTCTCGCAGGGCTGCCCGGCAGTCAAGGATGCCGCAGCCAGTGGCCTCTCGCAATTCTTTGATCATCTCAGTTGTAATTTCCATAATCCTTTAATTTCCTATCTCAGATTGTTGCTGCGTGAGCTCAGTCTTCTTTTTCTTCTTCTTGAGGTTCTTCTTCAGGTTCTTCTTGCGCGGCTTCTTCAGCTTCTTGTTCGGCTTCAGGTTCTTCAGCTTGCTCCGCCTCGGGTTCGGGCGCGAGTTCCTGAGCTTCTTCCAATTCCGTTTCAAGCGCGGCTTCGGCGGTTTCCGCTTCTTCCAGCAGCTCTTCTTCGTCTTCATCTTCAAGCTTGCGCTTCTTGGGTTTGGATTGCTGGGAAGAGCCCAGGTGTTTGAGGGTCGATTCCCCCAATAAGGCTTCATCTTCCAGTTCTTCCTCATCCTCGATAAAGCGGCTGATCTCTTCCGGCATCGGTTCGGCGGCCAGCTCTTCCTCCTCCGCCTCTTTACCGCGGATGGCTTTGCCTTCCATGACCGCGTCGGCCAGCTTGCCGACGATCAGCTTGATGGCGCGGATGGCGTCATCATTGGAGGGGATCAGGTAATCGACATTCTTGGGGTCGCAGTTGGTGTCGACCATGGCCAGCACCGGGATCTCTTTGAGGTTGGCCTCATGGACGGCAGTTTCTTCGCGGTTCACATCGACCACGAACAGCACGTCCGGCAGGCGCTTCATCGTGCGGATGCCGTGCAGGCGCTTGTCGAGCCGCTCGATATCGCGTTCGATCAGCAAACCCTCTTTCTTGGTCAGCAGTTCGATCTGGCCGCTGTCGCGCATGCGCTCCAGGCGTTCCAGCTCGAAGATCCGCTTCTGGATGGTGAACCAGTTGGTGATCGTCCCCCCCAGCCAGCGCTCGTTGACGTAAGGCATGCCGCAGCGTTCCGCCTCATCACGGATCGTGTCCTGCGCCTGGCGCTTGGTGCCGACGAACAGGACCGTACCGCCCTTGGCAACCTTGTCGACGACAAAGGCGTAGGCCTCATCCAGCAGTTTGACCGTTTGCTGCAGGTCAATAATATGGATGCCGTTGCGCTCGGTGAAGATATAGGAGCGCATTTTGGGGTTCCATTTGTTGGTGCGGTGCCCAAAGTGGACGCCGCTCTCCAGCAGGGCTTTCATTGTAACCGTAGGTGACATGATATTCTAAACTCCTTTGCGTTTTAGGCCTCCGCCTCCTTCTGGCTTGCCCCTAACCCATTCTATGGGCACGCAGGGCAAATCCGGAGGCGTGTGAAATAGTGTCTGTCAGGTCTTTTTGACAGCGGAATTAGTATAGCATATTCCCATTGAAAAGGGAATAAGCCGCTCATAAATCAGGTATTAGGAATCAGGTATGAGGAGGGCATAGTGAATTGTGAATGGTGAATGGTGAGTGGTGAATGGTGAATGGTCCCCTACGCTGTCGCTTCGGGGATTTCATAAAGGGTTCTCGGTGCTATCGCTTCGAGGATTTCAAGCCTCGCTTTTCGTAGAGCCCCTTGGCTGGCAGGTTTGCCCTGGCCCGCAACGAGGACGTTGCGGGGATTGAAAAAAAACACAACTATTCGATCACCCTGCAGTCTCTCATTCCTGGATCTCGCGGTGGTAATCATAGCGGTCGCCCAGGCAGATCCCCAGGCCGCGCGCCGTCATCACGCCGGCGCCCTGCGGATCGACCCGTTTTTGGCGCCCCATCGCTTCAAGCAGGTCCACATGCCGGACGCGCCCGCCCTGCAGGGAGACCATTCGCCCGACCCGCCCTTCCTCGGCCAGGCCGGCGGCCACCGCGCCAAACCGGGAGGCCAGCCAGCGGTCCGCCGCCGAGGGCGAGCCGCCGCGCTGCAAATGCCCCAGGACCGTCACCCGGGATTCAACCCCGCAGCTCTCCTGGACGTGCTCGGCGACCGCATCGCCCACCCCACCCAGCTTGGGCGCGCCGTCTTCCTTCTCCGTCTCCTGGTAGATCGGCTCGCCGCCCTGCGGGTGGGACCCCTCCGAAACGGCCAGCAGGCTGAAGCGCGTGCCGCGCTTGACCCGGGCTGCGATCTTCTGGCAGAGCACATCGTATTTAAAGGGGATCTCCGGGATCAGGATCACATCCGCGCCGCCCGAGACGCCCGCCATGAGGGCGATGAAACCGGCATGGCGGCCCATCAGCTCCAGCACCATGACGCGGTGGTGGGCCTCGGCCGTGGTGTGCAGGCGGTCCAGGGCGGAGGTGGCCATTTCCACGGCGGTGTCGTAGCCGATGGTCGCCTCCGTGCCGTAGACGTCATTGTCAATCGTCTTGGGGACGCCGATGATCGGCGCGCCTTTTTCGATCAGGCCCCTGGCGATGCTGAGGGTCCCGTCGCCGCCCACCGCGATCAGCGCGTCCAGGCCCAGGTCCTGGATCTTGTGCACAACGTCATCCGACATGTCCCTGGTGACGGTTTCACCGTCCTGATCCACATCGATGGCAAAGGGGTTGCCGCGGTTGGCCGCGCCCAGGATCGTCCCGCCCTGCGGCAGGATGCCGCGCACACTATCGTAATCCAGCTCGTAGACGCCATCGTCCTCCAGCAGGCCCTGGTAGCCGTTGCGGATGCCGAAGACCTGGTTAGCATAAATCCCCAGGGAGGTTTTCACCACCGCCCGGATGGCGGCGTTCAGCCCGGGCGCATCGCCCCCGCCCGTCAGGATCCCAATGCGTTTCATAAAATGGCCTCCAGTAAATAGCTGCTTATTTCAAGGATACCTGATGAGGGCAGTAGGCGGCTAGGAATCAGGGATTAGGAATCAGGTATTAGGAATTAGGTATTAGGAATTAGGTATAAGGAATCAGGTATTAGGAATTAGGCATGGGGAGGGCACAGTGAATGGTCCCCTACGCTGTCGCTTCGGGGATTTTATGAGTGGTGAATGGTAAAGGGTTCTCTGTGCTGCCGTTTCAAGGATTTTATGCGGCGCTTTTGGTAGAGACAAGTAGGGTGCGCACCGGTTGCCTGCACCCCATGCTCTGTTTGTGGGGTGTGTGCGCGCCACCCCTCAATTATTTGTTGGACCGGTCAGGCGCCAACACCACCAAACCTTTGGCAGGTGACCGATCGTACAGGACCAATCTACGGCGGAGCCGTAGTGCATGATAAGTAGGGTGCGCACCTTACGAAACTGCGCGGACGCTGCGGGGAGCGATTACCTCTCGCTCCAGCCGACGTCCTCGTCGGCTGCCGTCTGATCCTGGCAAGCGCCTTGATCGATGAGCGATGGCATCTTTTTCATTGGCAGGGACTATTGCGTCTACAAATGCTCCCCACCATAAAAACATCAACACACTCGCCGAATGTCCTTGCACTCAACCCATCTTGTCAATCTCCCGCAACAAGGACGCTGCGGGGATCCATTACCTCTCGCTCCAGCCGACGTCCTCGTCGGCTGCCGTCTGATCCTGGCAAGC
>CAZLEK010000162.1:4951-5143 GCA_964558525.1 uncultured Candidatus Brevefilum sp.
GATCGATGAGCGATGGCATCTTTTTCATTGGCAGGGACTATTGCGTCTACAAATGATCCCCACCATAAAAACATCGACACACTCGCTCAATGCCCTTGCAATCAACGCTTCTTGTGGATCTCCCGCAACGAGGACGTTGCGGGGAGCGATTACCTTATGGAATAAATTGGAAAATTATGGTTGCAATTTTTC
>CAZLEK010000163.1:0-5060 GCA_964558525.1 uncultured Candidatus Brevefilum sp.
GACGTCGGCGAGACCGGAAAGTTGGGAAGAGATACCATCGAAAACCCTTCGGCTAAAAAGAATTTCAAGCATAACTTTTCGTGGGGATCTTGCGATTGCCCTGAACACTACTCCAGAACCATTGTCAAAAAGTCAATTAAAGTTATACTTACAGGCATGACAAAGAAGACCTTCCGCGTGATTGGAATTGTGCTGCTTATCTTTGGTGTGATGCTCCTCGTTTACCTTGGTGTGCTTACAATGTGGGGTGAAATCGAGGCCTCCTTTTTCAACTCTGCTTTGCGTTCGGATGAGCCATTGCAGACGCTCTCCTGCCCTGCCGTGATCACAGCCGACGAAACAGCTTATGTGTCAGGCACATTCGACAATCCATCAGATCGGGTGGTGGATATGGAGGTTCGTACCTACGTTTCTGCAGGTTACGTGACTTTGATGAATGAGTACATCACGACCTTCACGCTTGAACCCGGGAACATTAGAAGGGTCGAAGTGCCTATCCGTGCTGATGATGCAGCCTATGATCGCATCGTGATGGTGCGCATGCATCAGATGAAGCGGATACCTTTTCCATATTTGAACGCCGCCTGTGGGATTGTAGTGGTCAATCTGACGGGTATCACAGGCGCGCAATTCGTTGCACTCAGCTTGAGCTTAGGCTTGCTCTTCTCCGCGGCTGGAATTGCGGTTTGGGCTTTCCACGCCAAACCCATCGTTTGGGACCGGTTAAAAATATTCAGGGCGATGATTTTTCTTTCTTTGACAGCATTGAGCATCCCGATTTGCAGCCTGATGAATTTATGGGGCCTTTCTATCTTGCTGCTTGTCGTCTGGATCTTTATGGGAATCGGTATGATCTGGCAGTTTGCCACCACTCCCCGAAAAAAAGATAACTTGGATATGATGGATTGGCGCAGCAGACATCACCGGCATCGATAATAACCACATCGATAATTACAGGGCGGAAGCAGAAAATTCTGTTCCATTAGAAATAGGGAACAATTAACCGAAGTTTGATCTAATCTTTACAAATCTGATTTTGATGAATCCTGCATTTTCGACTATACTTATAAGCGGATTTACCACATTCATTCCTTACCTCTACATGAAGGAGTAGACATGAAACGCATTACCTATCTTTTGATCGCCCTGGTTGTGATCGCCAGCTTTGGTCTGACGGGCTGCGGCGAAGCCGAACTGGGCACTGAAGAAAACCCAATTATTTGGGCGCTGGTCCCCTCTGGCGAGACAGAAACTGTTTTAGCTGGATTTGAGGGTGTGGTTGACATTCTCTATGAAGAGACCGGCCTGGTCATCGAACCTTTCGTGGCCACTGAATACGCTGGCGTGATCGAAGCAATGTCCGCCGATCCTCCCAAAGCGCATATGGCCTCCCTGGCGACCTTTGCTTATATCGTCGCCTCCGCCCGTGACGCGGCCGATGTGGCCCTGGTTGCCGAACGCTATGGCAGCACCTCCTACAACGGCCAGATCTTTGTGCGCGCCGACAGCGGCATCGCCAGCATCGAAGACCTGGAAGGCAAGACCTTCTGCCGCCCAGACCCCATAAGCACCTCCGGCTGGATCATCCCCCGCATCACCATCCAGTCCTACGGCCTGAACCCCGACACCGATCTGGCTGAGGTGGTGGATGCCGGCGGCCATGAAGGCGCCGTGTTGGGCGTGTACAACGGCGACTGCGACGCAGGTTCATCCTTTGTGGATGCCCGTTCCGGCATGGAAGAAGAGTATCCAGACATCATGGACGTCCTGACTGTGCTTGAGGTTTCAGTGGACATCCCCAACGATGGTGTGCAGTTCCATCCCTCCATGCCCGCTGAACTGCGTGATCAGATTGTCGCTGCATTATTGGTCATCCATGAAACCGAAGAGGGACAGGCAGCGATTGATACTGCCTATGAATGGACCAAACTTGTTGCTGCGGAGGATTCCTTCTATGATCCCTTCCGCCAGGTTCTCGACGCTTCTGGTGTGGATGCCGAATCCCTGCTGAATGAGTAAACTTTTCTAACCTCGATTGAAAATCTGGGGGCTGGCTTGCCAGCCCCCTTTTTGAGCATCATAAAGGGGTTTTTATTTCAACAGAAAGACAGCCATATGCTAGAAATCCGAAATCTTACCAAAATTTACGAAGACGGCACTCTGGCCGTAGACAACGTCAGCTTCACTGTACCGGATGGCGAATTCCTGGTCGTGATTGGGCTTTCAGGTTCTGGCAAGTCGACGCTGTTACGCTGCATCAACCGGTTGATTGATCCAACAGAAGGGGAAATACTCTGGAATGGCGTGGACCTGGCAAAACTTGAAGGTGAAGAATTACGCAAAGCGCGCCGCAAGATCGGCATGGTGTTTCAACATTTCAACCTGGTGGAACGCTCCACCGTGATGACCAATATACTCTCTGGACGTTTGGGCTATGCCAAAACCTGGCCGACCATGCTGCACCAATTTTCGAAACAAGATCGTCAAAAGGCCTGGCAGGTTTTGGAGCGCATGGATATCGAAGATCAGGCGCATAAGCTGGCCCGCGAGCTTTCCGGCGGACAGCAGCAGCGGGTGGGTATCTCACGCGCCCTGATGCAAGATCCGGAGCTCATGCTGGCAGATGAGCCGGTAGCCAGCCTGGATCCCGTTTTGGCCCATTCAATCCTGCAGCACCTTGAAAAATTGAATAAAGAAGACGAACTGACCATCATCTGCAGTCTGCACTACCTTGACCTGGTGCAGCGTTATGCCTCATCAGTGATCGGTCTGCGTGACGGCAAACTGGTTTATCAAGGGACTCGTGAGGAAATTCGCAACATGACAGACAGTGAATTCAAGTCGATTTATGGCGAAGAAGCCGAACGCATCGGCGGCGGCCTGGAAGGGACAATGGTAGCATGAAAGCAAAAAAAGACGGAATCTACCGGGAGAAACCCAGTAAACCCAGTCTTGTCCCACCCTGGTTGGCGGCTGTCTTTTCAGCGATCGTACCTGGCCTGGGACAGGCTTTGGGCCGTAAGCTCCGCCGCGGCATCCTGCTTTTCTTCAGTTTTGCGTCCATCATCGGCCTGATGGTCTGGCGCTTTCAACTGGCTGCGCCGCGCGATACTGGCGTGGTGGATATCGTCACCAAAGCCTGGCGTTTGGAACCGATCACCATCCTGATCAGTATCCTGATCGTGCTGCTGTATATCTGGAATATTGTGGATGCGCATCAAATTGCAAAGACTGCTGGAAAGCCTGCAGCACGTCAGCCCTTTATGATTTTTATTCTCTTGATCTTAACCTTCTTCTTCATTGGCTGGCAAATAGGCGAAATTGATGTGATTGAATTTGTCACCCAATTTGATGACGCTTTCCCCGCGCTTTCAAGGGTGCTGTGGCCCTGGGAGCGCGCCGTCACTTACCCCGAAGATGAGTGGATGGGGACGATGATCCTTGAATCCCCCTGCACCGATCCACCTCCCCCTCCTCGTGAGCCCCTGGAAGATGAACCCTATCTCCAGGTAACGCCCACCTGTGGTGAACCAACTGTGCAAGAGGAAGCAGAAGGCGGTGGCGTTGAAATCGTCCTAGGGACGGAACTAACCATCAAAGGACACAATTTCCTGCCAGAGCGTGAAGTGGCAATCTGGTGGCGAGATCCTGCCGGATCGCAATTTAGGCAACGTGAGGGCGGCTCACCGGTTGTGGTGACGCCAGATGAAAATGGTGAATTTACCATCACGGTCACCTGGCCCTACCGGATCATCCCCCCTTCTTATCGAGAGGGAGTCTCCGAGTGGGAAGTCCAGGGCCGCCAGGTTAAATCGGTCGGTGATTGGGAATTCTCTGAAGAGCTTAAACTTGCCATCGAGAAAATGATCGAGACGATCTTCATCGGCATGATGGCCACCTTTTTTGGCATTGTGCTGGCCTTACCTTTCAGCTTCCTGGCCGCTCGGAACCTGATGAGCGCCAATGCGGTGACCTTGGGGCTCTATTACCTTGTGAGAGGCATACTGAATATCATCCGCTCGATTGAGCCGCTGATCTGGGCGATCATCGCGGTGATCATTGTTGGTTTGGGTCCCTGGGCTGGCATCCTGGCCTTGACGATTCACTCCATCGCTGCCCTGGGTAAATTGTATTCTGAAGCCATCGAATCGATCGACCCAGGCCCCATTGAAGCCGTTCAGGCGACCGGCGCTAACTGGTTCCAGATCGTGATGTACGGCGTCGTACCACAGATCATTCCACCCTTTGTTTCCTTTACGATCTACCGCTGGGACATCAACATCCGCATGTCGACGGTGATTGGTTTGGTTGGCGGCGGCGGTATCGGCTATCTGCTGACCCAGTGGATCCGCAATTTGGATTACAGCGCTGCAGGTATTGCCGTGTGGTTCATCGCTATCACGGTAGCGATATTAGATTACGTCAGCGCAGAGATACGCGAACGATTTGTTTAAAAGATAAGTCACTAGAAATCAAGGCTCCCCTTCATCCGGGAGCCTTTTTTGATTCCAGATTGCTGGGGCTGACATTATTCAATATCATAAATTTTAAGGATGGATCCAAATTTGAATCCGCTGGGCATCTGCAATCATTAGGCTATTATCTGACACTTTATTTGACGAGGTCATTATGCTTAACATTTTAACCGATAGCTGTGCTGATCTCAGCCAGCAATTGATTGACGCGCATGGGTTACGCGTGATCCCGCTGCATGTCCTGGTGAACGCGAAGGACCACCATGATAATGATCTAACATTGGGTGAATTGTTTTCAAGTGTGAACCAAACAGGTGCACTCCCCAAAACATCCGCCCCCTCCGTTCGTGAATTCGTTGATTTCTTTGATCAAGAGGAAACGATTGTGTATGTTGGCCTTTCATCAGAGCTTTCAGCCACCATGGCCAATGCCCAGATGGCTGCCGACCTGCTTAAGAAGCCCGATTTACATCTGGTGGATTCGCACAACCTCTCTACCGGGATCGGGCTGTTGGCGCTGAAGGCTGCCGACTTGCGGGATGCGGGCAGAACCGCTGAAGAGATCGTCAGTGAAATTACGGCCTT
>CAZLEK010000164.1:0-5055 GCA_964558525.1 uncultured Candidatus Brevefilum sp.
TCCGCCAATCCGGCCGCTGAACGCATCCTGGGGCTGTCCCATGGAAAACTGATTGGGATCGGTTCCCTGAACTATGACTGGCAAACCGTAAAGCAAAACGGCGAGCCGCTGCCTGGGAAGGACCATCCAGCGATGCTGGCCCTGGCATCCGGTCAACGGGTTGACGATTTTGTTTTAGGGCTGCACAACCCAAGAACAGACTCGCGTAAATGGCTCAGCGTGAGCGCCGTGCCGGAATTCCACGAAGGGGAATCTCAAGCCTTCCAGGTGATCACCACTTTCATGGATATTACCGACCGGATCCGGGTACAGCGAGCCTTTGAAGAACGGGTCAAGGAATTACGCTGCCTGACGGATATCAGCAGCCTGCTGCAAAAAAAGCCCTCCCTGGCTGAAGTCTGTGAGGTCACAGTGCTGGAGCTCGTCTCAGCCATGCGGTATTCGCAGCATGCCTTCGCAGAGATTCAGCTGGCCGGTGTGGAGCGATCAACGAACCCGGATGGGCTTCCGGGCGTCAATCACCTGAGCGTCCCCATTCATTTGGGGGCCGATCAGATTGGCTGGATCAAGGTTTCATATTCTAGGGACTTAAAGTTTTGCCTGCCAGAAGAAAAGGATTTACTGGAGAGCGTGGCCGACAGCTTGAGCCTCTGGTACGAGCGCACCATGGTCCGCCAGCATCTCGAAGAGAGTGAGACACGCTTCCGGCAGGCCGTTATGACCATGCCCGCACCGATTATGATCCACGCCGAGGATGGTGAGATCATCACTTTGAATGATGCCTGGGTGAAGATCAGCGGTTACAGCCGCAAAGACATCCCAACTTTGTCCGCCTGGCTGGCAAAAGCTTATGGGGATGAAGAAGAAGCCGTCAAATCGGTGATCGACAAATTGTTTGCGCTGGAGGACTCGCTGGACGAGGGTGAGTTCACGATCCAGACGAACGCCGGCGAAGAGCGCATTTGGGATTTCCGCTCCACCCCCCTGGGCAGGCTGCCGGACGGACGCAAAACTGTGATCAGCATGGCCAATGATGTCACGCAGCGCAAACAGGTGGAACAGGAACGGGAGCGTTATTATGAACGCATCCGGGCGCTCCGCCAGGTGGATAAGCTGATCAGCGCCTCATTGGACATGGAGGAGGTGCTCGGGCGGGTCACAAGTGAGTTGGGCCGGGTCATGCAGTACGATTCGATGTCGGTGATGTTGATCGATCACGACACCCTGGAGATCATTGCCGGACACGGTTTTGAGAACCATGCTGAAGTGATTGGATTGCGTTTTCCCAATGAACCTGACTTTCCCAATTATGATGTCATTGAGGAATCGCGTCCGGTGACCTCAACGCAAATTTCTAAGGACTATCCAAAGTTCACCCAGCCGCTGGATGTTGATTTGTCCGCCCGGATTAAGGCCTGGCTGGGGGTCCCCTTGATCAGCCAGGACGGCGTGATCGGGATGTTTGCGATCGACCGGTTTGAGGATAAGGCCTTTACTGAGGAAGACATTGAGATCGCCATGGAATTTGCCAACCGGGCAGCAATTGCCATTCATAACGCCCAGCTATACGAACGCACCCAAGACCAGCTGGAGAAGCTCAGCATCTTGCGCAATATCGATTCGGTGATCACCAACAGCCTGGCGCTGGATGATGCCCTGCCGGTGCTGCTGCGCCAGATTAAAGCCGGCTTGGGGGTGGATGCCGCGGCCATCCTGCTGTATGACCAGTCACAGGGCGAACTAAAATTCGAACACGGCATCGGATTCAGGTCCCAACCCGCACCCGACCGCAGGATCCCCCTCGGGCAGGGATATGCTGGAAGGGTGGCCAGGGAAACGGAACCGGTTTTTGTGTCCCAGGTAAACACGCAGCACCGCGGCAGCGCCTACCCGGTGAGCATGCGGAAGGAGGAAATCGTTTCTTTTTACGGCCTGCCCATGGTGGCCAAGGGCAAACTGATTGGCGTATTGGAATTGTTTCACCGCAGCCGGCTTAACCCCGATGAGAATTGGAAAGGTTTTGCGGAAACCCTGGCCCGGCAGGCGGCCATTGCTGTGGATGACATCTCATTATTTATGGCGCTGGAACGCGCCAATGAAAACTTGAAACAGGCTTATGACGCCACCATCCAGGGCTGGGCGAAAGCGCTTGAACTGCGAGATCAGGAGACGGAGGGCCACAGCCAGCGTGTGGTGGCGCTGTCCCTGGCAGTGGCCAAGCGCTTTGGCTTTGAGGGCCATCAGCTCAACGATATTCGCCGCGGCGTCCTGCTGCATGATATTGGCAAGATGGCCATTCCCGATAACATTCTCAGAAAACCCGGTCCGCTCACTGAAGCGGAATGGGCGGTCATGCGCCAGCATCCGGTGAATGCTTATAATATGTTGAAGGGTATCGATTATCTCGAACATTCCCTGCGCATCCCGCATTATCACCACGAACGCTGGGACGGGTCCGGGTATCCGGAAGGGCTGTCAGGTGAGGACATCCCGATTGAGGCGCGGATCTTTGCAGTGGTGGATGTGTGGGATGCGCTGAATTCTGACCGTCCCTACCGGGATGCCTGGCCGCGCCAGGAAGTGCTTGCGTATTTACAGAAGCAGGCTGGCAAGGAGTTCGATCCGGCGGTGGTGGAGGCCTTCCTGGAAATCCTTGGGGAAGGGGAGCGGTAATTTCTCAACCCTTAACCCGCCGAGTCTGTCAAAATCAATTTACCTTTATCTACCTGAGTTTCTCATTATTCCATTTTTTCGCCAACTTTACGGGTTAATAAACGATTTTCAGGACACGAATTCAGAATAAATGGATCTTAACTGTAGGTTGTCCAGCATCAGGATTGAGGTGAGGGGGTAGAATAAACCACCTTTCCAACTGCTGCTAAATGAGAGATCTTAATCCCCCACCCACCAATATCGCGGCTCGTCCCATCGCCACACGGGTCTCCTTGTTTTTTTCTCCTGCTGGCCTAACGAGGACGTCGGCTGGATCGATTAAATCGAGCGCATCACGTTCCTCGCAAGGTCCACGTTGTGGTATGCCTGCCTTGCTCATTTTGCCTAAACAAAGTTTCAACAGGAAAAAGAGGTTTTTTGGGGCGCCAAAATGAGAAAGTCGGGATCGATGAAAAATCGCAGCTGCTCAACCCGATAAATGGCTTGGCAAAGGTGAACAATAAATCTTCTGACCTGAACTAACCAATGCGTTCAAATGTCATTGACTGAGTCTGAATTCTCGGAAAGGGGAACTGGCCCCCGAAACAAATCATTCAGTTTAGTGAAGAGGAGAATAATTTTTAGCAGAAACCGTAATTTTAACCTTCCTGTGTCCTCATCGTGACCGAAGGGTATCGTGTGAATTTTATTATCTGACACCTCAGTAGAGACTGATCAGCTTTAAAAATCCTTATTGCCCTGGTACAGGCGCCAGAATGACCGCGTGGGATTTCAAACCATTCACCATTCACAAATCACCATTAACCAATCACCAATCACCCTTCACCGATTGGCAAGCAATTTTTCCTAAGGGTGCATTTCTGTAAAATTTAATACTGGTCGATCTTCGCCCAATCACCCTCGAAATTGGCGGCCGCCTCATCGACCAGGTCCTGGGTCAGGGTGGATTCGACATCTTTCTCCCAGATGAACCCGGATTTGATCCCGTGCGCCGCATACTGAGCAATTTCCGTGGCGTCATAAATCCCCGTGCAGATCTCCACATCGTAGCCCTGCCGATCAATGATCGCCTGCATGGCAAAAACGCCCTCCATCTTTGAAAAGATATTGCGCCGCTGGAGCATGCCGCTGTAAGGCGCGATGGCGACCGCGCCGGCAGCCACGGCCAGGATCATCCAGGGGCTGGTGGGCACCGCAGTGGCCATCACCGGCAGGCCGCGGTCCCTGAGGTTCCGGATGACCGACAGGCCCTCCCGGGTGGCCGGGACCTTGATGCGCATTTTTCCAGGGTCGATGGCCAGCATCTGGTCGGCTTCCCGCAGCATGGCATCCACCTCGCCGGCGTGCAGCTGGTAGTAAGCGGCGGGCGCGATCTGGCACAGGTCTTTAAAGATCGACACGGGGTCGCGCCCCTCTTGAGCGACCACGTGGGGATTGGTGATGACGCCTTCAAAAATGCCGTAGGCCAGGCATTCTTCGGTGCGTTCGACATTGGCAGTTGCCAGCCAGAATTTCATGTTTGTCTCCTATAACTTACTGATCAGTTCTTTATGCGCTGCAAACAGCGCCTGTTCTTTTTGATGGACCGCTGCCATCTGTTCCCCACTCACGTTGTGGCTGGGGTAAATATGAAAAGGCGTCCCTTGCTGGTTGAGCCGTCTGACCGTTTCGACCACGATGGCGTTCATGATCACCATCCCTGCGATGGTTGAGCCGCCGCCGGTGTGGATATCTCCTGCCAGGGTCACCAGGGTATCCCCCACTGGGACGTGGTTATCGATGTGAATATCGGCGATCTCAAACAGCCGTTTTCCCAGGGGGTTCTTGGGCTCGTTGGCCAGGGAATGGGCTCGGGACCCCACGCTGATCGTGGTCAGGGATTGCTGGTTGGCCAGGTCGCAGATCTCCACCGGGAGGGCGTTGATCCCCGAGTTTGAGAAGACGATCAACGTGTCCTCCGGGGTGAGCTGGTAGTTGGCCAGGATCACGCTGGCAAAGCCTTCGGTTTGCTCGAGGAAGCTCATCTGCCGCTGGCCGCCCTTGCCGGTCACGAAGCCGTTGAACCCCAATTCGGGCTCAGTGATCTGAATGAAGCCCACGATTGAACCAATCCGGGGGAAGGCTTCCTGCGGCGGCAGGGCGCTGTGGCCGGCCCCAAACATCAAGACCGCCCGTCCCGCTGCAATCGATTGAGCGCAGGCCTGGGCGGCTTTTTCGATGGCAGCGCTTTCTTCTGCCTCGATCAGGTGGATCACTTTTTGCATTTCCCGGATAAATTCCATATTTTCTTATTCCTTAGATCATGCTCTGTTTATCATTTGCATTTTACCGCAATCACACACTGGAATGGGTTGATTGTGAAGGTGAAGAAAGATCTGCCCG
>CAZLEK010000165.1:0-5013 GCA_964558525.1 uncultured Candidatus Brevefilum sp.
GTCATCTTCACTATTCTGTTAATTTTGATTTGTGCGCAGGTTCATCTATCCTGAACCTCAGGCTCAGAGAATGGCCTTTGAGAGCATCCAAAATATCACAACAGGATATTTATTGTTACTCTTTACCAAGTCATTTATCAGGCTGAGCAGTTACCAAATTTCTCTATTGAATGCATAATTACGCTTTTTTTACCTATTTCCCCGCAAAGTCCTCCTTGCAGGGAGCCATTTTTTTCAATACCCCTAACTTTGTGATTGGCTTGGATTTCCGTTGGATTGCAAAGGGAGCACCAATGAGCGCTCCAGGATTCCCCCTGGATTTATTTGACCATTCTTTGCTTGGATCTTGCTGGTGAGGACCCCAGAAAATCCATTAGTACCTGAGTTTCTCACTTTCCCCATTTTTGATTAAGTTTAGGAGAAATAAACGATTTTTCAGGACACTAAATTGATCTTGCCAGGCCGTAGCTAAATAGACTTATCAAGAAGAGAATTTCTTGACGCTATGCTTGAGTGGTTAATCAAATTTACCATCGCATCCGGAGTGAGACCTTTAGGTCGAGTGAATTAAGTTTGAAACGGGCACGATCCAATCAAATCAACGTCTACCCATTGTCGCATAATATTAGGCGCCATCCATTTCCATATGAATGTTCAATCCGTCGGGCTAACCCTCACGCCCTTCGTGCTCTGCACCTGTAGGTGTTCCCCTGGGCTCCAGGCTGGGCCCTCACTCCGGAAGTGAGATTGTGCCTTATCATCATTCTCTCAAGAACTTTTTGGTTTCAACCAAACTGTTTCGGCTTAAGTCCCCAAGTTAACTCATTTTCAGGACACACATTTGATAAACTCAGCTGGATTGCCAAGGGAGCATAAATGAGCTCTCCAGGGTTCCCACTTGATTTTTTTTTGAACATTCTATGCTTTGATTTTGCTGGTGAGGGCCCCAGCAAGATCCATCAGTAGACACGATCAAAATATGAGTTCAGTAGCAGAAACTGCACACCGGCTGCTTAGTTTCTCCGCGAATGATGGGTTTTAAAATTGTTCTGGAGTCAATTTGATAGCTTTTGGGAGGGGCTTTCCGGTATACATTAACCCATCCTTCCTTAGATAAGCGCCAAAGGCCAAACCGCTGTGGACGCCCCTGGAAGGCAGATGAAAAAAATAAAGCCACAAGGAGCTTGATCCGTATGCCTTCAAGTTCAAATGCACGAAAATTCTATAATCTCTCCCCTGAAGAGCGCCTGGCGCGTCTGCGCTCAGAAGTTGACCTCTCTGAATCAGACGCCGCTGCTCTAAGTGGAGAAGCGAACCTTTCTCGGGAAGATGCCGACCATATGATCGAGAATGTGATCGGGGCCTTCAGCCTGCCCTTGGGGGTGGCGCGAAATTTCAAAATCAACGGCCGAAAGGTCTCCATCCCTATGGCGGTGGAAGAGCCCTCGATTGTGGCCGGCGCATCCTTCATGGCCAAGCTGGCCCTCGGCACGGGCGGCTTCTTTGCAGCAACCTCCGCGCCGGAGATGATCGGGCAGATCCAGATCCTGGATCTTGACGACCTTCACGCGGCGCGCTTCAAATTGCTCGCCGAAAAAGATGCCCTGCTGGAAGAAGCCGCAGAAGTCGACCCGGTCCTGATCAGATTGGGCGGCGGCCCCAAAGATCTGCAGGTGCGCGTCATCCCGGAGTCGCCCATTGGCCCCTTCCTGGTGGCGCACTTGATTTACGACGTGCGGGATGCCATGGGCGCCAACGCCGTCAACACCGCCGTGGAGCGGCTGGCGCCGCGGGTGGAGGCCGTCACCGGCGGTCGGGTCCTGCTGCGGATCCTCACCAACCTGGCCGACCGCCGCCTGGCTCGCGCCCGGGTGACGATCCGCACGGCGGACCTGGCCTTTGATGACTTCAGCGGCGAGCAGGTGCGCGACGGGATCTTGGAAGCCTGGGCCTTTGCCGCCTCCGACCCCTACCGGGCGGCCACCCACAACAAGGGCATTATGAACGGGATCGACCCGGTCGTGATCGCCACGGGCAATGACTGGCGGGCGATCGAAGCCGGCGCGCATGCCTACGCGGCACGCGGCGGCCGCTATACCAGCCTTTCCCATTGGGAAAAAGACGCCAGCGGGGATCTGGTCGGCACGCTGGAGATGCCCATGGCGGTCGGCACGGTGGGCGGGGCCACCCGGGTGCATCCCGGGGCGAAGGCCTGCCTGAAGCTGATCGGCGTGGAGAACGCCCGGCAGCTGGCGGAGGTGATTGTTTCCGTGGGGCTGGCGCAGAACCTGGCCGCCCTGCGCGCCCTGGCCACAGAGGGCATCCAGCGCGGGCATATGAGCCTGCACGCCCGGCAGGTGGCCGTTGCTGCTGGGGCAGAAGGGGCCCAAATCACAAAGCTGGCAGAGCGGCTGGTTAAGGATAAAACCATCCGGGTGGATCACGCCCGGGCGATTTTGGAAGAATGGAGTCAAACAAAACATGACTGAACAGGCGCAGCAAGGCATTCTCAACAAACCCTCCCGTCCCGTGGGCATCGTCGGTTACGGCGCTTACGTCCCGCGCTACCGGCTGCCCGGGACGGAGATCTCGCGCATCTGGAGCGGCGCACCCGCGCCGGGACCCGTCAAAGAAAAGGCGGTTGCCGGCCTGGACGAGGATGTGATCACCATGTCAATCGAAGCGGCTCGCAACGCCCTAGCCAGGGCGGGGATCGACCCCCAAGGCCTGCGGGCGGTGTGGGTGGGCTCGGAGTCGCATCCCTATGCCGTCAAGCCCTCCGGGACGATCGTGGCGGAGGCTATCGGTGCGGCGGAACACATCCAGGCGGGGGACTGGGAGTTTGCCTGCAAGGCCGGCACCGAAGCCCTGGTGGCGGCCATGGGATTGGTTGGCTCCGGGATGGGTGACTATGCCCTGGCGATCGGGATGGACACCGCCCAGGGCAAGCCGGGGGATGCCCTGGAATACACGGCCGCCTCCGGCGGCGCGGCCTTTATCATCGGCCCGGCGGAGGAAGCCCTGGCGACGATTGACGCCCAGTATTCCTTTGTGACGGACACCCCCGACTTCTGGCGCCGGGCGCATCAAAAATACCCGGAGCATGGCCAGCGCTTCACCGGTGATCCGGCTTACTTCCATCATATCGCATCCGCCACCCGGGCCCTGATGGACGCGATGGGTCTGTCGGCGGAGGACTTCCAATATGCCATCTTCCACCAGCCCAACGAGAAGTTCCCCCGGCGGGTGGCCAAACAGTTGGGCTTCAAACCCGAACAAATCGAAGCCGGGCTGCTTTCACCGGTGATCGGCAATACCTATGCCGGCGCTTCCCTGGTGGGCCTGACGGCCGTGCTGGACCAGGCCGAACCCGGCGACCGGATCCTGGTGACCTCTTACGGCTCTGGTGCGGGCTCGGATTCCTTTGTGTTCACCGCCCAGGAGGCCCTGCCTGCGCGGCGTGATGCGGCCAGGAGCACCCAGCATTATGTCAGTCGGCGTACGGAGATTGATTACGCTACCTACGTCCGCTTCCGCGGCAAGATTGCGATGAGGTGAGCATGGACCTGACGCACACGGAAGTGGTGGTAGCCGGTGTGGGGCAGACGCCCGTCGGCGAACACTGGGGCATGACCCTGCGTGAGCTGGCCGCCGAGGCGATATTGGCTGCGTTGAAGGATGCCGGCGGCTTACGGCCCCAGGTGATCTATATCGGCAACCTGCTGGCGGTCTCGGCCTCCAGGCAGGCCAATTTGGGGTCGCTCCTGGCAGAGGATGCCGGCCTGCGGGGCGTGGAGGGCGTGACCGTGGAAGCCGCCGATGCCTCGGGCGGGGCGGCCCTGCGCCTGGCAGCCCTGGCCGTGCGCTCTGGCGCGGTGGAGTCGGCCCTGGCCCTGGGGGTGGAAAAATTCTCCGATGTGATCGGGCCTGAATCAGAGACTTATCTCGCCCATATGCTGGACGCCGATTTTGAAGCCGCCCAGGGCCTGACGCCCCTCAGCCTGGCGGGGCTGCTGTTTCACCGCTATCTGGCGGAATATGTGCCGGACCGGATGGCCTTTGGCGGTTTTCCGGAGACCGCTCATGCCAACGGCGTGACTAATCCCTTTGCCATGTACCAGCGCGCCATGCGGGAAGGCGCCTACCAGAAACGGGCCGCCCGGGAGGCTGAGGTGCTGAACCTGTTTGACGTCGCCCCCTATGCCGACGGCGCGGCGGCCGTACTGCTGGCGCGGGAAGGCCTGGCGTCAGACCAGGGGAATCGTCCGCAGGTGCGGGTGACCGGTTCCAGCCTGGTCACGGACACGCTCTCGATCCACGACCGCCCGGCGCCCCTGGTGTGGGATGCGGCCCGTCTCTCCGTGGAACGGGCCTGCCGCAGCGCCGGGATCCTGCCCAGGGATGTGGACTTTTTTGAATTGCACGACGCCACCTCCCTGCACGCTGCCCTCTCGCTGGAGGCGGCGGGGTTTGCCTCCCAGGGGCAGGGCTGGCTGCTGGCCAAACCCGAGGTCATCGGGCTGAAGGGCCAGATCCCGATCAGCACCTTTGGCGGCTTGAAGGCGCGGGGCCACCCCCTGGGGGCCACGGGTCTGTACCAGGCGGTGGAAGCGGCCCTGCAGCTGCGCGGGGAGGCGGGGGCCAACCAGGTGGCGGGGGCCAAGATCGGCCTGATCCAGTCCCTGGGCGGGATGGCCGCCACGGCCGCCGCGCACGTCTTGGCGAATTAGCTAATCACTCGAACCGCATATTTTTTTTCAGCCCGGCCGGCGGCCGGGTTTTTTTATTTGTTTTGATCTATCTCCAATAGGCCACTTTAACATTGCCCTGACACAGACAAGAAAATGGATTGACAAAATGAAAATAAGATTATATACTACGCTCATCTCATAAATCACTAAACGCTTGTTTTTTGATTTAGATGATTCCAAAGAGACTCTTACAATTCAATACGCGTTCATTTTGTCCCCCAGGGGGCGATGGTGTGAATCCGGTTAAATAGAGATTGGATTT
>CAZLEK010000166.1:0-4983 GCA_964558525.1 uncultured Candidatus Brevefilum sp.
TTCGTGCAAAATGTGGTTTCTGACTC
Organism: uncultured Candidatus Brevefilum sp.; assembly: GCA_964558525.1. Lineage (GTDB taxonomy): Bacteria > Chloroflexota > Anaerolineae > Anaerolineales > Anaerolineaceae > Brevifilum. The sequence continues at coordinate 27 of CAZLEK010000166.1, forward strand.
TTTGATGTCTCGATCAACAATGGTTAATGACTGCCCATAGACATGGTTCCCTGTTTGGGCATCCGTGACGATGTACGGTTTTCAACACTCTTGGCAAGCGTGGTCGTGATGCCCGGTGGGGCGATTCACAATGGCAGATTAGGGGCGCTCCATCCCCAAACTTAAAAATACATTCTCTACGGTTTTCTGCACAAAATCTGGATCCTTGCTCTTCAGCACAGCGAGCAGTTGCTCCCGCTCGAGATCGTAGGGTTTGAGGTAGGCTTTGAGGTATTTCCGGAAGGTGATCACCCCGCGTTCGCCGTAGAAGGTCAGCATGGCCTGGAAATGCGCCAGGATCAGCTGGTAGGCTGCGGCTAAAGGCACGTCCTCCCGGTCCATGCGGCTGAAGAGCCAGGGATTGCTGACAGCCGCCCGACCGATCATGACCCCATCGCAGCCGGTTTGTGTTTTCATTTGGTCAATATCAGCAACTGTCTGAACATCGCCATTGCCGATCACGGGAATGTCCAGCGCCGCTTTAACAGCCGCAATGGGTTCCCAGCGCGCTTTCCCCCGGTAGGCCTGCTGGCGAGTCCGGCCGTGCACAGCCACCATTGCGCCGCCGCTGTCCTGGATGGTCCTGGCAACTTCTAAATAGTTCAAATGGTCATCGTCCCAACCCAACCTTATCTTGCCGGTGACGGGCAGGTCAAAGGCCTTTGTCAGGCTTTGAAAGATCGCGGCGATCTTGTGCGGTTCCCGCATCAAGGCCGCGCCGGCCCCCCGGGATGTGACGTTCTTCGATTGGCAGCCCAGGTTGATGTCGATGATGTCTGGTTGCACCCGGGGCAAGAGCTGTTCAGTTGCCCGCAGGATTTGGTCGGCTTCATCCCCCAGCATCTGCAGCGACAGGGGGCGGTGAAAAGGCTCGAAGGCCAACCGATGGTGGTAGCGGGGATGGTTGGTGAGCACGTCCAGGGCGTTGATGAATTCGGTCACGCTCATGGCAGACCCCAGTTTCCGGCAGATCCCGCGGAAGGGCTGGTCGGTGATGCCGTCCATGGGGGCCAGGACCAGGTCGCCGTGGATCGGGATGTTCCCGATGGTGAATCCGGGTGTTGGTTTCATTGTTCTTCGTTATGGTTGTCTTGTGGTTTTGTACACTGGTTGATCGCCCACCGGCAGGCGTCCTGAACGGCTGGGTCTGGTTCCCGGGCCAGCGTTTGACGCAAAACGGGCAGTGCTTCCTGGCAGCCTTGAGCGCCAAGCACAATCGCTGCATTCCTGAGCATGCCGGACCGCCGAGCCCGTGAGACCGGGGTCTCAGCGAACTGGGCTGAAAAGTCTTCCTCGCTGATCTGGAGCAGGGCGATCAAATCGATGAATTCCGGCAGGCGGGGGCTGCCGAGCGGGAAGCGCTGCTCCGGCGTCCAGGCGTTGTGCGGGCAAACGATCTGGCAGACGTCGCAGCCAAAGACCCAGGAGCCTAGCTTCTCCTTCAAACCATCGGGGATGGCTCCCTTATTTTCGATGGTCAGGTAACTGATGCAGCGCCCTGCATCCAGGGTGCGGTCCTCCCGGATGCAGCCGGTCGGGCAGGCCTCAATGCAGCGCCGGCAGGCGCCGCACAGGTCTCTCGTAAAGGGCTCAGACAGGGGAAGTTCGAGGTCCGTGAGGATTTCCGCCAGGAAAAAGTAAGATCCAGTGCCCTGGATCAGCAGGCAGGAATTCTTGCCGGGGATGCCGATCCCGGCCTGCATGGCATAGGAACGTTCGAGGATCGGGCCGGTGTCCACATAGGATTTGAGTTGAACCGGGCCCTCGGATTGCTTTTGGATAAAATTTTCAAGTTGGGCCAGTTTTTCCCAAATAACTTCGTGATAATCGCGCGTCCGGGCGTAATTGGAGATGCGGCCCTGCCCCGAGGGGGTGTGTTCGAGATTGGCCTCAGGGCGGCGGTAGGGCATGGCCAGGCAGATGATGCGCTGGCAGCTTTCCAGGATCTGGCGGGGATCGCGGCGTTTGGCCAGTGTATCTGGCCGGGAAAGATAGCCCATCCCAGCATGCCGGCCGGACTGCACCCACATCTCGAAGGTTTCGAGATGCGGCGCCGGCAGCGCAGGCGCGACCCCCAGATGGTTAAAACCGAGGCGGTTTGCCTCGGTTTTGATCTGCTCACAGAATGCTTTCAGGTTTGCCATTTTGATGCATTAAGGCGTTTGGGTTTCAGTGGGGGTGGGTTCGGGTTCTTCGGTTTGGCCTTCAGGGACCACATCAATAATGACAAAGAAATCATAGAATGCTTCCCCAGAGGCATTGTGGAGCTTCCAGTTGCTGCGTTTCTCACCGGCTTCCTCGGGCGCCACAAAATCAACGCTGATCTGCACGTTGGTGTTGGGAGGCACCGGGTAGGGCAGGTTGACTTTGGCATCTTCGGCCACGCCCATCTGCGCGCCGGAGGCGAACTGGATGTAATAAGTCGTGGACCAGGTGGAGCTGCCGGCGTTTTCAAGCGTCCAGGTGACGGTGAATTCCTCGCCAGGCGCGAAATTGGTGTTGTCCGGCGGGTCATTGGCCATCCATCGGGCCACATCTGAACCACCGGTGGGTGGGGATGTTGGTTCAGCTTCAGTTGGAGTCCCATCTTCTGCGGGCGTCTCTGGGCCGGTTTCATCCTCGGTCTCGGCGCCGGATAAGGTTGGGGTGGCTTCTGGTGCGAGGGTTGCTGTGGGTGAGGGTTCTACTGTTGGCGTGGCAGTGGGTAAGGCTTCAGCGGTCATCGTCGCCTGAGCGTTGGCAGTTTGTGCAAAGCTCGTCCTTTGGGCATCCACATCCAATTCCTGTTCACCGGGTCCACAGGCGCTTAGGATCAGGCTGAAGGCCGTGATAACCATCAGAACAAGCCATCGTCGTTTTATTTTCGTTTGAGTCATTAAATGTTCCTCCTGGCCAACCTGTTTTTGGAGGGTCGGCCGCTTATCAATTGTAGAATATGTGGGAAAAATGTCAAGAATTGGGAAAGGGGAGTGTTGAAAAACAGCCGATCGTAGCGGATACCCCATCAGGGAATCCGATCTGGCGGTCGTCATTGAAGATTGGCGATTGAGACATGCAAGAGTCAAAAACCATATTTTGCACGGACAAATTATCTTTCAGTTCATGCGCCCGAGAACCTGCTGTTCAAACAGCTCTGACAATCCAGTTTTCGGGTCGTATCAGCAAAAGGTTTTCGAAGCGGGGGCTGAAACCAAGAGATTTACCCCATTCGGAAAACAGCATCCAGGACAAAGGCAAAGTCAGTATGTTTTAACTTTTGATAGTGACTTACGGATCGATCATCCCATGCCGCCCTTCAGGCATGGAACTGTCCAAATAACATACCCGTTTTTCGTTTCCCTGATGGATTTTCTTCCTTGGCCAAGGGTGGGGGCGACGCATGCGTCGCCCCTTTCAGCCAGGTTTTTCTTTGAGAAATTCGGAATTTTAATCCGGTTCGATTCTCGGGGCGAACCAGAAAGCCCGGTCGCTGGTGGGTGAGCCGTTGGCTTCGACCAGCAGGATGAATTGGACTTGCTCACCCGCCAGGCTGTTCAGGTCGACCTCGACCCGGTTGAAGGTGTCGTCCTGAACCTCGTGCCAGGTGGCGAGGGTCTTTTCGGTCTCACCTTCAATTACGTAATTCAATTTAAACTTAACATCACAGTCGTAATCGTCATAGCAGCCGACAATGGCCCGGAAGACCACGCCCTCTGTGACAGCGATTTCAGAGAACGATCCCTTGATATAGCCATCATTGACATCTTCAGGCCGGACCTGGAGGCCTGGTTCGTCGTCCTTATAGCCATTTTCCAGGATGGGTTCATCAATTCTTATCACCCAACCGTCTGCATCGCCCACACTGCCGGGGCAGGGCAGGTCGCCTGCGCCGCTTTCCCAGGCGACGCCAGCTGCACAGTATTTGTCTGCAAAATCATACAGCGTGCCGGTCACATCAATTTCGACCCAGAAGGGCTTATCGTCTTCGCCAATCCCAAACAGGACGCCATACTGATCGCGCAGTTTGAATTCGCCTTGATGGGTGCCAGCCGCGACGGGCGCTTTGAGATCCAGGGGGATCTGCACGGTTTGCCCGGGAGGGACCGTGCCGCTGGTCAGCTGAGTCGCTGCTGGCGCATCCATGGCATCGCCTTCCACAAAGACCACGTCGTAATCAGCGTTCCAGGTGCAGGCGCCGCTGTTTTTCAGCGTCCAGGTCTTGGTGAAAGTCTCGCCGGGATCAAAGTCCGTCCCATCGGGGATGGTTTCCGAGACGAAAGCTGCCTGGTTGCAGGCTGTTTCCCGGGTATGCGTGGGCGTAGGGGCTGGCGTGTCACTGGGTTCAGGTGTTGCCGAGGGATCGCCGTCAGCCGGCTGCTCCTGGGTGGCTGTTGGTGTCATGACCGCATTGCCGGCCTGGCTGGTTTGAGCAATGTTGGTTTGCTGGGCCTGAATGGTTTGGGCGGCTGCAGTATTGAGTAAATCCACCTGGGTGGTGGGCGTTGTGCGGTTGGGAAGGTTACAGCCTGTCAGGATCAGGCTGAGGGCCAAACCGATGCTGAGGAATAGTAACTTAGGTTTCATGGTTCTTCTCCTGCGCTCCTTCAGGGGTGATTCCGGGATTAATGATTATGTAAGATTGCCTTTCATGCTTAAGACGCAAAGGCCAGCGAAAAGGTTCCCGATCGCGTTGTGATTGGCTTTTTCAAAGCTGATATTCACCCTCTTGGTTGCAATTCTTTTGCCATTTGCTGCCCAATTTTGGCGTGTTTATCGGCAGAGCAAACACAAGAAACAGGTCTGACCATCAGGGTTTCATCTGGATAAAATGATAACAAAAATGATGGGAATCAGGATTCTTTTTGCTTGTTTGATTCATGTTAGGTGTCTACTCAGGCATTGGGCAAAAAATTAACACAATACCCTTTGGGCACGATGA
>CAZLEK010000167.1:0-4955 GCA_964558525.1 uncultured Candidatus Brevefilum sp.
TCACCCAAGTGGAATTGGACCACCAAACTCGTGATCGGTTTAGCCCTGGTGGCAGTCGCAGCCTGGGTATTGGTGCAATTTCATGATTTTCTTGGCCCATTGATCGCTGCCTTGATTTTGTCCTACCTGATCCACCCCATTGCCAGCTTCCTTAAAGATAAAATTGGGATCCCCTGGCGCTTATCAGTCACATTGATATATCTGATTTTGGTTTTGGCGATCCTCGGATTGCTCACCTGGGGTGGTTTTGCTCTATTCGATCAGGTTCAGAACCTGATCCGGTTCATTGATAACAATATTGACCAGCTCCCAGATCTCGTCGCGGAGATTACCGAGCAAACCTACCAATTCGGGCCTTTCACCTTTTCGCCCTCAGGCGTCAACTGGGATGAAATCACCGATCAGATCGTGGACGCGATCCAGCCGATCCTGGGCCGCCTGGGGTCTATCGCCAGTTCCGTTGCGGCGGGCGCATTCAGCGTTGTCACCTGGGTGGTTTTGATCTTGCTGGTTTCCTACTTCCTTCTGGCAGAATCGGAGGGCATCCCGAGCAGGCTTCTAAACGTCCAGATTCCGGGGTACACCAAAGACCTCGAAATGATGGGTAAAGAGCTTAACCGGATCTGGAATGCTTTCGTGCGCGGGGAGATCATCGTGGTGATTTTCTCATCCGTGATCTATACCGCCACCCTGGGGATCCTGGGGGTCCAATTCTTCTTCGGCCTGGCCCTGATCGCGGGCATCGGCCAGCTGGTGCCCTATATTGGCGCCTGGGTGACCTGGATTTCCTTTGGCCTGGTGGCGCTTTTCCAGAGCAATATCCCCTTTAACCTGGCCCCCGGCGTTTATATGGTCATTGTGCTGGGGGTCGGCATGCTGGTAAATTATTATATCGACAACCTTCTCAGGACCAAAATCATGGCCTCTAACCTCAAGGTCCACCCGGCCGTGGTATTAATCGGCGCGCTGATCGGCGTGCAGTTGTTTGGCTTTGTGGGCATCGTCATTGCCGCACCCGTCATGGCCAGTTTGAAATTGATTCTGAATTACATCATCAATAAGTTAAACGATCAGAATCCCTGGGAGGAACTGGAACTGCGCGAACCCGTTGAGCCGCCGAAATGGGTTGTGTCCCTGCGTGAAAAAAGGACGCAAATCAGCCAATGGCTGCGAGATACCTGGCGGCGGCTGTGGCATAAACAGCCACGATCAGATAAAACCAATGGCGAGCAGGACGAATAACCATTGGGAGGAAAAGACCCGAAAAATATTGTAGATAAGTGTGATATAAATAGCCTGGATAAAACATCGAATAAGGAGAAAATTCTATGGATGACTCATACGATCCCAAAACAACGACTATCGCCGAGACAGATACTTATCTGGCCTGGCGGGCTGAGGAACCGGACGGGGAAACAACCTATCACCTGGAGTTGAACAACGTCACTCTGCACTTTTTTAAGGAAGAATGGCAGGAATTTCTCGATCTGGTTGACCTGGTCTTAGACGAAGAGCTCTAATTCGTCCATGCTTGTTTGAGGCCTAGCGGCGAAGCGTGCTGAGAAAAGCAAGCCTCGCCGCTTTGTGATTCTGGCTTGCCTCTGGCCCACACGGAAGACGCCCTTACCCTGCTGCCCTGCTGCGTAGGGCGCAGCAACCAACAATAAACCAGCGAGAAATAAGAACAAAGACTTCATTTTTTGCACACTCAGGCAAATTATTCAATCAACGAACCGGCAGAAGGAACCCTCACCCCACCCTCTCCCTTGGCAAGGGAGAGGGCTTTAATGATTTTGTTTGCTTCTGGTACTACCGCAAGGAGAGAAAGCAGGGGGGCTTGACAACTTTCTATTGACATCCATTCATTCTTAGGTAGTACCCTGATAATCGCATTTTTACAGGAAAAATCGGCGAACGTTTAAACAATTGGGAAACTCAGGCCCTAGAAGCTGTTCTTCCCCTGAGTTGATCAAATGAGTATCCTGGAAATGATATAACTTGGGACCTTAGGCCGAAGCGGCTTAATTGAAACCAAAAAGTTCTTGAAAGAAGGACTTTTTAGCTCAATTTCCCTTCCGGAGTGAGGGCCTTGCCTGGAGCCCAGCGGAACGCCTTCAGGTGCAGAGCACGAAGCGCGTGAGGGTTAGCCCGACTGATTGAACATTCATCCGGAAATGGATGCCTCCTAATAATATGCGACAATGTGTAGACGTTCATTTGATTGGATTTTGCGCGTTTTAAACTTAATTCAGTCGACCTAAAGGTCTCACTCCGGAATGCGATGGTAGATTTGGTTAACCACTCAAGCATGGCTTCAAAAAATTATTTTCTTGATAAGTCGATTATCTATGGCCTGGCAGGTTCAATTTAGTGTCCTGAAAATCCACTTTTTACCCGAAAAATTGGCCAATGTTTGGAGAATTTGGAAACTCAGGCCCTAGAAGCCGTTCTTCCTATCTGTCCTCAAACGCAGGAGTGACCCCCGGTGCACAACACAGGCAAAGCATCTCTGGGAAGTCAAACGTCATTACAAACATCTTCTTTAAAAACCATCAGCTTTTTATCCGGCAGCTTAATGAAAAACCTTGCAAGGATCGTCTGGCAACCTGACAACAAACACCTCCTTGATCTGGTAGGAATAAGAATTACCTGGTCCGGTGACCCCTTGCCAGGCCAATTTTATTTTAAGGGACAGCGCATCCAAATCAAGGTGTGAAATGGCTCAAACCCCAGATCCTGAAATACTGTCCCGGCTCGCCCATGGGGATAATCAATGGAAAGCGGGCGTCTGCGCCGCAGGCCTTTCATTATTGCGGCCAGCGCTTCCGGCAAGCACTGTGCTTCCCTTTCAGGCGGAAAAGCCAGCCAAAGATTGTCAGCAAAGGCATGGGTCTTTTGCCAGGTGACCACCCCTTGCAAATCATCTTGATGATAAAACGGCCAATGGCGAAAACGGATCCCATCCAGCCAATTCATTAATGATTGGAGGAAGCCGGGAGCAAACCGGGAGAAGTCCACTGGCAGGTGCCAGCGAAGCGCAAAGGGATAGGCTTCTGCTAACCAGGATTGGTGCTGCCCCCAATCTTCGCGGCGGCGCATTCTGACAGCCAAAGACAGGTTATGGGAAATCGCCGCCCGGGTCAGATCTGCCGGACGAATGCGCCAGGTGGTACGGGCAGCCTGTTTGATGAAACCCACAGAGCGGTACAGGTTAATGGCGGACGGATTGTCCATCCTGACCTGGAGCCAGGATTCCGGATCCCCGCTGCGGCGAAGAAAAGCCAGGGCATGCTGGGTCAAGGCTCTGGCAATCCCCCGGCGGCGATGGTCTGGGTGCACCGCAACATTGGCGATCAGGTGGATCCGCCGCCCATCTTTCTGAAAGGGGATCAGGCTCAAATTGCCCAAAATAATTCCAGCATCCTCCCAAACGAAACCGGCTGATCTGGAATCGCTCAATTCAGACAGATGCGAGAGCCAGCCCAACAGGCGCATATCTCGAGCCGCCTTTCGCATCTCGCGAATGTATGTCTGTCCGTCCGGGTCGCGGGAGATGGGAAAACAGCTTTCAATCAAATCGGCAACCTGATCCAGGTCTGAAGATAGGTTCAGCCTGCGGATCTTATCTGTATTTTGGGGTATTTTCCCAATGGAAATCATCCTCAAATTTTACCTTAGATCAAAACCCCCAATAAAAAAATCCCGCCGAAGCAGGATTTTTGTTTTCAATGGATTGCGTAATCTCAGGAAGCATTTGGCCTGGAAGAATGGCGGCGATAACGATAAACGATACGTCCGCGTGTCAGGTCGTAGGGAGAAATTTCTAAACGCACCCGGTCCCCCAAAAGGATTCGAATATAATGCCTGCGCATCTTGCCGGAGAGATAGGCCAAAATTTCTGAACCGTTCTCCAACTCGACCTTGAATTGTGTACCGGGTAAGGCTTCAACCACTGTACCTTCAACGGTTATTTTATCGTCATCTTTCGCCATAAAACCTCCTCAAATAAAACCTGATCAACATGCCGCCGCCGTTATTCGCTGCGATGCGAACGGCGGATGGCTTTTTTCTTCTCAATCCGGCGAAGTTCACTCTTAGAAATGAACCAGCGCTTTTTGCGGAGCGTGCTTAACGTTCCGTCTTTAACCACTTGCTTGCGAAAACGCCGCAGCAGTGATTCCTGGGATTCATTCGGTCGCAAGATCACACGAGCCAAGACCCTCACCTCCCTTCCAAAAGGTGATATTCGGAACCGATCCAGTGCTGTGAAGATAGATGAAAGCGGATCGCTTTCCAGGGTTGATGCTGGCGCACCGGTAGGTATTATACTTGAAACTTTAAAAATTTGCAGGGGATCAAGCGCAAAAAAGTCTCATCAACCGGTGAGACAGCAGGGTTAAACAAGAAAAAGTCCTTTGGCAATGACCTACTCTCCCAGGGGGTCGCCCCCCAAGTACCATCAGCGCTGGCGAGCTTAACGACCGGGTTCGGGATGTTACCGGGTGTAATCCTCGCCGCTCAAATCACCAAAGGACATTCTTCACAAAATAAATTGTTAAAATACCAGTGAATAGTTAATGCGCATGAAATCAAGGTTGTTGAAAAAGCAACGAGTTCTCCACATCACGGTGAAGCCCTCGATCATTAGTACAGTTCAGCTAAACATATTGCTATGCTTACACCTACTGCCTATCAAGCAGGTGGTCTACCTGCGATCTTACTCCATTTACTGGATTACAGGGATCTAATCTTGAAGCGAGTTTCCCACTTAGATGCTTTCAGCGGTTATCTCTGCCAGACGTAGCTACCCAGCGATGCCGTTGGAACGACAACTGGAACACTAGAGGTCTGTCCACTCCGGTCCTCTCGTACTAGGAGCAGCTCTTCTCAAATCCCTTACGCCCACAGTGGATAGAGACCGACCTGTCTCACGACGGTCTGAACCCAGCTCGCGT
>CAZLEK010000168.1:0-4867 GCA_964558525.1 uncultured Candidatus Brevefilum sp.
GGCCGGCCCTGCCGCCCAAAAGGCCATGCGCATCCTGGAGACCCTGGGCCGCATCTACGGCGCGGAAGGGATGATCCCGGTTAGTTCAGTACAGATCTCCGGCGTGAGCTATGCCAACCTGGGCGAAGCCGGGCTGGACTGGCTGTCCGAGATGGCCGCAGGCGGCGGCCGAGCCCAGGTGCTGACCACCCTCAACCCGGCCGGAATGGACGTTGAGAATTACCGAGCCCTGGGCATCGAGGAGGATTTTGCAGAGAACCAGCGGCGAGTTCTGCGCGCCTTTGAGCAGATGGGCGTGGTGGCGACCTGTTCCTGCACGCCCTACCTGTTTGGCAACCTGCCTCATTTCGGGGAACATATTGCCTGGGCAGAGAGCAGCGCGGTTTGCTATGCCAACAGCGTATTGGGGGCGCGCACCAACCGCGAGGGCGGACCCTCTGCATTGGCTGCCTCTCTAACCGGGCGCACACCCGCTTACGGCCTCCACCTGGACGAAAACCGCCGCCCGACCCTACAGGTGCGGGTGAAGACAGACCTGCCAGACAATCCGCATTTCGGCGCGCTGGGCAAAGCCATCGGCGACAGGGTTCAGGGGGCAAAAGGGCTAAAGGCGCCCTATATCACCGGAATTGAGGAGGCCAGCCTGGAAAACCTGAAATCCCTGTGCGCCAGCATCGCCACCTTTGGCGGGGTGGGCCTGTTCCACATCCCAGGGATCACGCCCGAAGCAGCCTGCATCAAGCCGCCCGAGGAAACCCTGGCCCTCACCCAGGCTGATTTGGTTCAGGCCCTTGAGGCCATGAACACCGCCCGAGCAGAGGAGGTGGATTTCGTCAGCCTGGGCTGCCCGCACCTCTCCCTGCGCGAGATCCAGCGATTGGCAGAACTGCTGTCAGGCCAGCAGGTTAATAAGGAATTCTGGATCACCACCTCCCGCCCGGTGAAGGGCATGGCCGATCGCATGGGCTATACGAAGATCATTGAGGCGGCCGGCGCAAAATTCGCCACAGACACCTGCTGCGTGGTGGCGCCGATCAAAGGCCGTTTCGCAGCTCTTGCCACGGATTCTGCAAAGGCCTGCTATTATGCCGCTGCGAAGAATAATTTCAAGACCCGCCTCCTGACTTTTGATGAAGTGGTTAAGGAAGCCCTGCGATGAAACTCAGCGGACGCACAATCTATCCAGGGACAGCCAGCGGCGAAGCCCTTGTCAGCCGGATGGGGATTTCGTTCTACGGCGGCGTCGATCCTGAAAGTGGGATCGTCACCGAAGCGGGGCATGACCTTGAGGGGCAGTCCATCGCCGGCAAAGTGTTGGTCTTCCCCTCGGGCAAGGGATCCACCGTGGGATCTTATGTCCTCTACCGATTGCAAAAAAATGGGCATGCGCCTGCCGCCATCCTTAACGCGGCGTGCGAAACGATCACAGCCGTGGGCTGCATCATCGCTGAGATCCCCTGCCTGGATCAGGTCGATCTCGAACCTCTCCAATCTGGCCAAATTCTCAGGGTCGATTCAACGCAGGGTCGGGTCATATTGGAAACGCAAATAAAAGGGACGAAGAAAAATGAAACAGGATAAACCAATCATCCTCGCCATCACCGGCGCCAGCGGCGCCGTGTATGGATTACGCACAATGGAAGCCCTGAAAAAACTTGAGATCCCCGTCCACCTGATCCTCAGCCCGATGGGGGGCCAAATCCTGGCGGAGGAAACCGGCGTCACCCCCGAAACGCTGCAGCAGCAGGCGGACCGGTGGTACCACCCGGACCATCTCAGCGCGCCGATCGCCTCTGGCTCCTTTTCCTCCCGGGGCATGCTGGTGGCGCCCTGCTCGATCAAATCCCTTTCGGGCATCGCCAACAGCTACACCGAAAATCTGATCCAACGCGCAGCCGATGTCTGCCTTAAAGAGGGCCGCCCCCTGCTCCTGGCAGTGCGTGAAACGCCGCTCCATGCCGGCCACCTGCGTCTGATGTCCCAGGCCGCCGCAGCAGGCGCGATCCTCTTCCCCCCCATCCCCGCCTTCTACCAGCAGCCCCAGACCATTGACGATCTGGTAAATGCCACCGTGGGACGCATGCTGGCCCGGATCGGGATTGAGAATGAATGGTTCCAGACCTGGGGTGATTAAGCGAGCGTGGTTTTAAACCGGACCCGCGCCTGCTGGCAAATCTTTTTGATCGCGTTGCGGCCATCCATCGCCACATTGGGGATTCCCAGGCTGCCCAAAGCCCATTGCCCGACCATATAAAAATCATCCAAACCAGGCAGCGTCTTGCTCACGCCCTGCATCATCTTCATCAGGCTGAAGTCAGGCGGCGACCAGGCCTGGTTGCCCTGAATACAGTTGGTGTACCGCTCCACCGTGATCGGTGTGGCCATGTCGCGCATCTCCACCTGAGCGCCAAGCCCGGGAAATTTCTGCTCCAAAAGGCCGATCACACGCTCGACGGCATCATGCTTGGCCTGACGGTAGGCCTCCCGGTCCTTCCGCAAGGCTTTCCAATAAGAATACTTGGACTTCATCAGGATTTTCAGGACAGATTTTCCCTCAGGTGAGAAGCCGTATTGCGGCCCATAGAATTCAACATCGATATTGCTTCTGGGATCTCCGGCGATGTCCACCGGTTGTTCAAGCACATAAGATATCGCGCGCCAATGGGAAGGAAAGGTTCGCGCCACACCCAGGCTGATGGTGGTGTTCATCTCCTGTTCATCCAGGATCTGATCGTAATAGGCGTCTATGGTTTCATTTGTAAACGCTCCACCCAGCATCTGGTAGATCGTCTGGTAACCATCCGCATTAGAAATCACAATATCGGCTTTCACCTGGGTTCCATCCGCCAGGACAACCCCGACTGCCCGGTCATCCTCCACCAGGATCTTGTTGACCGACTGGCGGTAATGAATCTTGCCGCCCAGGTTGATCAGCCGACGGGCAATGTTCTCCGCAAAAGCAAGCGAACCGCCCTGAGGAAAGCCAAACAGCTTCTGGTGGCACATCCCCAGGAAGGCCAAATGGATCATCACTGGCACGTGCGGCCAGCCGTATTGGAAATAAGGAAAGGCCTGCCTGAGGGTTGGGTTTTGAAACCGCTGGGCAAAGGCTTCCATGCTGACCCCACCCCAACGCTTCATGGCGCCCATGATCCTCAGCATTTGAACATAGTTGCGCAGCTTCCCGCTGACCACCCCCATGAATTCAACCTTGCCAAACTTGCGGGCATCCTTCAGGTAATGATCAATCAGCGCTTCATCTTCAGGCGCGATCGCTTTCAAGCCTTCTCCAAAGACTTCAATATCGCAGACCATGGGCACCTGCTCGCCTGCGGGCGTCTCCACCCGCCAAAATTCTTCGTGGTAGTGCATCTGCAACCCCTCCAGTGCGCCCAATTCCTGCCACATAAAATGCAAAGCCGAAGCCTCATTCGGGCCGCTCAGGTCGTGAATGGCATAATCCACCGTATAGCCCCGCCGGTCCCAGGACGTACATAAACCGCCCGGTTTATCGTGCGCCTCAAAAATTTCAACCTCAAAACCGTTCATCCGGGCATAGCACCCGGCTGAAAGCCCACCCAAACCCGCGCCAATGATGATGATCTTCTTGGTCATTTCTTCTCCCGATGAATTGTGAACAGAAAAATTCTAATCGAATCGGCATTTTTTGGATTAACAATTGATTAAGTCTCTTTACACGTTGATCAGATCACCTTCTCATAGACCCGGTAACGCCGGATCGGTTCCACCCCCAGTTTGAGCAGCGCGTTGTTCATCGGGTGATTGTTCTCCAAGACATAATTGATCTCCACTGACCCCAGATGGTCGATCAGCGCCTGGTAAGTCGCCCGGTAGAGCAGGGTATCAATGGCTTTACCGTGATACTCTGGCGCCACCCCCAGGCCCCACATCCGGTATTTGCGGATCTTTTTAAGGCCCAAGAGCAGCTTCAACCAGCCAAAGGGAAACAACCGGCCGTTCAGCCCCTGCAGCACCTGGTTGATATCCGGCAGGGACAGGGCAAACCCAATTGGGTTTCCATTTCGATCCTCAGCGATCAACAAGGCAGCCGGGTTGACAATCTGCTTCAGGTCACGCGCCATGGCGCGCGCCTCCTCCGCCGTAACCGGATAATAGCCCCAGTTATCAGAGATCGACTGGTTGGAGAGGTCCACAATGGTCATCACATCCGCTTCCAGTCGGGACATGTCCACCGGCCGGACGCATACGCCGTACCGTTCGGCAATCCGGTCAGTGAGCGTCAAATAGCGCTCCGGGATAACATACCCCGCATCAACATCCGCCAGGTAGGCGGCCATATCCATGGCCTTAGCCAGGCCAAAGCCCTCAAAATACTCAGGATAATAAGGGGGGTTGTGCGGCGCCAGGATCACCGGGGGTTGGTTTCCCCCCTCGATCTCCAGGCCCCACTCCTGCGAGGCAAAGCTCCAGGGACCGCGCATCTTAATCATGCCCTGGCCGGCCAGCCAATCCTGCGCGCCTTTCAGCAGGGTATGAGCCGCTTGGCGGTGTTGAATACATTCAAAGGCGCCGAACAAGCCGATCGGTTCCCCCCAATGCTCAACAGCCAGGCGATCCACAAAGGCCGAACAGCGCCCGATCACCTGCCGCTCTTTTTTCAGCAGGAAGAATTGCGTCTTGCAGTGGTCCAGCATGGGGTTCTTCATAGGGTCAAACTGGGCCCACTGCTCAGAGCGCAGCGGCGGCACCCAGTTGGGATCATCTTTGTAGAGGCGATAGGGGAATTGAATGAAGTCCCGCAAATCCCTTCGACTGGAAACGCACTTCAGCTGCATGATGAACTCCTGTAATTGCTGGTGGAGGATGATGATGTAATTGTAGCAAA
>CAZLEK010000169.1:0-4842 GCA_964558525.1 uncultured Candidatus Brevefilum sp.
CCTCACCAGCCACTACATGGCCGATGTTGCCGCCCTCTGCTCCCGGGTGATGCTGATCCACCATGGTCAGCTGATCTACGACGGCGCATTGCAAACCCTGGCGGAAAAACTGGCGCCTTTCAAGCTGGTCAAGCTGCAGTTCAACGCCCTCGTTCCAGATTTCCAGACTTTCCTGGCCGGATTTCCTGCAGCTGAAATGCTTCCTAAGGAAAACGGTCACTTCGCCCTGCGGGTGCCGCGTGACCAGATCGCATCAGTGACGGCTCGCATCCTGCAGGAACTGCCCGTGGCCGACCTTTCGGTCGAAGATCCACCGATTGAAGCCGTCATCGACCAGATCTACGAGGAGGGGCGCGTATGAACCACCGCGGCGGATGGGCACTGATCAAAAACACCTGGCAGTCCTGGCTCCAACACAGGGGCTTCTTCTTCCTGCTGGCCTTCGGTTGGATGCTGCCCCTGCTCGTCTATCTTTTTGTTTGGTCCGCTGCTGCCGGAGACGGCTCGATCGGCGGCCTTTCGCGGGACGCGCTGGCCGGCTATTACCTGATCCTGATCCTGACCAACCAGCTGACCTACACCACAGCCAACTGGACGGTGGGAGATGTGATCCGCTACGGCGGGATCAGCCGCTGGCTCCTGCAGCCCATGTCCCCCCTGTACCACTCGCTCTCTTCCGAGATCGCCGGCAAGGTGGTCTTCATGCTGTTTTCGATCCCCGTCACCGGCGTCTTTGCCCTGGTCCTCCAGCCCCAGCTGGACCTTTCCTGGGAACAGGGACTGTGGTTTCTCCCGGCCTTGCTGGGCGCTTGGTTCCTGCGCTTTTTCTGGGGCCATTGGCTGGCCCTGCTGGCCTTCTGGGCAGCGAGAGCTGATTCACTATTGGCCTTGCAGGATACCCTGGTCTTCCTGCTCGGTGGGCACCTGGCGCCCCTGGCCCTCCTGCCGGAATGGATGCAGGGACCGGCCAGGATGCTGCCCTTCCGCTACATGTCCGCCTTCCCGGTGGAGATCCTGACCGGCCAGCTGAGCCGAGGCGAGATCCTGGTAGGCTTTGGGATTCAGATCGCCTGGGGGGCTCTGGCGTTCCTGCTCTACCGCTGGGTCTGGAAGCGGGGTATCCGTCACTACGAAGCCGTCGGAGGTTAAACCATGCACTATCTAAAACTCATTGGGGCCTTCTTCAAAGTCTCCACCCAGGCCGAGATGGCCTACCGCGCCAACTTCTTCATCCGTTTGCTCAACTCAATCCTCAACCTGGGAACGGGTGTGCTCAGCCTGTTGGTGATCTTCAACCAGGTGGAAGCGATCCGGGGCTGGGAGCTGCCCTCGGCCCTGGGGCTGCTGGGCGTCTACCTGCTGCTGGGCGCACTGCGGGGGCTGTTCATCAGCCCCAGCCTCGAGTCCGTGGCCGGGATGGATGGGGAAATCTGGCAGGGCACCTTTGACTTCACCCTCCTGCGCCCTGTGGACAAGCAGTTCCTGGTCAGCTTTCGGCACTGGCGGATCTTTGCCCTCTTCGACCTGGTTCTGGCCCTGGGGGTCCTGGGGGTCGCCATCGCCCTGATGGGCACGACCCTCACCCTGGGGGCGGTGCTCAGCTTTGGGGTCACCCTCCTGGCCGGGGTGATCCTGCTTTACGCTGCCCTGCTGGCCTTCTCAGCCCTGGTGTTTTGGAATTCGGGTTTCCTGTTCACCTGGGTGATCAACGACCTGTTCCAGCTGGCCCGCTATCCCGTGGGGCTCTACCCGGGCTGGCTGCGGCTGATCCTGACCTGGGTCATCCCCGTCGGCCTGATGACCACCATCCCCGCCCAGGCCCTTTCAGGACAGCTTTCCACCTTCATGTTGGTTTTGACCTTGGCTTTCTCCGTGATCGCTTTTTTGGGCGCTTCCTGGTTGTTTAGGAAGGGCTTGGAGAAGTACGCCAGCGCATCGAGTTGAGTAAGACAGGATGAACCCCAGCACCCTGTGGGTGCAGTATTCTATCATAATGAAATAATCTAACCATAAAATTTATCCCTACCGGAGTGAGGACCCATCCTGAAGCGTGGCGGAACACCTTTAGGTGCAGAGTCCAAAAGGCGTAAGGGTCAGCCCGACTTCCTTCAATTGGCGTGAATGCCTCCACCAAGAAATCATCACCCAGTCACAAGCAAGGATTTTCCCTGGTTGGAGAATTAGCTCCCTCATCCTCTTCAATCGACCTGAAGGTCTCACTCCAAAATGTTGATTCCTCTGCGAAGAACCCTTCATCCGTGCTTTGCATCCTTCGATCTACAATGATGATTTTCTGATTTTCACCTCCTGTGTTTCCAACTCATGCAAAAATTTAAACCAACATGAAGGGTGAATACCTGATTTTCAGGACATGATTTGAAAATATACGATTATTAAAAATAAGTTGTCCTCTATACCGCTTCCTCTCCCTCCGCTTGTGGGGGGAGAGGATTGAGGTGAGGGGGGGAATGAATAACCCATCTTGCTTTCACCCTGGACCTTCCCATACTAAATAATTTCCAGACAGCAGGCTCCACACTATGATACCAGCGGGATAATTAGCTTTTTGATTTGCTGATTTTCCCCTTCGCATGTATGATTAATCATTATGAGAGTGCACAAAGAGGCCTGAGGATGAAGCTAAAATATTTTCTCCTGGCCTGCCTGTTCCTCACCGGATCCTTATTCTTAAACACCGCCCCTGCCGCCTCAATGAACGCACAGGTGGGGGTGCGCATCACCGGCGCCTCACTGGACAGTCTGGCGGACCTTGAGATCCCCTTTACAACCCTGATCGACTACGGCGCCTTCCTGTGGGGCGTGCTCCCGTCCTCATCCCTATCCCAACTCGACCAGCACACCCTCATGTACCATGTGATCGATTCTCCCTATACCCTTGCCCTGGCAGGCGGCGCGCTGGACCCATTAAGCGCTGAACCAACCTTCAGCCTGGAACAAGCCGTCAGAACCAAGGCGGATGAACCCGGGCTCTACCTCCTGCAGCTCGTCGGCCCCACCAAGGACGCCTGGCTGGCAGCCCTTGAAACTGAAGGCGTAGACGTTCTCCAATACCGGCACCCCTTCACCTTTCTGGTCTGGAGCGCGCCGGCGGACCTGCAGCGCGCCGCAGCGCTGCCCTTCGTGCGCTGGATTGGCCCCCACCCGGCGGCCAAACCATCTCAACCCGCAAACCGCACCGCCGGCGCAGCCCCCGTCCTCTCCCGGGCGGTGGTCTACCGGGGCGTGGACATGCCGGTTTTACAAGCGGGCTTTGAAGCCTTGGGCGCTGAATGGCTGGCCCTGTCGGAGGGCTCAGACCCGATATTCAGCCTGGTCAGCCTGAGGCTGCCCCCCGACCAAATGACAGCCGCTGCTGCGCTCCCCGGCGTGGTTGCCCTGCACCCCTTGCCGCTGGACGGGGGAGACCGGGGCGAGCTGGGCAGCCAGGTCAATGCCGGTAATCTAGTTTCATCAGGCCTGGCCTTCCCCGGCTACCTGGACTGGTTGGCAGCCCTGGGTCTCTCCGGTGACGGGGTGATCATCGCCAATGTGGACAGCGGGATCGATGGTGACCATCCCGACCTGGCAGCCCGCATGCTGACCTCATGTGTAGGCGTCAGTTGTGGCAACGAGATAACCAGCTGGCATGGCACCCACACCGCCGGGCTCATGGCCGGGGACGGCAGTTCCGGCGTCACCGATGCCAACGGTTTCCTGCGCGGCCTGGGCATGGCCCCAGGAGCAAGTTTAGTAGAACAGGTTTATGAAATCGTTGATCACGATCCAGATCGGATGGCGATATTAATGCAGGATTCCGTCCTCAATAACGCCGTAATCTCCGGCAACAGCTGGGGGCCTTCGGGAATCCCCCAGGGTTATGATTATGACACCCGGCTGGTGGACATCGGCGTGCGCGATGCCGACCCGAGCACGCCCGGGAACCAGCCTCTGACCTATGTCCTCTCGATCATGAACGGCAATGGCGGGACTTCCACCCAGGGCTCTCCGGATGAAGCCAAGAACATCCTTACGGTGGGATCCACCTATCTGCTGGATATTTTAGGAAACCAAAGAGATAATATTAATGATCTTTCTTACAACTCCGCCCACGGCCCCGCCCTGGACGGGCGGACGATCCCTCACCTGGTCGCCCCTGGGTGTTTTGCTGATTCAACCTATCCAGGTAACAGTCATTATGTAGCCTGCGGCACCAGCATGGCCTCCCCCTACGTCACCGGCGCGGCGGCCTTGTTTTACGAATATTATCAAAGCCAGTTCGCTGATGATCCCAGCCCGGCCCTGGTCAAGGCCGCCTTCCTGCCCGTGGCCCACGACCTGGCCGGCCATCTGGACGCTGACGAAGAGATATTGGGCCACCCCTTTGACAGCCAGCAGGGTTGGGGCCGGCTGAATGCCAGCGCGGTCCTGGCCCCGACCGGCGAGGTCTGGTACTTCGACCAGGAGACCCTCTTTAATGAAACCGGCGAGACATGGTCCACGACTCTCACGCTCAATGAGGAGACAACACAGCTGCGCGCCATGCTGGTCTGGACCGATGCCCCCGGCCATGGGGACGGCGGCGCTACCCCAGCCTGGGTCAACGACCTGGACCTGTCAGTGAAAATCGGACCAAACGCTTACTACGGCAACCAGTTTGGCCCGGATGGTTTCTCCGTCCCTGGCGGCTCCCCCGATGGGATGAACAATACCGAAGGGCTTTTCCTGAATCAGCTGCCCCCGGGTGAGATCACCTTCACGGTGACGGCCGCCAACATCAGCGGCGACGGCGTCCCCAATGTCGGCGACACGACCGACCAGGATTTTGCCCTGGTGATCTATGCC
>CAZLEK010000170.1:0-4814 GCA_964558525.1 uncultured Candidatus Brevefilum sp.
GCATTATAAACGAATTTATCTGCGAAGCGGACTGATGAGGTGGAGGTTTTTTATCGGAGCAATGTATTGTGATAATTAATCCTTATCACCCCATCCGGCGCTGCGCGCCACCTTCTTGGAGTTTCACGGAACCCCCGCCGGTTTAGCGGGGACATTCAAGGATAAGGCATAAAACCTTCCTAAGTAACTGCGTAAATCTGATAAATAATGAAAAAAAGCCTGAGCAGTTTCGCCAGATAATTGGAAAGTCAAAAGGTCAGTTGTCAGCTTCCAGAAATACAATTCAATGCAAGTCAATCCGACCTACGCGTGCCATCTTGCTGCCTCAGCAAATCCCTGGCGCGCACAGCCGGGTGGTGATACTTCTGCCCCTTGGGCCGCCCCCAGTGATGAACCGCCCCCTGCGGGCACCACTCATCACAGGCAAAGCACATCTCACAGCGGTGTTGAAAAGCTGGCCGTTTATCCACCAACTGGATGTTGTCAGCCGGGCAGACTCTTGTGCAAACGCCGCACCCATTGCACTTTTCATCCACCCGGATGCTTCTATCGGTCAGCGGGATCAATTCCCTGAACCCCAACCTGGAATCCGCCGGTTCCTGGGCCAAATTCCGGAGGGATTTCAGCGTTGATTGGGCCATCAGGGCATACAGGGGAGCCATCCAAACCGTAAACAGCCTGCGCGCCAGGTGCGCCTTGCCCTGGCGGCCCTCTGCGATCCGCCGGCTGATGGCATCGATCTGCCCTTCCGCTCTGGCAATGATCACGTTAGAATCCGTCTCGATCGGGACGGGGATGTGCTCGTAATCCAGGTTGTTCATCGGCAGCCGCAGGCTGTATTCCCCCGCCAGCCGGCCGCCCTGACTCCTGATCAATCGATTGAGGCTTCTCAGGGCAGGGACGGCGTTGACGATCTCATACCCCCCGCAGGTGCAGACCGCGAACAGGTGTTTGGAATCAATGCCCACCAGCTGGCGCACAAACCGCTCCACCATCAGCGGCGCCCCATGCAGGGCGGAAAGATACGCCGGGAAGACTATCCCAATGCTGTCAGTCTCTGTTTGAATCGCGGGTTGGTGAATCACATCAGCGATTGAAATCAGCCTACCCCCCAAATTTTCTGCTAACTGCCGCGCCGCTGCCAGGCAGTTGCCCGTACCGGTGAAATAGTAGATGTCCATCACAATCCCTGTTTTCTCCCATCAGGCCAGATCGGTCAGCGCCAAGCTTGCCGCCAGGCTGTATTCAATCAATACGCGCCGCCGGCTCAGGTTCCCTCGCCAGCAGATCGCGTGAGAAGCCCAGTCCCAGGGTGACCGGGATCGTCCCAAAAGCCGCCAGCAGCGGCGCAAGCATGACCCATTCGCTGTCAACGCCCCCAAAATAAGCGATCAGTGGGGCCCCCGGGAACAGCATCAACCACCCCAGCAGGGTCAACCCGAACGACCAGGGCCATAACTGGCTGAAAACAACCTGCAACCTCTGGGGCAGCTTTTGCCAGGCGCGCAGCGGCGCATCCACCTTCAAGGCAATCAACACCGCTATCGTCCCCAGGATGGGCGGCCCAAAACCCCCGCCCGTCAGCAGCATCAGCAGCAGAAGGCCGCCCAAAAAGGGCAGTGACTGGCGCCGGAGCCGGAACCGTAAAACCACCCCCAGGAAAACGCCTGAGAAAAACATCGCTAAAATCCCGGTGATCAGGGTGTTGGGGATCACCGTCATGGCTGGTTCCCCGGACATGATCTCAAAAAAGGCTGAGTCGGGCCAGGACAGGATCAACACGCCGTCGATGGGTTGGCTGCCCTGCAGGGCTTCACCGAGTCCGTGTTCAATTCCCATCACACCTGCCAAAATCGCAAGGGCCATGGCCAGGGACCGTGTGGCTTTATTCATTTCATCCTCCCAGAAAGATTAATTGAACGCTGTTCCTAGATTGCTTGCACGCCATCCTTAAACGCACAAAACATCCTTTGCTTGGCTTCACGCCTTCGCCACCGGCAGCTGGATCTCAAAAAACACCGGCTGGCCGGGTTGCGGCGGCTCGAAATAGGCTTCCCGGCAGGCAAACGGCAGGACCTGGGCCTGGTTCTCCTCGATCCCCCGCAGCAGCGCCTGATAGGCCTGGGTCACGTCTGCCAGGGACGCCATCCGGCAGATGACACATGCCATCCATCGGGCTGGCAGTGTGCGAATGCGCATCTCGCCGCCCCCCTCCAGGGGCAGCGGGCCGGCGACCTCCTCAGAGACCGGGATGCAGGCTTCCAGGTCAAGGTCTTTTTGGCGAAATTCACCCTGATGATAAAGCGCCAGCCAGGGCCCAACCGCCGTCACGCCTGATTGGTTCAACCCATCGGCGACCCTGAGGAAAAAGGGCTGGATCGCGGAGGGGTCAGGAACCTTAGCGCGCAAGGCCAATACCCGCATGGCGGGAAGGTCCTTAAAAACAACCCCCTGTGGATCCAGGCTGCCTTCTTCTTCGATCTGGACCAATCGCGCTTCAACCAGGGAGAGCCGGGCGCGAGACTGGGCAATTTCAGCCTCCAGGTCTTGTCGGCGGGCATCCAGCATCCGGCGCATTTCACTGGCCGGCAGCCCATCATCCAATACTTTGCCGATCTCCTGGAGCGAAAGCCCCAGTTCCCTGAAGAAGAGAATCCGGTTCAATCGGTCCATCTGCCGGGCTGTGTAATACCGGTAACCGGTGAAGCGATCCACCATTTCGGGCGCCAGCAGCCCAATTTCATCATAATAGCGGATCGTCTTCACCGGCGTCTGCGTCAGGCGGGAAAAATCACCAATTTTCAGCATGCCTGAAATTGTATCATGTCATACACCCATTCCTTATCCGGATGCGCCTCCGCCGCCAGGAGCTGCAGGCGCCCATCCAATGCCGCCATCAGGGACCAGATCGTCCCAAAGGGCTGACCAAAGATCTGCCCATGGGCCCTTAAGCCGCTCGGCTGGTCATTCAATGCCCTTTGGATCGCGGCTAAATCGATCTTCCCGGGGATCTCAGACAGGGCTGTCAACCGCGCATACCGGGAGGGCGAAGTCTCCGGGATAAACATCTCACGTCCGCGGATCGGATCGGACAGAACGTGGTTGGTCATCGCCAGAACGCCGTTTTCCGGGTAGCGCAAATGGCAGCCGTCGATGGTTGCTTCCACAACCACAGCTTCCCCAGCTTCATCAGCCAGCAGGTAATTCCGGCTCTGGGCATGCGGTAAGGTTTGGATCAAATCCAATCCTTCCGAAACCGAAGCGCAGCGTTCAAGCAGGATCCGCACAATTAACCAAAACGCCAGGCCGGGTTTTGCCCCGGGGAGAAAACTGGCCGACATCCCCACAAACAAACCCTTCTCATTGAGGCCGTCCTCCCGGCCGATCATAACATCCGAATGGCCGGCATGCCCAAAAGCCCCCTCAGGCTGGGTCAGGTATCTGGTGGCGGTCGCACGGGAGTCGGCATAGGTGAAGTCATAATTCCGCCCGATCAACACGCAGCCCCTGGCGCTTCGCTCGGGCGTGACGGCCACCAGGCTGCAAGTCGGCAGGGTCTGTGCCAGCGGAGCGGTCAGCAGCAGGGCCAGCACGGATTCTTCTTGCAGGCCGGCGGCTTCCGCCAGGGCACGCGCTTCCTGAATTAATTCAGGTGCTTCCCGTTCCGCAATTTTGATGCACGCCGCAAGCATCCCGGCCGGATCAAAGCTTTGCGCTGGCGGAAGGTGGATTCCCAGGCTCTTGAGGATCTGGCCGTGGCTTGCCCCCATTTCCCGATAGCTGCCTTTGAGTTTGAGTTGATTCATGCGCTTGTCCTTTCTCTTGAAGAATATCATCCTTGACAACAACAGCTTACACCCTCCAGCAGCTGGAGAGTCAAGCGCCATTCATTGGCTGATCTTTTCCAGCGCCGTTTTCACCCGTTGAGCGCTCGGCTGGGATGCGCAATTGGCGAACAGCGAGTAAAATTCTCCCGTAGGCTGACGGATGCCAGCAAACCCGGCTTAACACCCACAGCCAACCAGTCCACATCAGATCATGCCTTCAACAACAAGGAGCCCCGCCGTTGATCACAACCACAGAAAATGTCGTCACGCTGGAAAACAAACATATCCCCCATGCGGTTGAGGTGCTCTACGACGCCTTTCAGCATGACCCGGTCTTTAACGCCCTCTTTGAAGGCGCAGCCCCGCAGCAGCGCAAAGCCTTCAACGAGACCCCCCTGCGCCACTGCCTGCACTACGGCCAGGTCTGCGCCCCATCAGAAGATCTTGAGGGGGTGGCTGGCTGGGTCAGCGGGAAACATGCCGAGATGACCCCCTGGAAGATGCTGGTCAGCGGCGCCATCTGGCCGGCATTACGAATGGGGCGCAGTTACGCCCAGAGGATGATGAAAGCCTTCCAGCCCATTGAAGCCGGCCGCAGAAAACACATGGCGGGCCAGCCCTACATTTACCTCTTTTTTATCGGCGTGGCGCCCAAACACCAGGGCCAGGGCTTTGGCCGGCTGCTCCTGGACGAGGTGCTTCATATCGCCCAAGCAGTTCACCTGCCGGTTTACCTGGAAACCGAAACAGACAACAATGTGCAGCTCTACGAGCACTTTGGCTTTGAGGTCATCGATCAGGTGGAACTCCCCGTTGTGCACCTGCCCATGTGGCAGATGGTGCGCCAGCCAGGTTGAGCCTGGGTGGATGACAACCCTCATTTCCAGCAGAACCATCCACTAACGACGAAATAAAAAATGACCCCTCTCCCCCCGCTTGTGGGGGGAGAGGATCGAGGTGAGGGGGGTCTGAATCCCTCCAGCCGAC
>CAZLEK010000171.1:0-4732 GCA_964558525.1 uncultured Candidatus Brevefilum sp.
ACACAAAAAAATATTTTTACTCATTGCCAAAATATTTATCAGGCTGAGCAGTTACGAATTTCAATCATAACTTTTCTTGGATAGTATTCGATCGCCCTAAGTTACACCCAGTTTTAAAGCACCCACAAATCAACCTGTGTTATGATTTGCGTGGACAGATCCAGAAAACAGGGTTCATTACGAAATGAGGTCAAATGCCCGATCTACAAAACAACTTACGGACCGTTGACGGCTGGCAGATCATCGAAAAAACCTTTGACCCCGACTCGCTTGTGACCACTGGCAGCAACTTCATGATCGGCAACGGCTATCTTGGTTACCGGGGGACCTTTGCCGAGTGGGTGGCGTGCCACTACGTCGCCTGCACAGTCACAGACACCTGGGATACCGCTCCCGGCAGCGAATGGCGGGAACTGTGTACTGTACCCAACGGTCTGTTCACCCAGGTTTGGGTAGATGATGCCATGCTTTCTGCTTTCGTGGGAGAATTCAGCGAGTATCACCGAGAATTGAACCTGCGTTACGGGCTTAACCGGCGGTCCGGTGTTTGGGAATCGGAAAACGGCAAACGCATCCGCATCAAGGTTGAAAAGTTCGCCAGTTACGATAATGTCCATGTGGTCCCGATGAAATACACACTTCAGGCCCTGGACAAAATGCAATTAACCCTGCACGCCGGGATCGACGGCCAGCTTTGGAGCCTGAATGGGAACCACTTTAAAAAACTAAATCTCTTTGAAGAACAAAACCTGCTTGGGATTGAAACCCGTACCCATGAATTCAAGATCCAGGTAGATGTGATCTGCAGCTTAAAGTTGACCGGCAAAAAACACTTTGATGAATCCACCAGAAAGCAAAATCGAAGGCTCATCAAGGAATTGCATTTCCATCTTGAAGCTGGCGAGGCAGTGACCCTGGAACAAACGATGGTGGTTTATCACAGCAATGATGTTCCAAATCCCCGGCAAGCCGCCATGGCTGACGCCAGTGAGGCAAGAGATTCCGGCTTTGACGCGCTCTACCTGGCCCACCAACCCCACTGGGAACGCATCTGGAAGGCCAGCGACATCCAAATCGAAGGCGACCTGGAAGCCCAAACCCTGGCCCGCTTCAACCTCTACCAGGCGACCATCGCCACCCCCACCCATGCCAAACTGCCCATCGGCGCCCGCGGCCTTTCTTGCCAGGTCTACCAGGGGGCTGCCTTCTGGGACCAGGAGACCTTCAACCTGCCGATGTATCTCTACACCCACCCAGAAGTGGCTCGTAAGCTGATCGAATACCGCCATGACACCCTGCCAGGCGCCCGGAAAAAGGCCCAGGACCTGGGTTACTACGGCGCATTCTATGCCTGGACGAGCGGCAAGACGGGCGAAGAGCTGTTCCCTGACTATTTTTTCACCGATGTCCTGACCGGGCGCAAGATCCACAATCACTTCAACAGCTGGCAGATTCACATCTCACCAGATATCGTTTACGCCCTGTGGGTTTACTTCGAAGCCAGCGGCGACTGGGACTTCATGCTGAACTACGGCGCCGAGATCGCCTTCGAAGTAGCCCAGTTCCTGGTCTCGAGGGTTCACTTCAAGATGGACAAAGATCGCTACGAGTTCATCCGCCTGCTGGGCCCAGACGAATACCACGAAAACGTGGACAACAACGCCTACACGAATTATTTGGCCCAGTTCTCGCTTGAAAAAGCCGCCTACATCTTCTTCCGCATGGTGGAAGAAAACCCACAAAAACTGGAGACCCTGCTTGAAAAAACCGGGTTGGCGCGCAGCGCGGTCAACGCCTGGGTGGATATCGCCCTCAAACTCTATCTACCCCAGCCCGATCCAGAGACTAAGCTCATCGAGCAGTGCGACGACTTCTTCAAATTGGAAGACATCACCCCCAAGGCCTTGCGCACCCGGCTGATCGACCCCGAAGAATATTGGGGCTGGCCCAATGGGATCGCCGTGGAAGCCCAGGTGCTCAAACAGGCGGATGTCCTGCAGCTTTTCGCGCTCCTGGATGACAAATTCACCCCTGAAGTGATGCGCGCCAATTATGATTATTACGAGCCCCGCACCGAGCACGGCTCCTCCCTCAGCCCCTCCGTCCACGCCATGGTGGCCGCCTGGGCCAATTACCCAGAAGAGGCCTACCGCTATTTCTTTGAAGCTGCCGCCATCGACCTGTATAACGCCAGCAAGAAGGTGATCAGCGGCGGGACCTTCCTGGGCGGGATTCACACCGCCGCAGCAGGTTCCGTCTGGCAGATGATCGTGAAAGGTTTTGCCGGTTTCAAATGGGTGTCGGGTGAACTGCAGTTCCGGCCGGCCCTACCCGCGGCCTGGGAAGGGATCCGGTTCAAATTGGTGGTCCACGGTAATTGGATCACCGTCCACTTAACCCATAAAGCACTCAAAATCCAGGCTTCACCTGAAAACATCGCGCCGGTGTCGTACCAGATTGAGGGCCGCTCCGGGACCATCCAGCCCGGCCAGACCGTGGCAATCTAATCCATCCTTGAGATCCTGGGACTGATTAATTGGGGAGTCTACCCTGCGCCAGGTTGATCTGCAGAGATCACATGGGCGGGCTTTTTGAGCGTTTCAGGCACCAGGAAGATGAACACCGCACCGGCCAGCAGCCCAGCGCCCGCGATCGCCAGCGAGGCCACGGGTAAAGCCAAAGCATCCGCCACCCACCCCAAGATCAGCGGACCACCAGTGTTGCCGGCATCGCCAATCAGGCGCCAGGCGCCCAAATAGGCGCTGCGTCCATTTTTTGGAGACAAATCAGCCCCCAGGGTCATCATCGTGCCGCTGCCCAGCCCATGCCCCAGGCCGATCAGGCCTGAGACCAGTAATAACCCGCCAAACCCGGTCGTCAGGGGTAGAACGGCCAGGCCGATCCCCATCACCACAAAGCTGGGGATCACAGCAAACTTTCGTCCCAGGTTGTCCATGATCAAACCGACCGGGTAAAACAATGTCATGCTGACGGCCGAGGTCATGCTCACGGTCCAACCGATCTGGTCTGGTGAGAGCATTAAAATATCCGCGCCCCATAAGGGCAAAATCAACCCCTGGCCTGCCCGGGTCATCTGGGCCAGGATGTGGCCGAAGCTGGCTGCCGAGAAGATCCAAAAACGACCCGCCATGGCCTGGCGCAAACCGCTTGTAGATTTCGTTAAGCGCGCGGGGGAAGGTTTTTGCGAATCAAAACCATCCTGAGCAAAGGCGAGAACCCCAATCACAACCAGGCACACCAGCGCATAAGCGATAAAGGGCAGCCGCAGCCCAAACTGAGCGGCCAGCATTCCGCCCAGGGCAGGCCCAATGAACAGACCGATGCGCACCACCCCGCCAAACAAAGAGATCGCCCGGCCGCGCAGTTCTGTTCGAACAGCCCCGGTGACAACAATATGCCGGGAGATGTTGAAAACGGCATGTCCCACACCGCCCAGGAAGCGCAAGAGGATCGCCAGCCAGATGGCATTCACCCAAAACAAGGCCAGGGTGCTCAGGGCATCCAGGGCGATGCCCAGGATCATCGCCTGACGTTTGTTCATCCGCTGGATCAAACTGCCGGCAGGCAGGTCCGTGATCAGCGTTCCCAGGCCGGCGCCAGCCACCACCAGGCCCACCAGGCCGTAGCCGGTTGAGATCTCGCTGGCATACAGCGGCAGGATGGGCGTCCGCAGCCCTACGGCAACTGAAAACAATAAGGACGGCAGGTAAAAGCTGAGGAACAGGGGGTGGTTTATAAAACGCTTCAAGGTGAACAGCGGTTTAGATGTCATAGAGCAGCTTCAATGTTCGTTTCGAGATCGATCGAATTGAGTGACAACAACCTGTTCCTGAGCGTGTCAGCCAGGCGGACCCGTTACCAAACCCTTGTCGATATAATTTTCCAGCGGGATCAACCCCGATCATCGGAGGGATCTCGTGGTCATCCAGGGTCCATCATTGTGTAAAGGGTTCTGACACCAAGAACTGGCTTGTGATCCTTCCAAATACTGTGCCATCATCAACCGGATGATTTGCACTCGAGTATCATAACGCCATTTGATGGCCTTGGCAAATGGGGGCTGTGGGGAATGGGGCGTGGTGAATGGTGAGTGGGGTGTCCCTGCCAGGCGCGAAGGGATCCACGCTGGAGCCGATATCTATGACTAATTTTGCTCTTTTCTGGCCGATTCGTTTTTCGAATGAAACGAACCGGAACGAATAAAGGCCGGATTCAGGTTGTGGGGAAGGCCCATTCAACCCAGACAAAGTTGCGTTCAATTGTTAAGGTGCTGCTTACAGACCCGCCCGACGGTCACAGGGTACGAAGTTGGCCCTATCACCCCGGACAGGGGAATTCAAATTGGACCAGCGGCACCCTGGCGGCTGCATTCGTTCCAATAACAAACGAACCGGAACAAATAAAAGCCAGGTTTACCTATTCTCCTGGGCCATCTCTGCGGAAGCTGCCGCGAGCGCCTGGCTTAACTCATCGGCAAGGGTGCTGCATTCAGACCCGCCCAGCAGTTGATTGGTGCGCATCAGACTGGCCAGCCGCAGCATTACCCCGCTGACGACTGCCAGGTGCTGGGCCGATTCATTGAGCGTGATGCCCTCGCTGGACAGGACCTGATCTAGCCGCACACCGATGTGTGCGGCACATCGCTGAGGCGGCTGGTGGCCGCTTCAGCTTGACCGCCGGATCAGCACCCGCAGCAGGGCGATCTCATCGC
>CAZLEK010000172.1:0-4730 GCA_964558525.1 uncultured Candidatus Brevefilum sp.
TGTTTGGCCAGCTGGATGGCGAAGGTGCCGATGCTGCCGCCGCCACCGATGATCAGGACCTTCTTTCGAGGCCCGACCTTTGCTTTTCGCATGGTGTGCAGGGCTTCCAACCCGGCCGTTGGAACCGCCGCCGCTTCTGCATAGCTCAGGTTGGTGGGCTTTTCCGCCAGGACGCCTTGTGCATCATCGGGCGCTGTCGGCAAACAAATATATTCAGCGTAAGCGCCAAACCCGAAACCCGTTGTGCCAAAGACCTGGTCGCCAACCTGATAGTTGGTCACTTGCTCCCCAACCTCTGCCACTTCCCCGGCAAGTTCCTGGCCAAGGATCCGCATGCGTTTCGGCCGCAGGAGCCCAGCATACAACCGGAATGGGAAAGACAGCCCCAGGGGCAGCTGCAGGCGGCGCATCTCGCAGTCCCCCGCCGTCACGGTTGTGGCATGGACCTTGACCAGTATTTCATCTTTTTCAGGGATGGGTTTTTCAATCTCTTGTAACTCGAGACCATCCGGTGAACCGTACTTCATCCAGATTACGGCTTTCATCCTTTGCCTTTCACTTTTGTTCATTGTACTTTTATTATTAAGACAGGCGCTCTGAAGAAAAATAAAAATCACTCCACAAGGGATATAAAAAACCGCCCGGGGAAATCCCTGGGCGGTGTGTACCCTCGGTGCGACTCGAACGCACAACCTACTACTCCGCAAGCAGTTGCTCTATCCATTAAGCTACGAGGGCGTTTATTGCGTGTAAATTCTATTCTATAAAGCGCCTCTGGTCAAGGCGGCGGAACAGCCGGCCAGGGCATTACAAAGTTAGCAGTATTGAAAAAAATTGGCTCCCCGCAACGTCCTCGTTGCGGGGAAATGCGTAAGGAAGGCGTATTTAATATTTCAATAGAGAAATTTGCATTAAAAGCTGGCGTTTTTTCGCCGACGAGGACGTCGGCGAGAGCGGAAAGTTGGGATGAGAACCCATCGATCTCCATTCGGATAAAAAAATTTCAATCATAACTTTTCGTAGGGATCTTGCGATTGCCCTAAACAGCCGGCGGCGGCTGCTGGACATCCAGGTAGCGCAGCAGCAGCTCCTGGCGGGTATTGACCTCCAGCTTGCGGTAGATGCTGCTGCCGTGGGTTTTGACGGTGTTCAAGGAAATAAACAGGCGCTCGGCCACCTGCGGCAGGGTGTAACCCTGCAGCATATAGCCCAGGATCTCCTTCTCCCGGTCGCTCAACTGCCTGAGCTTCCTGACCGCCTCGTTGGCCACCGGCCCCTCCACTGGGAGCCCATCCAGGGCCGGGAAGAACTGGTAGCGGGTGAAGCCGCTCAGCAGCAGGTTGCCCACAAACAACAGGGACAGGCTGGCAATCGAAAGGATCAGGAA
This sequence comes from uncultured Candidatus Brevefilum sp., assembly GCA_964558525.1. GTDB lineage: Bacteria > Chloroflexota > Anaerolineae > Anaerolineales > Anaerolineaceae > Brevifilum. The sequence continues at coordinate 1,388 of CAZLEK010000172.1, forward strand.
GAACATCTCCCCCCAAGAATAGAACCATTCAGCCAACAGGGTCGCCGCCAGGATCCCGAGGGCATAACACAGGAAGAACCCGCGCAGGGCCCGCAGGTTCCAGTTGACCTGGGGTTGTTCCTGTGAGATCAGGTGGTCTCGCTCCCAGAGCGCGCTGACCCGCGGGATCAGCCCCCACTCCAGGATCGACCCCAGTTCAGCGAAGCCTAACAGCAGCACCGCCAGGGGCTGCAGGACCGGCAGCCTGTCCAGCAGCAGGATCAGGGTGAACCCCAAAAAGGCCACACCTAAAAAACTGTGATAGATCACCGGCAGCATCGATCGTTTTGAGAAGATCAACGATGCGCTCAAGACCCCCGCCAGCATCTGGCCTAAATAGAAATAGACAAACCCCGGCCCCTCTCCCAGGCGCTTCTGGGTGATGAAGATCGCAAAGGTCAAGATCATCGAAATCACAAACACCATGGTATAGCCGATCCGCAGCATCCGCCGGGTATGGGTCAGGGAGGCTTTGGACCGTCCCCCGCGCCCCGCCAGGTCGATTCGCTGGGGCTGCGTCTCCCGGTAGAAGCCGAACCAGGCGATTGCGAACATCAGCGCCAGAAGTCCAAAGCACAGGGCCCAGTACAGGCCACGGCCCCAGGACAGCAGGGAGCGTTCCATCAAAATGGCGATCAGGGGATTGACGCTGACCAAAAAGGCGATCGCCCCCATCTGCCATTTGAAAGGCAGCTGCCGCATAAGCACAAAGACGATCCCGGCAAAGGTAAACAGGCCGCAGGCCGCCCCCAACAGGCCGATGGCGACCAGCCGCCAGGGCTGCGGCAGCAGCAGCACGGGGGCGATCGACAGGAACGCCCCCGCCACACCGGCCAGCGTGAGCAGGCGATAATGCTTCGTGTCATACCAGCTCGGGATGCACAGGCAGGCCAGGACGCTCAGGATATAGACCCCCAGGAACAGGTTTTGAGCCTCAAAAGGGGCCCCCACCTGGCGGAACAGGCCAAAATCCGGCGCGTAGAACACAAACAGCACCAGCCAGCTCATGCCTGAGATCAAAAAAAAGAAATGGGATTCGGTCGGCTTGTGAGGGTGATCGTTGAACACTACCGCGCTCCTTGAACTGCGCCGGAAATCACACGAACGTATGATTGACAGCCTTTAGCTACCTCTATTCTAATATATTTATCAACAGATCACTCACAGCGATCCATTAAAGGAGGACAAGGTGAAGAAATTTGCGATCATCCTGGTTTTATTCGCACTGCCGATGCTCAGCTGCGGGCTTTCCGGAGTGGCGACCGAAGAAACAGCGCAAACGATCCTGGAGACCGAACCCCCGGTGGAAGCGGTCAGCGATGAAACGGAGCCCGCCGAGGAAGCCGTCCCCGACCTGGTCATCACCCAGGAACCGGTGGAACCCGTGACGGACCCGGCTTTTGACGACGGCGCCTGGATGGAGATCCCCGAATCCCTGGCCTTTTTTGATAATTTCCAAACCGGGAGCGCAGATCGTTGGCAGGCTGGGCCGGGTTGGACCGTCCAGCAGGAGGGCGACCTGTACTTTTTTGAGACCACCCAGCAGGGCCTGTCCTTTGTCAAAGGCATCGGGGAGTATCAAAATTACCTCCTTCGCGGCCAGGTCTTCCTGGAATCGGGCACGATGGCGATGAGCATCTACCTCTCGTCCACCGGGCGCTACCTGCTGGCTTACAACAATGAAGGTTTATATATCCTCAAAGAAATTTTTGACACAGGGGAAATCGTGGCGCTGGCCAGCACAGCCCCGCCATCTCTCAACCAATGGCATTGGATGGGGATCGCCGTGGAGAATGGGCACCTCCAGGCCGGCGTGGATTCGGAACTGCTGATGGATGTGATCGATCCGGCCCCACTGACCGGCGGATCTGTGGGCATGGGCGCAGGGGAGGATTCCCACGTCCGCGTGGACAACATCGCGGTGACCCTGCTGGAAGGCCCGTTGATCACCCCGGGTGAATTGGTCCAGGAAGAAGATGTCCCGGTCCCGGAAGAGATCGCGGCCGTGGCTGAGGCGCCCGAAGCACCCCCACTTGAGGTTGATGCCCCCCCTGAAGAGGAAGCGCCTCCGGAAGAAGCAGTTCCTCCAGAGGAGGAAGTTGAGGAACCAGAGGCAGAAGACGAGGCCCCTGATCCGGAGGCAGAGGAGACTGAAGAACCTGAAGCAGACCCTGAGGGGCCGGAAATACCAGCCGTCTGCACGGATGTGTATGTCAAAGGTGTTTCGATCCCCAAGCCCTGGCTGGCTGGCGAACCCCTCACCATCACTGTCAAAGTGTCCAATAAGGGGCCGGATGCCGCAGGGGCCTTCACCGTGGCCTGGTATCCCTTTGCGGATGAGGTGGTTGGTGGGAGCGCAGATGTACCTGGGCTGGCGGTGGAGGAAGTCGTCACTTTGACCTTCGAGTATCCCGGTTACCCAGAATCGGGCGCGGTTACCTGGGTAGCGGTGGCGGATGCAGAGCGCGAGTTAAGTGACCCAATGCTCGGAAACAATACGCTGACAGGCTCAATGGTCATCGAATCCCCAGTTGCGCTGCTGCCCGCTGCGGATCTGGTCTTTATTTACCAAGGTGGAAACGATCCAGACGCTGGTGAGATTTATGACGCCCATTTTGTCGTCAGCAATTGGGGGCCGGAAACCTCCCCGGCCTTTAATGTGGAATGGTACCCCTTCTCCACGAACATTGTTGGCGGAAGCTGGGAAGTCCCACCCCTGGCTGTGGGAGAAGAGGCTGATTTAGAGATGCGCTTCGATGGGTATGTGGACGTTGGGGAATATACCTGGACCCTGAAAATTGACCCTGCGGGTGAGGTGAATGACCCTGATCGAACCAATAATGTCTTTAGCAATGGTGTGACCGTTGAATAATACGCAGGATAAAGGAAGAGAAGGGTTCAGTTGTCTTGAAGGGGATTTATGGCGCTGGTTTTAGGGGGGCTTTGCCCTGAGGATACCCGCGCCATCAGGTTTGGTTTTTCTTCCTCTCCCCCCGCTGACAGTTCTTTCCGTAGGTCACGTATGGCGCTGGGTCTGACATGTGATTGTGTGAATTCTACTGATGTCAGCTCGCAAAATAGCTAACAATCGTTAAATAAAAAGCGCCTACGTGACAAAATGGTTCATTTGCTTTCTAATTTAAGTGATCATTTCCCATTTGGATTGTTAAAAACGTCAGGTAGTCGGCTTCGCCGACATACCTAACCTACAAGTTGGAGTGCTTCAAAGTAGACGTTTTGTAACCCTCACCTCGATCCTCTCCCTGGGGAGGGAGAGGAAGAAGCAGCGCATCACTTGTTAGTA
>CAZLEK010000173.1:0-4720 GCA_964558525.1 uncultured Candidatus Brevefilum sp.
TTCCGCTTCGCTTCTGCCCCCTCCGCTTTGCTCCGGGGGTTCCGCTTCGCTTCAGAGAAATTAAGACCGAGCGAGAACTACGAACTGCGCCTGATATTCTTGTTTTTTTCCTTGCGTTTAATTGGTAAGCGACTAATGCCTGAGTAGACACCTTTGTTAAGTTTGGGCTTGCCTTGGGGAAGCGCTCAGGGCAATCGCAAGATCCCAAGAAAAGTCATGATTGAAATTCTTTTTATCCGAAGGATGATCGATGGTATCTCATCCCAACTTTCCGCTCTCGCCGACGTCCTCGTCGGCGAAAAAAGCCAGCTTTTAATGCAAATTTCTCTATTGAAATAATATTTACGCCTTTCTTAATCATTTCCCCGCAACGAGGACGTTGCGGGGAGCCATTTTTTTTCAATACCTCTTACTTTGCGATCTCCCTGGGGAAGCGCTTTGAGGGGTGCTCTTTTCAGGCCCATCCGTTATAATTGGCTTGCTGATGGATAAGAACTGCAGCAGAAAACAGATCTGACAAGGAAGGACACAGTCATGCGGGAGGATTTTGATCCCTTAAAAACATTCAATCAACTGCTGGCGGGATGGTGGAAGATCGCCATTCTGGCGGTTATTGGTGGGTTGCTTGGCCTGGGGGTTTCCTATTTGCGGCCTCCCAAATATCAGGCCGAAGCGGTTTTTCATGCCAGCATTGATTTCACTGAGATCAATTATGAAAATATGGTCGGGGAGTACGGCGACCCCCTGGTTTGGACCCAGTTTGAGGAAGACCTGGCTTTGCAGGTGGTTAAGCGCATGCTCCAGGCGCGGTTGGATGCGGCTTATGAATTCATCCTGACCCTGGACCCGGATCTGAGCAAAGAAACCTTCAAGGAAGACTATCAAATCGAACGTTACCTGGGAAACTGGTTTCTTCGCTACCGGCATACGGACCCTCAGGTGGCCCAGGCGGTGGTCAATTATTGGGCGGAGCGGGGTTTGGAGCTCCTGCGGGCAGCCCAGGAGGATGGGCGGGCCGAATCCTTTGTGATCCTGGATCTGGTGTCGCTGGCGGATGAGCCGGCATCCCCCGTTTATCACCAGCGCAATACGCTCGTGCTGGCGGGTACCGCCGCGGGGTTCTTCATTGGGATCCTCCTGGTGGACTTTGGCGGTCGGTACCTCAAACCCAGCCGGCAGGCGGTGTGAGGGTGGACCGTACGCTCTCCAAGAACGCCATTTACCGGTTTTTGATCAACCTGCTGTGGTTTCTGGTGATCCTGGGGCTCCCGATCACCAGTTTTCCGCTCCTGGGGCGGCTGACAGGCGCTATCGTGGCGCCGTTCTCGGCCATCCCCCTGGCGATCCTGCTGGCGGCCTGGCTGGCGCCCTACGTGATTGGCGGCGGTAAGTTCCCCGCCGAGATCACGCCTTTGTTTTATTTTTTGCTGATCGTCCTGACCCTCTCCGCCCTGGCTTTTTTCCTGAATGGGTATTACCAGCAGGGACGGGATTTCTTCGACCAAAGCCTGCGCGCTTTTGTGACGGTTGGGATCGGCTTGAGCTTCTACCTGGTCTTTTCCGTCTTCCCAGGGGATGAAAAGCTCTTCCGCAGGACCCTGATCTTCGTTTACATCATGGGCGCGCTGTTGATCCCGTGGACGCTGTTTGAAGTTGCCCTGCTGCGCAGGTACACCTTCGTGCAGGGCTTTCCAGACTGGGTGATGCGCTTCCGGTCTGTCCTGGCGATCCAATCCCCCAATGTGATGTTCACCAACCGGGTTTCGGGATTCGCCTATGAACCCTCCTGGTTCGTGCGCATCTTCAACCTGGTGCTGTTCCCGATCTGGCTTTCGGCTGTTTTCCAGCGTAAGTCGATCTTTGCATGGCGGCTGTGGATCTTTCAGGCCGAGGATTTCTTATTCTTAGGGGGCCTGGTGGTGTTTGGTTTCAGCTCCCCGCGCATCGGTTTGGTGGCCTTTTTGGCTTCGGCGGCTTTCATTGGGCTGCTGCTGCTTTCCCGGTTTAACCGCTGGCTGGCGGACCAAATTCTCAAACGGCGCAAGAAACCGGTCAGGCGGGTTTGGCTGGTGCGGACGATCCTGGGCCTGGTCCTGCTGGTGGTGATGGTTGTGTTGGTCGGCGGGGCATTGGTTGCCTATGTCACCGCAGCCAGCAGCTGGGACAGCCGATTCCAACTCCTGGTGGAACGCTTTTCGTTCATCCGGGAGGACTTCTTCCCGCTCACGGAGCACAGGCTGCTGTTCCTGGGACGCCTGCTGGCTTTCTTCGAGCGGGTCGTGTTCTGGTTTGGGGGTTGGGAGATCTTTAATGACTTCCCCTTTGGTGTAGGCCTGGGCAACGCGGGGTTCTATTTCTTTGAGCGCATGCCCGGCGATGGGATGGAATCCTTTGAAATCCGCAACCTGGCCTACCGAGCCAATTACCTGCCGAACACCAAGAACCTGTGGACGAGATTGCTGGCGGAGACCGGCTTTATCGGTCTGGCCGTGTTCCTGGTCTGGTTATATGTGCTCTGGCGAAGTTCAGGTCTGATGCGGCGCAGCAAGAATGGGGTTATGAAGATCTTCGGGCTGGCGGGGCAGCTGTTCTTGCTGGCGTATGTGTTTGAATCTTTCAGCATGGATTCCTTCGCCATGCCTTACCAGTGGGTCATGACGGGGCTGATCTCGTCCGGGGCGGTTCTGGCCCGGCGTGAGATGTCTGGTGACGCAAGCCCGGCGGTTAAGGATAAGCTGGGAGCGTCGGTGTAGGGGCCGCTTTGGGATCGCTTTCAACCAGGGGAACGAAATTGATCAAGATCAGGTTCTGCTCACAAGCCTGGAAGGTAGGAAAATAATGGCGCGCCGTCAGGGGTGCGCCTGCTTCGTTTAATACCTGGATCCAAAACCGTTCGCTGGAGTCAGCAGCTTCTTCGCCGATCTGGATTTCGTAGCCGCCCAGGCCGTAAGCCAGGGCCTCGCCGGTGTTCGCTTCCAGCGGGTCAGCTTCTGGGTTGGCCGAATCTCCCACCAGCACTCTCAGGCCAAGGATTTCATGGTCTTCCTCGTTAAAGACCTGACCAGCCACGCCCAGCCAGGCACATCCGGCTTCCGGATGATTGAAGTTCGGCAGGGCCACCGGGCTGCCCTCCTGCAGGGTCAAGACAGGCTCAGGAGTGGGTGAGGGATCGGCTGGCGCTTCAACCGCTGGTTCAGCCGTTGTCGCAGGCGTTTGGGTTGGCGTTAGAGAAGGGATCAAGGTCGCCGTAGGCGGGCCTTCGGTGGGTTCAGAGGTGGTTTCCTCGAGGATCTCCGGCGCTTCCTGGGTTGCCTGCGCAACATAGGGGAAGACTTGGCAGCCGGAAACCAGCACGGACAGGAGGGTTAACAGGATCAGGGGCAGATTTCTTTTCATAGGCTTATCCTTTTCAAAGAATTCTGCAAGATTTATACCAAGGTAATCGCACAGTTAGAGGTATTGAATGGAATTGGCTCCCCGCAACGTCCTCGTTGCGGGGAAATGCGTATGGAAGGGGTGAATATTTATTCAGCAGAGAAATTTGCATTCAAAATGGCGTTTTTTCGCCGACGGGGACGTCGGCGAGAGCGGAAAGATGGAAAGAAATCCGATCGATCACCCTTCAATAAAAAGAATTTAAATCATAACTTTGCTTGGGGATCTTGCGATTGCCCTAAGATTTATACCATCTGGTCAGGTTGGGCTATAATAGAGGCAATCTTTGACCTGGATTGAGGAAATATCCATGAACGCATTTCTTGAGACCTTGGCTCCAATGGACTTAATTTTCCTGGTATCTGCCCTGGCAGGCGCGCTGGGCGTCTTGATCAGCGCCCTCTGGCAGGCGGTCGCCGGCGGATTTGGTCTCAAGGGGAAGGAGGGACCTTCTGGTCAGGAATCTCGAAAGCTGTTCTTCAAGGTCTTTTTGGCGGGGGACGGCTTTTTGATGATTTTTGGCATTGTGGGTCTGGCGCTGCAGCGGGTGGCAGAGGCTGAACCGCAATGGGCGGTGGTGGGTGCGGTGGGCGCGGGCGCGCTGGTGGTTGCGCTCATTCTTGGTTTAGACCCCGGAAAATAAGCGAACCGAGACAAGGGATCTGTGAATAAGTGCATCCGGCCGAAGGGATTTATCGGCCGATTTGGTTTAATTTTGATGGTTGTTGGTCGCTGATTGCTCTTCAGCCCAGTTTAGAAATCCCTGGGTAGAGATCGGCGGCCATCTGAATTGAATTACGATCCTGCAGCCTAAGCAGTTCCGCTGCAAAGGCATCAAAGCGGAGGAAGCCGCGGCCTTCGACCGTGCTGCTGATGGTGAAATCGGCGGCGTGTTGAGGATTAATGCCAGGGTGGTTGGATCTCGGCTGCGGCTGCATTCAGGCGGGAATCAAGAACGGGAATGGATGGGAGTCGAACCCACCACGGCTCGCAACGCGACCCGACACCGGTGTTGAAGACCGGGAGGCCCACCAGGACCTTGCCATTCCCACGGTTAAGCATAACCATGGGGGAGGGTGTTGTCAACTGGTTGGGATAATTCACAAGACTGTTTCATGTTGTGGAGAGCCTGTTAATTTTTTGGGTAGAAGGGCTTAACCTGATCAGTCAATGTTAATGGCTAAGGGTTGGCATATAAACAATTCTGATACCTGCTACCTGAGTTTCTCGCTTTCTCAAATTTTTAGCAATTTTTCGAAAAAAAGCCGACTTTAAGGACACTAAA
>CAZLEK010000174.1:0-4666 GCA_964558525.1 uncultured Candidatus Brevefilum sp.
ATACTCCCCAGGAGGAACAGATGAAACGTAGTGGTTGGCTTATTCTTATTGTTTTGGTGTTCAGCCTGCTTCTTGGTTCTTGCACCCTGTCATTTACAAGTTCTGATGATACAAGCATGGAAAGCACCCGGGTTGCTCTGGCGATCCAGCAAACCAGCCTGGCAATGAGCCAGGCAGAGGGGAATGGGGCTGAAGCGCCGCCCGTCGAGCAGCCGGTGGAAGCCCAGCCCACCTATACCCCCTACCCGACCTATACCAGCGAGGTGGTTGCGCAGCCGACCCAGGAACCCCCACCCGCAGAAGAACCAGAACCGACGGAAGAACCGCAGCCGGCCATGTCCTTTGATGACTGGATGAAGGAAGCGGATATTTTGGTCTATGATGCCATGTACGGTCGCGGGGATACGCCGGTCATCGAAACAGCGATTGAAGGCCTTGGCTTGGGCCGAAATGTGAAGAACGTGGGGAATGCCATTGGTGATTTTCTTTCCGAAATGAACTCCGCCATGGAATGGGATTTGATCATTGTGGGGTCGGAGTTCCGCAGCCAGGTGCAGGGAGAGGTTTTCGATGTTCTGGTCACTCAGATTGACCGGGGCAGCTCGATCATTCTGGAAACCTGGTACATCGATCAGGTTTACAATGGACGCATCCGGCCGGTGATGCAGCGCTGCGGGATCACCTTCCACCAGGATTGGTGGCGTGATAATAACGCCAACCTGAACACCTACCTGATCTATCTGCTTGAACCGAGCGACCCGCTGTTCTCGCAGCCCAACACGATCAGCATGCTGATCCCTTATGACATCCGCTGGATAGACGACGTGGGAGACACGGTGGAGACCATCCCGGGCTCTGGGGCGGTTTTGTTGGCCGGCAGAATGCCCAAAGAATATAATTCCTATGGATTGATCACCGAATGCCTGGACGGCCGCATGGTCTGGCAGACCTTCTCCACCCATGATTATAAAGACCAGGAGATGATCAACCTCTGGCAAAATTATATCTACAACACATTAATGGCGCGCTACGAATCAATCCAGTGAAAATATTGACGAATCAATCAAGTTACCCTCGGCATCTCCGGGGGTTTTTGGTTAAGCAAACCCTTGTTTTGCCCTCTCGATGACCTTTTTGGGCAGCCAGGTCTGGATTTCACGCCAGACCGTTTCATGGGTTTTTTCGCCCCGCAATAGGTCGATGATCATGCCTTGTAATGAGGCGCTGGCCTGCAGCAGCCGCACACTGAGGCCTGGCAGGGCATGGATCGCCAGGCTCAGGCGCCTGGCAGAGGCGAAAACCCTGGAAAATTTCTGGTGGATCCGCTGGGTGTAACAACTGAGATCGGGGGTTTGGCCGAGGCTGTGTTTATGAATCTCCTCAGCAGCGATCTTGCCGCTGCAGAGGGCGTAGTACAGGCCCTCACCCAGCCAGGGGTCGGCCAGGTTGGCTGCATCGCCGACCAGCAGAGCGTGTCCCTCATGCAGCCTTTCCTGGCGGATGCCAAGCGGGATGGGATAAGCGCGGAGATCTTGAATGTCCGCCGGTGAGAGGCCGGGGTGTTTTGTGATCAAACGGAAGAGCTGTTCCTGGGTGGCGTGCTTTTTCGGCCAGCTGCGAAACACGCCCACATTCAGATGATCTCGCTTGGGGAAGATCCAGCCATATCCACAGGACAGCACGCCAAAATCAAAAGTGATGGAATCAGTCATGGGGCTGGATTTTTCGGGGTAGATGGTTAAGCGTGCTTCATGGGCAAAACTGGTCGATCGCTCAGCCAGCAATCCTAACTGGTTGGCCACCCGGCTGTGGATTCCGTCTGCGCCCACCAGGTAGCGGCATTGGTAGGTGCGATGATCGGTTTTGACACAGATGGAGTCTGTCTTCTGGGTAACGGATAGGCAGCGTTCTCCAAAATGGCACCTCACCCCCTGCTCAAGGGCTTTTTCGAGCAGGAAAGCATCAAATGTTGGCCGGTCAATTAAATAGGATATTGGTTCCTTCCCCTGGATTGGGCCATAATTCTGACCGTCAAGGCCTACATATCCCCAGGTGACTGCCTGGTGGATCACCAGATCGATGTTAAAAGGGATTTCTTTGAAAGCACGGTGAGTCAACCCACCGCCGCAGATCTTTCGTCTTGGAAAATGTGTTTTTTCCAGAACCAGCACATTGAAACCAGTTTTGGCAAGCGAATAGGCGCTGATCGCGCCGGCAGGGCCCGCGCCAGCAATGATCACATCGGCTTTAGTCATTGAATGCCTGTCCTTCAAGTTTAATATCTTTATTATATTGGGAAAGTAGGCTCAATGATGGAACAAATTACGGGCTTAACACGTCCTAGTATTGAACAAGATAGAATCTAGAAAGGAGCAACACACATGAATAATCTAAAACGGATTGGTTTTTTGTTGGCTTTTGTCCTGCTGATCTCCGCCTGTCAACCGGCTGAAGGCACTGAAACACCGCCAGCCAAGGATGGCGAGTACAGCTATGGCGAAAATGCGATCGTGGAATCATTGGAAGTGATTTTGCTGGAGTCTTTCCCTGTGCAGGCCCAGGTGCGTGTGTCTGGCAGCCTGCCAGATGGCTGCACGGAACTGCATGAGATCTCAGTTGAGCAGCAGGGTCAGGAATTTATCTTGACACTCACCACCCGGCGCCCCACCGGGGATGTGGCCTGCACCCAGGCGCTGGTGCCCTTTGAAGAGGTGGTTGAGCTGGATATCCAGGGGCTTGAGGCGGGGACCTATATTGTGATTGCCCAGGACGAGCAGGCCACCTTTACATTGGATGTGGATAACGTTATCCCTGAAGATGTGCAAGAGGCAGAATACGAGTATGGCGCGGATGCCGTGGTGGAAGAAATGGCTGTGAATGTTATGGAGTCGTATCCGGTTCAGGTCAGCGTGGTCTTGGATGGATATCTGCCAGACGGCTGCACGGAAATTGAGCAGATCACTGCCTCCCGGGACGCGTTCAACTTTACCATCGAGATCGTCACTCGTCGGCCTGCCGGTGATGTCATGTGCACCCAGCAAATTGTGCCTTTTGAGGAGACACTCAATCTGGATGTTGAGAATCTGGAAGATGGCCTGTATACGGTCCAGTATGGCGAATTGAGTGAGACCTTCCGGCTGGAGTAAGCCAGGGCGACCGTAAGCGATTCCCTGCTTGTGGGGCTGGATATTCGTTTGAATCTTAAACAATAAAGGGGCTGTCAAAGTTTGATTTGACAGCCCTTTTGTGATTTCTATCGGGTGAGCCCGGTTCTTATTCGAGAACCTCCGGCTCCAGCAGGCTGGGATGGACCAACGGTCGAAGGGGAAAACCGAAGCGCTGCCAGAGCTTTTTGGCCCAGGCTTTGGGATCACACGCCAGCCCCTCTTGTTGGAAATATTCAAACAGCCTGCGAAGATCTCGTTGGAAGATCAAAAAAGCATTTTGGTTCTCATGCGGGTCCACGGCCTGGGGAAAGTCGATCAGGAAAATTTCGCCCTCGAAATACAGAATGTTATATGCAGATAGGTCGCCGTGGATGCGCCGACATTCAAGCATGATTTCGACGTTGTGAAGGACTCGGTCAAAGACCCACTGCAGCTCAGCTTTATCCAGGTGGACGGTGTTGAGCGTGGGGGCCGGCACATCATCCCAGCCGATGTAAGCCATTAAAATGGCATTGTTGCCGCTCACAAAGGGTTGGGGGACATCTGCGCCGGACTCGTGGAGCAGCTGCATGGTCTGGTATTCGTGCTCGATCCAGGAAGTATGAAGGAGCTGCATGCCGAACTTGGTGCGTTTTTGGATGGCGTGCAAAGCCCGGTCATCGTGGATTTCGTGGCCTTCATCGTCCAGGTGCAGCCGGCCTTCCCGGTAGAGGGAATCGTTGCGGAGCTGGCGGAATTTGCGCGGCCGGTAGACCTTAGCCGCCAGGTATTGGTCCTGGGTGGTGGCATTGGCCAGGCATTGATACACAGAAGCTTCCTTCCCACCGCCTTTGACCAGGCGCAGGATATCGTCAAACCACTGCTGGCGGTAGAAATCTTCCAGGGAGCGGGTCAACCATTCTTTTTCGTGTTTTGCCGCGCCGTAGCTGAAATGGAATTCGTTTTCCGCATCGGTTAGTTCCACGGGTGGAACCGAAGTCTTGCGGGAGGAGCTTTGCTTGAGAACATTCCTGCCCCGCGCTCGACCGGGCGCGTTTCGGATAGGTGGAAGGCCTTCCAGGTCTTCCAGCTGTTCGTGAAGTTCAAAATTGTGTTTGGTGCTCATAGTTAAGAAAAGGTTCCTTTTCCTTCTGATTGAAGGCAGGTTGGGCGGCCGGCGAGAGCCGGTCCTGGCGTTTATTTGTGGTGTTTTCGTGGGAAAAGAAAAAACCACAGGCGCTGACCTGTGGCCTGGTGCTGCCATCAAAATAATGCTATCAGATGGCCCAACCAACAGGAGGCGCGCTTAAGACATTTTCAGGGACAAGCTGTAATTTGTCTGACATTCTCACGACCTCCTTTCAAATTTGTTGATGACACTGGATAAAAGTCTAATCGAAGAAAGCTGCCCTGTCAAATGGGATTTTTTGGGGGGGTTGAAAAACGGTTCTTTTGAAAATTATTCAAAGCATTTCTCTTGAATTGCTGCTGATAAGTTGATCCCTTGGAGAGGAATTCTT
>CAZLEK010000175.1:0-4537 GCA_964558525.1 uncultured Candidatus Brevefilum sp.
AATGGACATTACAATTGTCATCGCCTGGATTGTGGGGCTGCTGTGGTTCGCCACGGTTTTGTGGGTGGCGTTTTCCATCTTCCGGGCTGCTAAAAATCGACCCAACAAAGGCGCCGTGCCGGTCACGATCGGGCTGGCCCTTTTGGCCATGATCCTGACGGCCGTCAACAGCGGCCTGGTGTTCATCGAACCCCAGGAACGCGGCGTGGTGATCTCCGCGCTGGCCCCGGGCGGCTACCGCCAGGAGCCATTAACGCCCGGGCTGTCCTGGGTGATCCCCTTCTTCGAGCGGGTGCAGACCTACCCCATCTCCTATGAGACCTACACCATGTCTATCTCCGCCGAGGAAGGGCAGGTGCAGGGCGACGATTCGATCACCGCCCGCACGGCGGACGGGCAGGAGATCCTGGTGGACGCCTCGGTGATCTTTGCGGTCGACCCCGAACAGGTCATCACCGTGCACATCCTGTGGCAGGACCGCTACCAGTCGGAGCTCGTCCGGGCGCAGGCCCGCAGCATCATCCGGGATGCCGTTTCGCAGTTCAATGTGGGCGAAGTGGTCAGCACCAAACGTTTCGAGCTGATCGAGACGATCAACCAGGAAATGACCGAGGCCCTGGGTGAGAACGGCCTGCTGATGGTGGACTTCGTGATCCGCAACATCACCTTCTCGCCGGAGTATGCCGCCGCAGTGGAACAAAAGCAGATCGCCGAACAGCAATCGCAGCAGGCGGAACTGCTGGTTGAGAAGAAGAAGCAGGAAGCTGAACAGGCCCGCCAGGAGGCCCAGGGCGCGGCCGACGCCGCCGTGATCGCTGCCGAAGGCGAGGCGGAAGCCCGGATCCTGGAAGCGGAAGCTGAAGCCCAGGCCCTGGAAGTACAGGCCACCATCCTTGAGCAGTACCCAGACCTGCTGACCTATGTTTACATCACCAAGCTCTCCCCCAACGTTGAGGTGATGTTCCTGCCCTCAGACAGCCCCTTTATCTTCCCGCTGCCCGAGGAATTTACCCCGGATCAGAACGCGCCTGAGGTGGAACCCTCACCCACCCCTGTGGAACCCACACCGGAACCCACGCCAGAACCCTAATTCTAAGGATCCTCTGATGTCCGACAAAGCGACCTCCGGAAAAGAAGTCCGGCTGACCACGCTCTCAAGCTGCGCCGGCTGAGCATCCAAACTGCGCGCGGAAGCGCTGGCGCACGTGCTGCAGCCGCTGACTGAAATCTATCAAAATTCGGCCTTTCCAGAATTATTGATCGGCCTGGAGACCCCCGATGACGCCGCCGTTTGGAATCTTCAGGACGGCCGCCTGCTGGTGTTGACCACCGATTTCTTCACCCCCGTGGTGGATAACGCCTACGACTACGGCGCCATCGCGGCGGCCAACAGCCTGTCGGATGTGTACGCCATGGGCGCGGAGCCCTTCCTGGCCCTGACGGTGGCCGCCCTGCCCCCTGACCTGGATGTGGACGTGTCGCAACAGATCATGCGCGGCCTGGCCGAAAAGGCAGTTGAGGCGGGGACGGTGATCGCCGGCGGGCACACCATCCAGGATAAGGAACCCAAGATCGGGCTGGTGGTGCTGGGCTTTGCGGAAGAAGGAAGCCTGCTGCGCAAGGACGGCTTACGGGTGGGCGACAGGCTGGTGCTGACCAAGCCCCTGGGCTTTGGCGTGACCACCACGGCCCTCAAAGCTCAAAAGGCCCCGCCGGAAGATGTGGCGGAAGTTTTGAGCTGGATGGAAAAACTCAACCGGGATGCGGCCCGGCTGGCCCGGGACCACCACCTGCGCGCCGCAACGGACATCACCGGCTTCGGCTTCCTGGGCCACGCCTGGGAGATGGCCGAAGGCGCCGGCCTGGGATTGCAGATCCGGTTTGAAGACATCCCGCTGCTTTCCTGCGCCAAAAAGCACGCCGAGGCCTGGCGCTTCCCGGGCGGCGCAGCCGACAACAAGCTGTATTACAGCCAGCACATCCAGGTTGCCCCAGCGATCCCTGAGGCGCACGAAATGCTGCTGTACGACCCCCAAACCAGCGGGGGATTGCTGATGGGCGTCCCGGAAGATCAGATTGAGGCCTTCATGCAAGCGGCCAGGGCAGAAGGCTGCCCGGCCTGGGTGATCGGCGAGGCCGTCCCGGGCGATAAAATTATTATTAATGAATAGTCTTTTCATTGACACGAAAGAAACCATCCGCTTGAGATTTGTCAGCTTTCATTTAATTGAGTAGAATCACCCCGCTTTGGATTTTATCGGCAGCACGAACGAGAATTTCTCTGTAAACAGCGCCCAAAGCCCATTATGATGAAAAAACGTCTACTGGCCATTCTGGCCGCCCTCAACCTGGTAATCGCCCTGGGATGGTTATTCGCCATCCCGAGCTCTGCAGCGGCCCAATCTGGCACGCCGGCGGAAGTGCTGGCGGAAATTAACGCCTACCGGGCTGCCAACGGATTGGGACCCCTGGCTGAAAACCAGTCTCTCAATATCGCCGCGCAAAACCACGTCAACTGGATGGCGGAGACCGGGCAGTACACTCACACCGGCGCCGGCGGCAGCACCTACACCGACCGGGCCCTGGCGGCCGGCTACGGCGAGGGGCAGGGCGTGCGCGTGACCGAAAACTGGGCCCGTGGTCATCAAATGACCCCCTACGAAGTGGTGCACGAGATGTGGAAGCCCTCCGGGATCCACAACAGCCAGATGCTGACCAGCTCCTACAATGAGTTCGGCGCAGGCGTCGCCCTGGACGGCGACGGGATGACGGTCTATGTGGTCAAATTTGGCATCGTTACCGGCGGGGACCTGGCCCCCATTGCCACCCTGCCGGAGGAAGCCACCGCCACGCCGATTGGCCCCACCCGCACGCCGGCGCCGCTCTCAGACACGATCACCACGGCCGCCCCCAACCCGGACGGCAGCGTGATCCATGTGGTGAAACCCGGCCAGGCCCTGGCGGCGGTGGCCGACGCCTATGAGATCCCCCTGGCGGACCTGCTGGCCCAAAACAACCTGACGGAAGATTCACTGATCTACCCCGAGCAGGAACTGCTGATCGTCCCTGCTGCCCTCCCAAGCCCAACCCCCACCGACTCCGGGCAAACCCCTGAAGCAGCCGAAGACACGCTGGAACCCACACCCAGACCCTCCCGAACGCCAACCGAAAAAGTCCAGCCAACACGAATCGCGCCCACGCCCACCCAACCGCCGCAAAAGCACTCAGGTTTTTTGACGGATTTCTTCAGCGGGGACACCCTCTGGATCGGGGTCGGCCTGGTCTCGGTGAGCGTCTTTGGATTGGGCCTGCTGTTGTACACCTCCGCCAGGATGGATTAGGGCCCGGCAAGAAACTCAGAAACAGCATAAAATGAAGCTGATGAACCCCTTTTACAAACCAGCCCTGCATGCGATCGTCTTGATACTGGCCCTATTGGGGGCCTGCTTACTCGCGCCGCAGATGGTTCACGCGCAGGCCGGGACCCCAGATGAGATGCACCAGGGGATCAACAACCTGCGGGCGGCCAACGGCCTGCCGCCCTTGGCGGTGAACAATTTCCTGATGCAGTCCGCCCAGAACCACGCCAACTGGATCGCCGCCGGCAATCCTGGCGGGCATACGGGCGAGGGCGGCAGCTCCGCTCTGGACCGGGCATTGGCCGTGGGCTACGGCGAGGGACAGACGGTGTTTGTCACCGAGAACTGGGCCAGGGGCGTTAACCTGTCCGTGACCGCCTGCATTTATGATATGTGGAATGACGCCGCCCATATGGGCAACATGCTCACCACCCGGCACAACGAGTTTGGCGCGGGTGTGGCTTTGGATCAACAGGGCATGACGGTGTATGTGGTCAATTTCGGGCACGTCAGCGGCAGCCAACCCCTGCCGACCAATACGCCCGAGGCCGGGTCTGAAAATGGCGACCCTGAGGAACCCGTCCCGACGGCAACGCCCATGGGGCCCACCGATACGCCGGTGCCGCTGATCCAACCGGTGGTCACCGCCACGCCCAACCCCGACGGGAGCGTGATCCATGTGGTCCAGTTCGGCCAATCGCTTTCGCCCATTTCGGAGGCCTACGCCATTTCCATGGCGGACTTGATGGCCCAGAATGGTCTCACAGAGGAATCGATCATCTATGAAGGCCAGGAACTGCTGATCAGCCCGGCCAATCAAGAAGCGCAGGAGACGCCCGAGGGTACGGGTACGCCGGAGGAAGCCGCGCCGACCGCCACACCCGCCGCCACGGTCACGCCCACCCAGCAGCCGACCATGACGCAGCCGGCGCCCTCACCCTCACCCACACCTGAGCCGCAGAATAATTTTGCAGCCAATCTTTTCAGCGGGGAGACCTTATGGGTGGGGATTGGGCTGGCGGCCGTCAGCGTGTTTGGCATTGCGCTGCTGTTGTTCACATCTTCCAGGCTGCGGTAGTACGTCATTTTTTGATATCTTTTTTTAAAATCATTTCCCAAACGAAATTCTAATCACCGAGACAGCTAAGTCGTAGGCCAGGTTTGTCGGCGCAGCCGAC
>CAZLEK010000176.1:0-4537 GCA_964558525.1 uncultured Candidatus Brevefilum sp.
TTTTTACCCGTATAGTGGGCGAAAATGTGCTTAGATGAGAAACTCAGGTGAGGACTCCAGCGCTTTCTTAAATCGACTCTCAACAACTATTTCCCATCCAGGCTCTGGGAAGAATTTTCAGCTAAGACCTTCGACAAAGATTTTGTGATCTCATCTTCTTGGGGTATTGATTAAGTATGAAAACAAATAATAAAAGAAAGGTTTCAGATGACCGAGTTAAAAAATAAAAAATGCGTCCCGTGCGAAAGCGATATCCCTGCGATGACCGAAGACGAAATCAAGGAAATCAAAAAGGAAGTTCCGGAATGGGACGTGGTGCAGGTGGATGGCGTTGACCACCTTAAGCGAACTTTCAAATTCGATGATTTCGCAGAAGCCCTTGATTTCACCAATCAGGTTGGAGAAGCTGCAGAAGAAGAAGGCCATCACCCGGTGATTGAGCTGACCTGGGGCCGGGCTACGGTGGAATGGTGGACGCATAATATCGAAGGTTTGCACCAAAACGACTTCATCATGGCTGCCAAAACCAGCAAGATTTACCAATCAATGTAATCCATCCTGTTTGGTTCTTCAATTGGGATCCGTCTGCCTGGGTATCTCAAATCTAACCAATCGGCCAGGGAAAATGACCCCGAGTCCGGCTAGGATCATCTAGGACGAACAGTGGATGACTCACAAGAAATTGATGGAGGGCGCGATGCCAGAAGAAAAACAAGAAGTCGACAACGGAAAAAGGAATGATACGTCATACACGGGCATGGGATTGGTGTTGGGTGTGGCTTTTGGCCTAATTTTTGGGCAGCTCCTTTTCCCGGACAACTTTGCGATCGGTATTGGATTGGGACTGAGTGTGGGCCTCGCGATTGGCGCGGGGATGGATGCCAACAAAAAGAAAAATGCTCAGGATGAATGAATTTTCCTTCCAAACCACAAAGCAACGCATGGAGCCAGCGTGTGCCCGCTGGCTCTTATTTTTTATGCTTGGTAAGTTAAGCCAAAATTGCGGGCTCCCGTCATAGGATCATGATTCTTCCTCTTCTTCCAGGTCGAAATCTCGAACGGCAAGATGGGTGAAATCATTCAAGCCCCAGACCACCCATTTATGTTTGGCAGGATCATAATAAACTCGCGAAAAAGCCGTATTCACAAACCGAAAATGGACGCCCTGACCGCTGGCCTGGGGCGTCATGCCAAAGACCACGTGCAGGGCCTGATTCAATATCCCACCGTGAGAGACGATTAGATACCGGGCTGGCGGCCGCTGTAAGATCTTATGGATTGCCCTGCCTGCCCGCAGATAAAGAGCCCAATCCCCCTCACCGGTAACACCCATCGCGTCAAATGGGGTGAAAAAATCAGGCTTTGGATACACTTGATCCGCTTCCTCTCTCGTAACCCCGGTTAATACACCAATATCTCTCTCCCGCCAATCGTCATCTTCGATCAACGGCCAGCCGAAAGCATCACAAATTTTCTGGGCGGTGTCCTTTGCCCGGGCAAGTGGGCTGGCAACCACCTGATCAATTCTTGTACCGTCGGCCTGCCAGCGTGAGATCAGCCGTCTGACCTGGCTTTCCCCCCGCTCGGTCAGGGGAAAATCCTTTTGGCCCTGGTAAACACCCTGGGCATTGCCGAGGGATTCTGCATGGCGTAGAAAGGTCAGCGTGTAAAAGTCCATGCGTCCCTTAATCCACCCAATCAAAGGTGCGGGTCACAGCTTTTTTCCAGCCTGCGTAGCTGGCATCCCGCAGTTCTCCGTCCAGTACGGGAAGCCATTGTTTATCTTTCTGCCAATTCCGGCGCAAAGCATTGATATCCTTCCAAAAACCCACCGCCAGGCCCGCCGCATAGGCTGCGCCCAGGCTGGTTGTTTCAGCCACCTTTGGACGGATGACCGGGACATCGAGAATGTCCGCCTGGAACTGCATTAATAATTCATTGACAACCATGCCCCCATCCACTTTTAATGCTTGCAATTTGACCCCGGAATCTTTTTCCATCGCATCCAGCACCTCCCTGGTCTGGTAAGCGGTGGCCTCCAAGACGGCTCTGGCGATATGCCCGCGGTTGATAAAGCGAGTCAAACCAACGATGACCCCCCGGGCATCACTGCGCCAATAAGGCGCAAATAATCCTGAAAAGGCCGGAACAAAATAAATCCCCCCGGTATCTTCGACTGTTTCCGCCAGCGCTTCGATTTCCTCGGCGGTATCAATCATCCTCAGGTTATCACGCAGCCACTGCACCAGCGCGCCAGTGATGGCAATGGATCCTTCCAGCGCGTACACTGGCTGATCCTCCCCAATCTGGTAACCCAGGGTGGTTAGCAATCCCGATTGGCTGGGGGTGGGTTCATGGCCCGTGTTCATCAGCATAAAACAGCCGGTCCCGTAGGTGTTTTTCGCTTCACCGGGATCATAACAGGTTTGGCCGAAAAGCGCCGCCTGCTGGTCGCCCAGGATGCCGGCAACTGGCACCCCATCCAAGGTACCTTTGGCTTCGCCATAAACGGCAGATGAAGAGACGATCTTCGGCAGGAGTGATTTCGGCACACCCAGAATGGCGCCCATGCCCTCATCCCAATCCAGGGTCTGCAGGTCCATCATCAAAGTACGGGAGGCATTGGTGACGTCTGTCAGATGCAGGCCGCCTTTGGCGCCCCCGGTCAGATTCCAAACCAGCCAGGTATCGATCGTGCCAAACAGCGCATCGCCTGCTTCTGCCGCCTGGCGCAAACCGTCAACATTGTCCAGCATCCAGGAGATTTTCGGGCCAGAGAAATATGTGGCCAGGGGCAGGCCGGTGATCTCACGAAAACGGTCCTGGCCGCCCTGCTGAGCCAGCTGGTTGCAGATCTTGTCGGTGCGGGTATCCTGCCAAACGATAGCCGGATAGTATGGTTTGCCCGTATACCGGTTCCAAACCAGGGTTGTCTCGCGCTGGTTCGTGATGCCAACTGCGGCCAGATCACGGGCAGTTAACTCGTTTTCATTCAACACAGCCTGAACCACAAATTGTGTGGAAGACCAAATTTCCAACGGATCATGCTCCACCCAGCCTGGTTTTGGATATTGCTGTTCGTGCTCCTTCTGTTTGACTCCTATCACCTGACCGGCATGGTCGAAGATCATTGCACGGGTGCTGGTGGTCCCCTGGTCAATTGCCATAATATATTCTGCCATCAATCTGTCTCCTCTCCTTCAATCCAATTTTTCGCGCCGAGCAAAAAATCTCGGCCTGACAGGCGTGATTTACCCGCCAGCTGGACTTCATCCAAGACCAGCAGGTCTGAGATCGTACCCCAGGCCGGCTGACCATCCACGATGACCCGCTTTCCGGGTAGGATATCGTTCGATTTTTCGACATGCGCCTTGTAAACCTTAAGCCGAGTCCCGTTAAAAAACTGGTAAGCCCCCGGCCAGGGAGAATAGGCCCGGACCATACGCGCCAGAAATTCAGCAGGTTGGTTAAAATCCAGCTCGCCATCCGCTTTCGTCAGCTTAGGGGCATAGGTCGCCTGTTCATCATCCTGGGGTTGGGGGTGAATCTCACCTGAGATGTATTTGGGCAGGGTTTGAACCAGCAGTTCGGCCCCTACCTGCGCCAGGATGTCAAACAAATCCCCGGCGGTCATATCCTTCGGTATGGGAATGCGCTTCTGGCTTAAGATCGGCCCGGTATCGAGACCCTGATCCATTTTCATGATCGTCACACCGGTGATATCATCATGCAGCACAGCTGCCTGAACTGGGGCGGCGCCGCGCCAGCGGGGCAGCAGTGATGCATGCACGTTAACGCAGCCATAAGGCGGCAGGTTGAGGATGTTCTGGCGCAAGATTTGACCATAAGCAGCCACGACAATCACATCTGGAGCCCATTGTTCCAGTTGGTCTAAAGCTTGTGGGTCTTTAAGCGTCCCTGGCTGAATGATCGGCAAGTCAAGCATTTGGGCCAGCGCCTTTACGTCTGGCGGGCGCAGCCTTCTGCCGCGCCCGGCTGGCTTGTCAGGTTGGGTAACTACACCGACCACCTGGAAATGATCATACAAAGCCCTCAGCGTCGGCAGGGCAAAATCAGGCGATCCCATAAAAACAACACGAATTTTCATGCCCTCATTTTAACACAACCTGATGGCTATCTTGCCAGGGCAGTCAGAGCTATCGCAAGCTCCCCACGAAAAGTCATGAGTGAAATTGCTTTTATCCGAAATGTGATCGATGGTATTTCATCCCAACGATCCGCTCTCGCCGACGTCCTCGTCGGCAAGATTGGGAATGGTCAAGCCATCAAGGCGGTCAATTGGATCTTAATGACATCAATCACAAGATTGGTTCTTTCACGATTGACCCGCCCTCCCAGGGCAACCGCAAAATCTGGGTTGAGGAATAAACCTGGCTGGTTTTAAGCTGTTCTACTCGCGCCTTGGGACCATTATTCCCAAAAAACCGTGTCTACTCAGGCATTGGGCAAAAAATTGACACAATACCCCGAGGGCACGATGAGGGCAGAAAGAAAAAGGTTTTCTACTAAAAATAAT
>CAZLEK010000177.1:0-4486 GCA_964558525.1 uncultured Candidatus Brevefilum sp.
TTGATGGCCTTGAAACCCCTGCGGCGCGATCAACTTGCCGAGTTTGCGGATTGCGGATAACATTATTAGCGATTCAAACGCGTTGATTGGAGGATAATTTTGAAGCCGGAAGAGGTCCTGAGAGAAGTGGCGCAACAGACCGCGGCGTGCACCCGCTGTAAACTGCATTACTCACGGAAAAATGCTGTTCCCGGAAGCGGGGATCCCCACGCCTCAATCATGTTCATCGGCGAAGGGCCTGGTTTTTATGAAAATGAGCAGGGACTGCCCTTTGTCGGCCCCGCTGGAAACTTCCTGGATGAATTATTGGCTGAAGCCGGCCTGGCGCGCCAGGAGGTGTTCATCACCAACGTTGTCAAGTGCCGACCTCCCGGCAATCGTGATCCGCTCACTGAAGAATTGGAAGCCTGCAAACCCTACCTCGAACGTCAAATCGCCGCCATCAACCCGGATGTGATCGTCACCCTGGGCCGGATCTCCATGAGCTATTTTGTCAAAAATGGCAAGATCAGCAGTATCCACGGGCATTCTTTCTGGGTGAATGGTCGGATGGTGGTCCCGATGTATCATCCCGCGGCTGCCCTGCACCAACCCTCGCTTCGAGAGGTGGTTAGAAGCGATTTTGCCAGCCTGCCGGAATGGATTGAAAAAGCCCGTGAAACCCGGAAAAACAACCCCGGCCTGACTTCGATCCTGCTGGAAGAAAGCGAACACGAGCAGGACGATGGCACAACGGAACAGTTGAATTTATTTTAGCTGGGCGAGAAAATTCAGCCGAAATAAACCTTTAAATCACTAATTTTGTACTGGAAATGATCATGAAAGCAATGAAAACGAAACTGCTCGAAAAATTCTCAAACCGAACTGCCAAGATCGGCGTGGTCGGCATTGGATACGTCGGCCTGCCGCTGGCGGTTGTGTTTGCTGAGGCGGGGTTCAATGTCATCGGAGTGGATCCAGATGAGGAAAAAGTTGCTGCCCTCAACCGCGGCGTCAGCTATATCCTTGATGTAGAAACTGACCGTCTGAAAGCTCTGGTGGATGCCGGCAAGCTTGCCGCCAGCACCGATTACGCTGACCTGGCTGAGGTGGACGCGGTTTCGATTTGCGTACCGACGCCGCTGCGCAAAACCGGCGACCCGGACCTTTCCTTCATCGCCTCCGCCAGCAAATCCCTGGCCCCTCACCTCCATGAGGGCATGGTGATCGTGCTCGAATCGAGCACTTATCCGGGCACCACCCGTGAGATGGTGCTGCCGGAGATGGAAGAGGCCAGCGGGCTATCGGTTTGTGAAGATTTCTTCCTGGCTTTCTCCCCTGAACGAGTGGATCCCGGGCGGGAGGACTGGACCACGATCAACACCCCCAAGGTCATCGGCGGGATCAGCCCCGAATGTGGTGAAGTCGCCGCGGCCTGGTATTCTCAGGCGCTGGAGACGGTCGTCCCGGTCTCCACCTGCGAGGTGGCGGAGATGGCCAAACTTCTTGAGAACACCTTCCGGATGATCAACATCGGCCTGGTGAATGAACTGGCGATCATGTGCGACCGCTTGAATGTGGACGTGTGGGAGGTGATCGACGCCGCCGCCACCAAGCCCTTTGGTTTCATGAAGTTCACCCCAGGTCCCGGCCTGGGTGGCCACTGCATTCCGATCGATCCCCTCTATCTTTCCTGGAAACTGCGGTCTTTGAACTATAACGCCCGGTTTATTGAACTGGCCTCAGAGATTAACACCCAAATGCCGCGGTATACCCTGGGCAAGATCCAGGATGCCCTGAACAAGCACAAGAAATCGGTCAACGGCAGCCGGGTGTTGATCCTGGGTGTGGCTTACAAACCGGATATTGATGATCTGCGCGAGTCGCCCGCCCTGGACGTGATCCACCTGCTCCAGGAAAAAGGCGCCGATGTTGGCTATCACGACCCCTACATCCCGCTGGTGGATCATGACAATATCCGCATGCAGTCTGTGGCGGATCTGATGGCGGAGGTCAGGCGCGCCGACTGTGTGGCGATCATCACGAACCACAGCCGCTACGACTACCCCGGTATTCTAGAGACAGCCCAAATGGTGGTGGATACCCGCAATGCCCTGGGCAGCCTCGGCAAAGACAATCCGAAAGTGGTCAGGCTTTAATGGCAAATTATCTCGTCACCGGCGCCGCCGGGTTCATTGGTTCGCGTGTGGCTGAGCTCCTTTTGAACGACGGCCATGCAGTTTATGGGCTGGACAACATTAATGAAGCCTATGACGTCCGGTTGAAACACTACCGCCTGGGCAAGCTCCAGGGCCGGGAGGGGTTTCATTTTCGCAAATGGGACCTATCAGAAAAGGCCATCATCCAGCGCCTGGCTGGCTGGCTGCCGGAGCAGGTGGACGGCGTGATCCACCTGGCCGCCTGGGCTGGCACACGCCGCAGCCTGAGCAACCCCTGGGTATACGTAGACACCAACGTCACCGGAACCCTGAACATACTGGAGCTTTGCCGCCAGCGCAGTCTGCCCAAGCTGGTGATGGCCTCGACCTCCAGCGTCTACGGCGAGGTCTCCAAACCGCCTTACAAAGAAAGCGATGACACCGACCATCCCCTGCAGCCCTACGCAGCCACCAAAAAAGGGGCCGAAGCGATGGCCCACGCCTATCACCACCTGTATGACCTCGATATCACCGTCCTGCGCTTTTTCACGGTGTACGGCCCGGCCGGCCGCCCGCAGATGGTCATGTTCCGCTTTTGCAAATGGATCGCAGAGGGCCAGCCGGTGGTGGTGAACGGCGACGGTGAGCAGACCCGGGGCTTTACCTACCTGGACGATATCGCCCGGGGGACGATCCTGGCGCTCAAACCCCTGGGTTATGAGGTTATCAACCTGGGCGGCCATGAGGTCATCACCATCAATAAGATGATCGGGATCCTGGAGGAAAAGATCGGCAAGCGGGCCATGGTCACCCAGCATGCTTTCCACCCGGCGGATGTGCACGCCAACCATGCCGATGTGAGCAAAGCGCGCCAGGTGTTGGGCTGGCAGCCGCAGGTGGGCTTGGATGAGGGCATCTCGCGCCTGGTGGACTGGTACATGCAAGAGCGTGCTTGGGCGTGCCAGATCGAAACCCCATGAAACGGTTCTTCACCGGCCTGCGTTCCTGGGGGAAGGATATCGTTCTCAAAAAAGTCATCGGCAATTCAGCTTACCTGTTCGGTTCCCAGGCAGTGGGAGCGGTGCTGAGCATCCTCACCGCCAACCTGTTGGGGGTGACGGCGTTTGGCGCCCTGGGCGTGGTGATCGGGTTTGTCACCAACATCAACCGCCTGCTCTCCTTCCGCATGGCGGACTTTGTCGTGCGCTATATGGGCGGATTTTTAGCCAAAGACCAGCGAAAAGAGGCCGCCGCGGTGATCAAGGCCGCTGCGCTCACAGAGCTGGCAACGTCTCTGCTGGCTTACCTGGTCCTGGTGCTGCTTTCGGGTTGGGGCGCATCCGCCTTCGCCAAGGATCCGGCCACGCGGCCTTTATTCCTGGTTTACGGCATTGCCATCCTGGCCAATGTGATGACGGAGACGGCTACAGGCACCCTGCAGGTGACCGGGCACTTCCGCTCGCAGGCCCTGCTCAACCTGTTCCAAAGTATTCTGACTGCAGGCCTGTTCCTGGTGGTGTTTTTAAACCAGGGCGGCATTTTTTCGGTCATGCTGGTTTACCTGGCCGGCAAGGTGGTTTTGGGGATCGGCCCGGTCCTGCTGGCGCTGTACTGGCTGCCCAAGAGCCTCGGTAGGCGCTGGTGGCTTACGCCGATGAAAGGCAATCTGCCGGACCGCAAGCCGATGTTTCGCTTTGCCCTCAACGCCAACTTCAGCAGTACGGTGACGATCCTCGCCAGGGACAGTGAAGTGTTGTGGGTCAGCTATTTCTTTGACACCACCGCAGCCGGCTATTTCAAGGTCGCCCTGGCTGTGATCAACCTGATGGTCATGCCGATCACGCCCTTTATCAGCACGTCCTTCCCGGAGATCACCAAGCATGTGGCCAAGCGCGAATGGGGGCGCTTGAAACGCCTTCTGGCGAGGGTGACGACCATTTCAGGTGCCTGGACCGTGGCGGTTGCCGCCGGGCTGATCTTCTTGGGCCGGCAGCTGCTCTTCTCCCCCTGGACATTTTTTGGCCGGACCATTTATATTTATGAAGCGGGTTACGGCCCGGCCTACCCGGTGCTGCTGGTGCTGCTGGTGGGGTTTGGCGTGGCCAACATCTTCTTTTGGGATCGGTCCTTATTGCTCGCCTTTGGTCAGGCAGGTCTCCCCTTGCGGGTGAGCTTTTTCGCCATGCTGGGCAAGATTGGGTTGGCTTTTTTGATCGTGCCTGTGCTGGGCTACCTGGCCGAGGCGGCTTTATTCAGCGCTTACTTCCTGGTATCGGTGGGTGTGCTGGTGCTGTCTGGTTTGGGGGAAATCCGCAAGCGGCAGGAAACAACCGGCGCGATCTCGGATT
>CAZLEK010000178.1:0-4383 GCA_964558525.1 uncultured Candidatus Brevefilum sp.
ATATCGGACATCGTTCTGGATCCCTTCTCCAGAACTATCGATGCGCGAGCCATCTAAATAAATAGCTTGCGCATCAACAGTTCATACTTATGATTAACTGTTGTCTAACAAGAGTTGATTCTAACCGATTAAATCAAAAATTTCAAAACAATTTGATCCGAGCCCCGGGTATCGCAAAGGCAAAAAACGATCCTGCGATAGGAGATATTCGGTTTGAAACAAACACCTTGTCTGTCCAGCAATCCCACGCGCTCGCCGACGAGGACATCGGCGAAAAAGCTTATTCGTAAATGACCATGGCCTCTTTTCAGAATTCACGATAAAAAGTTCGCTTTTCATTTTTTGGCTCCGCGTTGATGAATATGGGTAAATGACAATATAAAAGGGTCTAGTGATGTTAAGCAATCCTAATAATGATGCTCGAGACACAAGACGAAAAACGCCCCTCAGGATTGAAAAAAATCATCAATGTCGGCCTGTCCCTGGCTGAGATAACAAAACTTTCATCCCTTGGAAATCATCTCAAGAAAAGCGGGTTGATTGCATTTGATGATAAAAATGGGCCGAGCTTATTCCAGAAAACACCTCTCATGCAATGCACTGAACAAGGTATAATCCAGCTCAGGAAATAATATGTCCCTGATCAATAAACCTGGATCCAACGTAACCGTTCATACAGACCTCTATGAGGGCCCCCTGGATCTTCTTCTAGATCTGATTGCCAAAGCAGAACTAGACATCACCCGTCTCTCCCTGGCAAAAGTGACCGACCAATACCTTGCCCACCTGGCGAAAATCCAGCAGCAGTCGGCTGTAGAGGTGTCAGGGTTTCTGGTAGTGGCAGCCAAGTTGATTCAGATCAAATCTGAAGCGCTCCTACCGCGACCGCCTGAAAGAGAGGAAGGTGAAGAAGACCCGGCTGAAAGTCTGGCCAGGCAGCTGCGCATTTACCAGAAGATCAAGCAAACAGCCGAGTGGCTCCAGGCTTTAGAGGAACAAGGCCACCGTACTTATATTCGATTGGCCCCCCCGCCTGTGATCGATACCGAATTAGATCTCGGGGAGATCACCGTTGCGGACCTGGTCGCATATCTTAAAGCCCTTTATCGTTATGAAGAAGATGCCGCGCCAATCACCACGGTGGTGGCCATCCCCAAAGTGACGATTAAAAATAAAATCCGGGATTTAATCCACTCCCTGCGCAAACAGAATCGCCTGTCTTACCGTCAGCTGCTCTCGAAAGATCACGACCGCATAGAAGCGATCGTGCTGTTCCTGGCGATTCTTGAGTTGATCAAACAGCAATACGCCGAGGCAGACCAGCCCAGCCTATTTGCTGATATCAGCATCTCTGCCACACAAAAAACCTATCTGGATGAGGAAATTCGATTGGCACTAGAAGAATAAATCCGTTATAATTAAATTTGAATTGAATAAACTCAAACAAAAAACCAAACAAGAACCGGAAAATATCAACCCATGACCGAGGAATATAACCAAACAGCGCCAGCTAACCAGGATCCAAGCCAAGTTTCGGGATCATCCAAAACCAGTGATGACAACAAAAAATATGTGATCCTTTCCATTGTGATCTTCGTTATCATCCTGGCATTTATCATCCTGGCAGCGATATTTTTACTCAGGGCGCCAGAAGAGACAACCGCTCAAATCAGGGATGTTTTCATCATCTTTATGGCCTTGGAATCCCTGGTGATCGGTGTTGCGCTGGTGGTGCTGATCGTCCAACTCGCCACACTCATCAACCTTTTACAAAACGAAATCCGGCCAATCATCAACTCGACCAACGAAACCGTCAACACACTTAAAGGCACAACAAAATTCATCAGCGATCACCTGACCGAACCGGTGATCAAACTCAATCAGTTTATGGCGATGATCAAGCAATTGATCAACCCGACAAATCAAAGAAGAAAATAGATCGTAATAGACACAATTTAGTGAAAAAAGGAGAACAGTATGTCAGATAATAATAATGATTTCGGTGCATTCTTAATTGGTTTTCTCATCGGCGGCTTAACCGGTGCAGCAGTTTCTCTGTTGTTTGCCCCCCAATCAGGTGAAGAAACCCGCAAGCTGATCCAGGAAAAAGCAATTGAACTGCGGGACCGTGCCTCAGAAACAGTTGAAGAAGCTCGCTTACGCGCCGAGGAAGCCTGGCAGGAAGCAAAGCAAAAAACGGATGAATGGTCCAAATTAGCTAAAGAAAAAGCAGACGAATTACGCCAAAAGGGTGAGAAGTCCCTGGATGAAGGCCGAGAAAAGCTGGCTGATTCAATCAAACCCAAAGAGAAAAAAGCAGCACAATAACCACCCCTTAAATCAGGAGGCTGGATATCTTCATCCAGCCTCTTTTTGGTTTAAATTTGATCCCGAAAAATAAATTCCGGGCGCCTTTATGACCCAGGGGAATGCCTTATCGTCCAAGTGAACGGAAAACCTCAGGGATAGAATTCAGAATTTCCACAGCTGTCACGCTGATTTCAGTCCCCAGGTTTTCCCGCGCTTTGATCCCTGACTGGGCGTGCAGCCAGACGCCAGCAATGGCAGCGCCTTTTGGGGATTCTCCCTGGGCCAGCAGGCCGCCAATTAAACCTGACAGGACATCGCCGCTCCCCGCCGTCGCCAGGGATGGATCAATGACCGGATTGACAAAATAATCACCATCGGGGAGCGCAACGACTGTCCCTGCGCCCTTCAAGACGACGGTCACGCCCCAGTTTTGGGCCGACCGGCTGGCGGCGGTCCATCGGTCGGACTGGATCTCCTCCACCGTCAAACCCGTCAGGGCTGCCATCTCTCCCGGGTGGGGTGTCAGAATCACCTTTTCAGGCAGTTTCTCCCACCAACGATCCAGACGGCTCAGCAGCCGCAATCCATCGGCATCAATCAATACAGGGCATTGTTCAGGTATTGTCTCAACGAGTTGATGCAAAAAGGCCTCCGTGGATTCAGCCAAACCAAATCCAGGTCCCACAATGAGCGCCTCTGCCTTTGGCATCTTTTCCGCCAGGGTTTCTACACCCTGCGGATCATAACCCTCTGCCTTCTCGGGCAGCACAGTCCATACAGCCTCAATCAGATTTCCCGCAAGATGGTTCTGCACCCCGGGCAGAGTGGCCACATCGACCAATCCACAGCCAGCATAATAGGCTGCTTTCCCGGTCAGATAAGCTGCGCCGCTGAAAGCTCTGGTGCCCGCAACCACCTGGCAGGTACCGAAGGTCCCCTTATGGCCATAGGAAGGCCGTTCGGGAAGCGTTTTGCGCACCCACCCAGCGTGGATCAGTTCTGGAAGAGACTCAGAAATATGATCATGAATATCGGAGATGCCAATCCCAATCGTCCGCAATTGGCCGGCATAATCACGGCCCGGGTGTTTCAGCAAACCCTGTTTGACCGCAGCCATGCTGAGCGTAACACGCGCCTTCAGGGTCACCTCCGAAACCTCACCTGTGTCGCAATCCATTCCAGAGGGGCAGTCCACGGCGACCACAAGCGCTCCAGGGCGCTTATTTACCGCTGTCTGCACCCTTACCATCACCTCTCTCAAAGAACCCCGCAGGGGCAATCTCAGGCCGGTGCCGAGGACCCCATCCAGAACGACTGTGCCGGGCTGGATGGCTGCCTGCAGAAGATCCGTATTTTCACCCTCCGTGAGGTCCACCACCTGGCCGCCAAAGTCGGTAAATGCGGCCAGCAAGGGGTCATCCTGCCGGAGCTTGGCCAGGAAAGCAGTCGTCCGCACCCCATGCATGGCAAGCGAGGTCAAGGCGATCAGCGTATCGCCGCCGTTGTTTCCAGACCCCACCAGACCCACCACCCCGCTGCGCACATCAAGGTGCGCCCTCACCCAGGCTCCCACGCCCATCCCGGCGTTGTGCATCATCTGGGTGTAGCTAAGCCCCTTGGCGTCGGCGGATTTTTCAATCGCCTGCATTTGCTCTACGGTGACAATTTTCATGGCGTTCCTTTCTGGTTTGTGGTGTTAATGTGATTATACGAGATTACCAGTCGGGCAATCGTAAAATCCCCAAGAAAAGTTATGATTGAAATTCCTTTTATCCGAAGGGTGATCGATGGTATCTCTTCCCAACTTCCCGCTCTTGCTGACGCCCCCGTCGGCGAAAAAAGGCCATTTTAAAATCAAGTTACTCGATTGATAAAATTTTTACGCCTTCCTTACGCATTTCCTCGCAACGAGGACGTTGCGGGAAGACAATTTCTTTCAATATCTCTAACATTGTGATTGGCCTGAGATTACCAGGATCAGACTTGACTTTTGATTCTCCCTGTGATAAGATACTTCACGTTCGGGGGCGTGGTGTAGTGGTTCAACATGCGGCCCTGTCAAGGCCGAGACCG
>CAZLEK010000179.1:0-4376 GCA_964558525.1 uncultured Candidatus Brevefilum sp.
ATGTGGTGCAAGGTCAAGCAGGAGAGAAGTCTGGCAACAGACGGGAACGGCCCGTGTCCCAACCATCTCCGGGTAGACCGCACGAGCGGGTGGGTGACCACCCGCCCAGATAGATGTCCATCCAGGCGGGAATCCCGCTGGACAGAATGCGGCTTATAGGCTGGCCTGGGTTTCGGTTGCCACACCCTTGGGCCGAGCGCAATCCATCGGGGGATTTTGATTGCAAAGAAACATCCAGAGATTCATTAATCCACGAAGCGCCCCACGAGAAATTTTTATTGGGAGTGCCGGCATCCTCTTCGGCTTGATCGAGTGAAATCGTGTCCCGACGGCAATCCAATGAGTCCTTCAAAATTTTTTCCATAAGACCAAGGATGAGTCTATATAAGTGAGAAACTCAAGGAATCACGTATCACGGCGCTCATCTTAGGAAGCTTTTTTTCTTATCACCACACTGCGAGTTTGCACGCAACCTTGTAATGAACACCTTCAAATGAAGCTTCGACCGAATTACAGAAGGACAGCTGACATTCTGCCTGGATATTCACACCAGCCAGCTTCCTAATTATATGCTGCGCAGCCTCGGGTTTAAGATCTTATCCAGCGCAAAACCCACAAAGGCAAAGGCCAGCCCGGTGATCATCACCAAAATGATCGGCTCCAAAACCCAGTAATAGATCCCCCAGAAAGCGCCGTTATGCAGCGCCATGTTGATCACTTTGCCCCAGGTGGGCAGGTAGCGGGTCACCACTCCCAGGTAGGCCAGCGTTGCCTCCAGAAAGACGAAGCTGGGCACTGAAATCACCAGCTGAGGCACCATCACCTGGATGATGCGCGGCAGCATATAAACAAAGATGATCCGTCGGTTGGTAGCGCCGTAAGCCATGGCTGCTTCGATGTAAGGGGCTTCCTTGAACTGCATGAACATGGCCCGATATTCTTTTAACGAGTTCCCAAAAATATTCATCAGGATCACGACCGCCAGGATCACCCAGATGCTCTTGGAAAAAAGGATATACACCAAAACCGCAATTGGAAGCGCTGGCAGGATGATGTTCAATTCCGTGATCCGCTGCAGGATTTCGTCTACGATCCCACCGTACCAGGCGCTGAAGGCCGCGATCAGAATCGTGGTGACCGTGGTCACCACCGCGCCCACAATGCCGAAGGTCAGCGCAACCGGGGTGCCCCACAGCATGGCGATGGTCAAGTCCCTTCGCTGGTTGTCCGTCCCAAACAGACCGTAAACCTTGCCGTGCAGCGTCCCTTTGATGGCGACATCTGACCCTTCCTCAAACACCACCGACAGCACCTGGAGAGTGTAGCGTCCTTTCAGGGGTTTCAGGAAATCCTCCTCTGGATCGCCAAAAGCCTCTTCGATGGGTGTTAGATCCTCTAAATTGGTGATTCCCACCGGATTCTCCCTCATCAAACTGTAAGCCAATCGATCGGTGGCCTTGAAGGAAGACAACTCAACTTCCTCCCCATCCGGTCTGAACAATACCAGGGATGCAAAGGGCGGTTTGCGATCGTAAGTCGTATCAAATAAAACCACGAGATCCTGGGGAAATTCGTCGGCAGTGAACTCAAAATCAAATGCCATGCGGATGTCTGTAAGTTCTTCATCTATAGGGATCCGGTCCTCAGAAAATTCAACCCCTTTGGTGGATTGTGTCGAATCAAAAAAGAAGGATTCGGGAAGTTTTTCCTGCCTGAAAAAGTTGAGCCAGCGGGGACGCGCCAAGCGGGGCGTCGTAATAAACCCCTCACTACGCCAGTACTCGACCGCTTCGTCATAAGGAATGGCAATCACCGTCCCAACAGCCACAATCAACAAAAACAAAATGAGCGCCAGGCCCACAGCAGCCATCGGGTACTTGAAAATGTTTTTACCCACCTGGCGAAAAAGATCCATTAAGAAACTCTCCCGGTGCGCTCTATGGGCAATTTGCCGGGTATCCTCATCCTTGACAGGCTCAACCAGAAGCGGTTGATCAACCACAGTTTTTACGGGCTGGGTCTCTTCTATTTGGGGCGGCGCAGACGCCTGCCTGACATCATTTTTTAGCCGCACGGGCTGGGTCTCATCGGCCTTCCATAGGGAAATCGGTCGGGTATCTTCACCGAGATCTTGAACTTTTGTTCCAAACACGTTTGAAATCCAGTTCTGAATGCGCATCAATAACCTTCGAAAGATGCCAAAAGTCGAACGCTTTCCCACCGAACGCATCCTGGCAGACATGCCGTTTCCGCCCAGGCGCACCCTCGGGTCAATCAAGGCATACAATACATCCAGGAAGATGACCGAAAACCCCAACAGGTAGGCGAACATGACCACAATCCCCACCACCACAGGCCGATCGAAAGCATAGATTGCCTGGTAAAAAATATTACCTAACCCAGGCCATTCGAACAGTAATTCCAGGGCGATCGCCCCCTCCCAAAAGCTGATCAGCATCATGGCAAAGCTGGTGATCACCGACGGGAGTGTCGGCCGCAGCAGATACTGCCGACGGATGATGAGGTTCGGCAGTCCTTTCGCCCGCGCCAGATCCACGTAATCCTCACCCGAGTGAACCATGAAGAAGGTCCGCCAGGTATAGACTCCCTGAAAGAACACACTCAACACCAAAGCCATCACGGGCAGGACCATGTGGGTCGAGATCTGTCGGATCCTCTCCAGAACTGTCTCAGGGGGCAGGCCGTCGTAAACACCCTTAAATGGCAGAACCCTAAGTTCGAGGGCAAAAACTGCCAACAGGATGACCCCATGGACCCAGCTTGGGGCAGAAGAGATCGGCGTGAGGGAGGCCAGCAGGCGGTCCCAGAACTTTCCACGCTGCGTTGAAAGGACCATCGCCACCCACAGGCTGATAAAGAACAAGATCACATTCGCCACCCCGACCAACAGCAGCGTATAGGGCAGCCGGCTGAAGATCACATCCTTCACCAGGCGCGACTCACCATTGAGCTCCATCAGACGTTCCGCCTGCCCCCACTGCAAGGTGATCCCCTTGATCCACCAACGAGCGGTACGGAGAGCCAGGGGTTCGTTTAACCCCATCGATTCGCGCATGCCCTCTCTGATCTGTTCAACATATTGATCGCGCGATTCTTCAGGGATCTCGTCAAAATACCCGGCCATTCCCATGCCAAGGATCGCCTGAGAAATCTGTCCCTCCATCATGTCATCAACATAGCCGCCCAAATTGATGACCAGCAAAGTCATGTAGAGACCCAGCCCCACCGTTAGGAATATGGAGAAGATTCTGACGCCCGAATAACGGATGATTCTGCCCAGGGACTTTCGCAAAGCAAGTTTTTCCCACTGATCGTTTTCGCTTCTCTCTACGGCGACTTCGTTGCTGGCATCAAAGAACATGCAATCAACTCCACTTCAAATAATTATGGTTCGTTTTATGAGTGGACTGTGCGCAAAAAAAAACACGCGTCCAAAGCTTTCGAAAGGCCCGACCCCCCAAGCGCACAGGAGGCCGATTCCGGATACAATATTATAAGATTATTTTTACACCTGAAAGACACTCCCAGGGATTAATTTTGGATGATTTAATCCCAAGGCCCGGATGCTTGGATCAGAATGATACCCCAGAAACATTTTAGATGAACTAACGCGAAGCATTGATTTCATTGACCCAATTTGTATATAATAAAGTATGCCGCAAACGATCTATACGATTGGGCACAGCAACCTCAATTTTATGAGGTTCCTTTCTCTCCTCCAGGAGAACAACGTCAACCACATCATCGACATCCGCAGCATCCCCTACAGCCGGCACGCTCCCTGGAGCAATAAATCGCGCCTGGCAGAAATCCTGAGACCCTTTCAGATCCGATATACCTACCTCGGACATAAATTAGGTGGAAAGACACCCGCCAGGGAAAAATTTTCGCAACCCAAAACCGCATCCCATGACCTCTATGACGACGCCATCCAAAGGCTGCTTCTACTTTCGATGCGCGACCATCTCGTCCTGCTTTGCGCCGAGGGGGACCCGGCCAACTGCCATCGCCAGCATGTGATCGCCCAGACCCTGCTGGAGTCAGATATTTGCGTGATCCACATCCTTAAAAATGGTCAGCTGAAAAATGCCTGGCGTGAAGACGCCAAGGCCGAACAACCGGAACTTTTATGAGGTCGTGAAGGCAAACACGCTCACCTTTTAACAAAGAATGCATGGGGTTTCAAACTATTGGGAGAATGAAGCGCCATGGATTTGTTTTGCTGTCTTCCTGGGTGGGCTAATCTTCAGCGTTATAAGGCCGACTTTTAATAATTTAAAGCTCCAAACAGCCAGCTAAACCTCGGGCAATCGCAAGATCCCCACGAAAAGTTATATTTGAAATGCTTTTTATCC
>CAZLEK010000180.1:0-4353 GCA_964558525.1 uncultured Candidatus Brevefilum sp.
CGATCCTGCTGGCAATCGCTGGGATCGTGTTGCTGGTCTTCTATCTCTTCCGCAGCGAGGGCGGTTCTGGCATTTCGCTTTCGCTCTTCAGCACTAAAACCCCCACACCAACGGCAACCTTCACCCCCACGCCGGTCACCCCGACGGCCACGGCCACAATCACCCCCACGGCCACCAACACGCCGACAATTACCCCCACCAACACCCCCAACGCCCCCTTTGAGTACGAGGTGCAGGAGGGCGACAACTGCACAATGATCGCGGAAGAATTTGAGGTGGATATTGAAGTCCTGCTGGCTTTGAACAACCTGACCGGCGGCTGCTTCATCACGCCTGGACAAACGATCCTCGTCCCCGCGCCGGGGCAGGAACTGCCCACCGCCACACCGCTGCCCACGGACATCGCCCCCGGGACGCAGATCGAATACACCGTCCGGGCTGGCGACAGCCTGACCGCCCTGGCCGAACAGTTCAACAGCACCGTGGACGACATCATCGACGAGACCAATGAATATCGGCGGGAGAACGACCTGGACGAGATGGAAGATGCCAACGACCTCTTCGTTGGCGATGTGCTGATCATCCCCGTCTTCATCGTCACCCCGGTGCCGACCAACACCCCCACCCTGACCCCTTCGCCCACACCGGAAGAATAAGCAAGACAACCTTTACCCGCAATAAAAAAGGAGGCTGGCAATAGCGCCGGCCTCTTTATGATTTAATTCAACCGCTTACCAATCCCTTTACGGCAATCCGATCCCTGGTTTTTTCCTCTCCCTGGTGAGGGAAAAGATCAAGGTGAAGGTGACTTGCTTATGTTCTGGCTGGTGTCCGCACCAGCCAGATATTTTGACCAAAGGTCTCCTCCCTTTTTCTTGCTCGCTGGTGAGATACCAGCGAGATCAATGCAACCCATCCTGCAGGCATATTTGAAAATCAATAACCTCGCTTCAGGGTATAATACGCCTCATTCCAGCGCAGTTCCCTCTTGAAGGCCTCCACATTCGTATCTGCGTCAATCATCAAGCACTCAACCCCCGCCATCTCGGCGAAATCAGCCATCTGGCCCGCGCTGACGTCGAAACTGAAGCTGGTGTGATGCGCTCCGCCGGCCAAAATCCAGGCGGTGGCGGCGGTCCGCAGATCGGGTTTTGGCGCCCAAAAGGCCCTGGCGACCGGCAGTTTGGGCAGCGCATTCCCCGTTGGCACCACCTCCACCTGGTTCACAATCAACCGGAAGCGCGAGCCTAAGTCGACCATGGATGCTGCGAGTGCATCGCCCAGATTCGAATCAAAAATCAAGCGCACCGGATCGCCCTTGCCGCCAATGGAGAGCGGCAGAATTTCAATCCTTGGTTTAGAGGACGCAATCGATTCGCAGATCTCGAGCATATGAGCGCCCAGCACCTTATCGCCATCTGGGCTGAAGTGATAGGTGTAATCTTCCATGAAGCTGGTGCCTTTAGGCAACCCGGCGCTCATGACCTTCATTGCTCGCACCAAAGCGGCTGTTTTCCAATCCCCCTCCGCGCCAAATCCATACCCAGCCCCCATCAGCCGCTGCACAGCCAATCCGGGCAGCTGCGGCAGCCCATGTAAATTCTCAAAAGTGGTGGTGAAGGCGTGGAAGGATCCATCCGCCAGGAATGTCTTCATCCCCAACTCAATCCGGGCCGCCTCCCGCAAGGATTGATGCCGGTTGCCCCCTGGCTGCAGGCTCGAGGCGACGTCATAGGACGCCAGGTATTCCTTAACCAGTATGGAGATCTCTGGTTCGCTCACCTGATGGATGACGTCTACCAGGTCTCCCATCCCGTAGCCGTTGACGCTGTAACCAAGCTGGATTTCAGCAGCGACCTTGTCCCCTTCTGTCACCGCCACATCGCGCATGTTGTCGCCAAAGCGGGCTACCTTCAGGGTTTGCCAATCCGCCCAGGCGCAGGCTGCTCGCGCCCAATCGCCCAGATCACTTTGGAGCGCCTCATCCTGCCAGTGCCCAACGACCACTTTCCGATCCAGCCCCATCCGGCTGCCAATGAAGCCAAACTCGCGGTCACCGTGCGCCGATTGGTTCAAATTCATAAAATCCATGTCGATCTCAGCCCAGGGGATCTCCCGGTTGTACTGGGTGTGCAGGTGGAGGAATGGTTTATGCAGCAGCTTCAAGCCGCTGATCCACATTTTTGCCGGCGAGAAGGTGTGCATCCAGGTGATCAAGCCAACACAAGCATCAGAGGCATTGGCCTCCTGGCACAACCCGCGAATCTCCTCGGAGGTGGTCAACACAGGCTTGTACACCACCTTTACCGGGATATCGGCAGACTGGTCCAAACCACCCGCTATCTCACGGGAATGCTCAGCTACCTTCTCCAGCGTATCAGGCCCGTAAAGATGCTGGCTGCCGGTTACAAACCAGAGCTCATAATGTTTTAGATCAATCATTCATTCTCTCCATTATTTAGATTGTCATCCTGGCCGTAGTAAGCGCCGGGGCCGTGCTTGCGCAGATAATGCTTGTCCAGCAAGGCCTGCTGCATCGGGGGAATATCCGGCCGCAGCAACTGCACGTGGTAATTCATAAAGGCAATTTCTTCCAGCACCACGGCATTATGAACTGCTTCCAGCGGATCAGACCCCCAGGCGAAGGGTCCATGGCTGTGGACCAGGACGCCGGGGATGGCATCGGGGTCCCGCCCCTCAAAGGTCTCCTGGATGAGCAGGCCGGTTTCTCGTTCATAATCACCCCGGATCTCTGCATCGGTCATCTTGCGAGTGATGGGAATTTCGCCGTGAAAGGTGTCCGCGTGGGTGGTGCCTAGGGGGATAAGCCCGGTCCCCGCCTGAGCGAAAACTGTCGACCAGCGGCTGTGGGTGTGAACCACCCCACCGATGTTGGGAAAAGCCTTGTAAAGCTCAAGATGGGTGGGCGTATCCGAGGAGGGTTTGAGAGAGCCATCCAGCACCTCCCCCGTTGCCAGTTCAAGCAGTACGACGTCCTCAGGTTTTAACGTCTCGTAGGGGACGCCCGACGGCTTGATCGCCACGATCCCCTGATCACGGTCGATCCCAGAGACATTCCCCCAGGTGAAGGCCACCAGCCCGTGATCAGGCAGCATGAGATTAGCTTCCCAAACCTGCTTCCGTAAACTTTTGAACATCTTAATCAAACACCTCCACCGCTCTGCTTTCAATAACCAGCCCTGCTTTATAGCGTTTCATGAAAGCCTGAAATCCTGCCACATCCTGTGGGTTCGGGTCCAGGGTGGTCGTTTTTTCACCAGCAAAGACTTTATCAGACAGATACCCCGCCAGGGATTCGCCTTCAGATTTATCTTTCAGATAAGCTGCCAGCAAAGCCATGCCCCAGGCGCCGCCCTCACCGGCCGTCTCCATCACCGCCACCGGCACCTCCATCGCTGCGGCCATCATCCGCTGGCCAACCAGCTCGGTTTTAAAGAAACCCCCGTGGCCGAGGATCTGGTCAATGGCCACGCCTTCCTGCTCAAAGAGGATGTCCAGGCCGATCCGCATGGTCGCCAGAGCAGCATACAAATGAGCACGCATGAAATTAGCAAGCGTGAAGCGGCTCTCCGGTTTCCGAAGAAACAGAGGGCGGCCTTCTTCAAGGTGGGTGATATGTTCGCCAGACAGGGTGTTGTAAGCCAGCAGTTCCCCGGCGTTGGGCTCCGCCTCCAGGGCTTGCTTATAAAGCATTTCAAACAAAAGAGATTGCCCGACCTCCCTGCCCAGCAGACCGGCAAATTCGCCAAAAAGACCCACCCAGGCGTTCAAGTCCGTGGTGCCGTTGTTGCTGTGCACCATGGCAACCGGCTTCCCGTCCGGCGTGGCTACAATATCAATTTCAGGATAAACTTTGGAAAGCGGCTTTTCCAGGACGATCATGGCAAAGATCGAGGTCCCAGCGGAGACATTACCGGTGCGCTTGGCGATGCTGTTGGTGGCCACCATCCCCGTGCCGGCATCGCCCTCCGGCGGACAGAGTGGAATGCCGGCCTGCAGCTCGCCCGCGGGATCGATCAACATTGCCCCCGCTTCTGTCAGGGATCCCGCCGCTTCCCCGGCGACGAGGACTTTCGGCAGGATCTCCTCGATTTTCCAGGGGAGGCTTTCCGCCGCAATCAAAGTGTTGAACTGATTCAACATACGCCCATCAAAGGTATTCGTTTGATTGTCGATGGGGAACATCCCGGAAGCCTCGCCCACACCCAAAACCTTCTCGCCGGTCAGCCGCCAATGGACGTAACCCGCCAGGGTGGTCAGGTAGCGGATCTCCTTGACATGGGGCTCTTTGTTGAGGATCGCCTGGTAGAGGTGGGCGATGCTCCAGCGCTG
>CAZLEK010000181.1:0-2079 GCA_964558525.1 uncultured Candidatus Brevefilum sp.
CGAATTGGGCGTAGGGGGGGACCTCTACGGCCACCTGGTCACAGGTCATCCGCCACACGCGGCGGATCCCGTCTTGTTCTTGCTGGGCGAGGGCTGCTTTTTCCTCTCGAGAGAGCAGGGTGTTGGAAGTCCAGGCGGTGCCCCAAAAAACGCGGGTGGCGTTGGTGCTGGCTGCCATGGGCGCGATCTCTTTATCGAACTTATCGATTTGGATGTCTTGGGCTTCATCGATCGAGAGCAGCAGGTTCGCGGTGGCGCCGACGATGTTCGAGGTCGGCGAGCCGGACAGGAAGTTGATCCGCGCCGTCCCCACCTGGTAGACATGCCCAAAGTGCTTGGACCAACGGTCCTTCACGATCTGGTTTTTGCTCAGCACCGACTCCAGCCGGTACATGGCATTTTCCGTCTGCGGTTTCCAGGTGGGGGAGATCTGGACGATCTCGTTTGGGCCGCCAGAATTCAGCGTTAGCAGGTAAGCCTGGATTTGGGCCTGAAGCTCGTTCTTGCCCGACTGGCGGGGGAAGATCACCACAAAACTGCGTCCGAGACCGTTGAGGGCTGAGTGCACCACCGCCCGGGCGACCGCCTCCTGGTATCTTCGCAGCCTGAGCCCGTTGGCCACCAGGATAAAGAGGTAAACGTCCCGCAGCAGCTTGTTGAATATTTTAATCAGCAGATTCATCGCTTTTTACCCCCCAAAGAAGGCCTTGAGGACCGCCGCCAGGGACATCAGGCCCGAACCGCCCGAGGCCAGCCCCGAGAATAGTTTAAATTGGGTCACACCCTCGGTGGCCGCGCGCAGCCGGGTTTCATGGTCCCGGATCTGGGATTCCAGCAATGCCAGGCGCTGGTCGTTCAGCCTCTGGGTGTGCGCCAGCCGGATCTCCAGGGTTTTGATCTGCCCCTGCAGCAGGTGATTGGCGTGGCGCAGCTGCTCGGTCAGCAGGGCGGCGGTCTTCTCATCCATGGCCCTCTCCATTCCCGTTAGCCGCCAGGCCGGACTGGTTCAGCTCCTCCAGGACCGTCGCCAGGCTCTGCGCCAGGGCTTCACCCAGTTCATCGGTATGCCGGTCGTGCAGGCTCAACTCGGTGCTCACCAGCCTGGCCAGCCGGCCGCAGCTTATGCCCAGCACCTCCAGGACATCCGCCAGGGCCTTGAGGTCATCGGCCTCCTGGGCGGCGCGCTCAAAGAAGCGGCGCATCACCACCCGCAGCATGCCGATCTCGCCCTGCAGGGAATCATTTAAGGCCCGGTCCAGGTCGGCCAGTTCGGCGCGGGTGAAGTGCGCCACATAGAATCCCGCCTCGCCGGCGGGGGACGGCTTTTTCGTTGGCATCGCTCAGAACCCTCCAATCGTGTCACAGATGGGCGGTCCCCCGGGTGCAGTGCGGAGCGGGAAATGAATTCGTTGGGCAGGGCTCGTCTGACCCGGGGGCCGCTGAGAATAGAACATGCGTTCTAATCTAAGACCAGTTTAGCAAATCTTTGGCGGGCTTGCAATACGTCAAAAGCGGCAATAAACACCCCAAAAACTGCCGCTTCCGGCAATTTTTTAATCTTTTTTGGCAGAAGGCCAGCCGTAGGGTGGGCTGGCAAAGAAGATCAAACCCGCATTGGCCGTTTCTCTGCTTAAAACATCATGTCAACCGATCCATTTCAGGAGGACCCACCATCTAAATAACCTGCAATGATCCATTTTTGCACTTCTTAAGCCTTCTCCTCGAATGCCCCCGCTAAATCGGCGGGGGTTCCGTGAAACTCCAAGAAGGTGGCACGCAGTGCCGGATGAGGTGAGATTTCGCCTGTCGGTCACGCCCTGCCAAAGGTATGCGTGACAATGTCTGCACAGAATTCCTTTTTGGGGTTACGAAATGCTTAGATGGCTTCACGCCCCTCCGGGGCGTTCGCAATGACAGCTCAGGGAAAGCAAAAACGTCCCCCATACGTCTGCGCTCCAAGGCGTGTCCTCCAAACACAAAGCGCGCCATAGCACAACAAATCAGCACGGGGCAGCAAACGACAAACCTAATACCTATTACCTAACACCTAATACCTAACCATCTAATCCCTAATCCCCA
>CAZLEK010000181.1:2179-3911 GCA_964558525.1 uncultured Candidatus Brevefilum sp.
CCCCATGAACGAACTTCCCGAAGCCACCAGCCTGGCCCGTCAGATCGCCGAAAACCTGGTTGGCAAGACGATCACTACCGTCCTGGCGGCAACCTCGCCGCATAAATTCGCCTGGTACTACGGTGACCCCGCCGAATACCCCGCCCGGCTGACCGACAGCACGATCGACTCCGCCCGGGCTTTCGGCATGATGGTTGAGATCAGCCTCTCGCGAGCCACCCTGGTCTTCAGCGACGGCGTCCGGCTGCACTGGCACCCCCAAGCCGGACCCGTGCCCAAGAAGCACCAGCTCCTGCTGTATTTCGATGACGCCACCTCCCTGAGCGGGTCCCTTTCCATGTACGGCGGCCTGTACTGCTGGGACAAGGGTGTGGATTTCACCTACGACTACTACGTCATCGCCAAAGAAAAGCCCTCGCCTCTTTCAGAAGCCTTCGATGCAGCTTATTTTGACGGTCTCCTGGCCCCTGAGGACGTGCAAAAGCTCTCGCTGAAGGGCGCCCTGGCCACGGAACAGCGCATTCCCGGCCTGGGCAACGGCACCCTGCAGGATATCCTCTGGCAGGCCAAACTCAACCCCCGCCGCAAGGTGGCGGAGCTCTCCGATGGGGACATCGAGGCCCTCTTCCTCAGCCTCAAAACCACCCTGGCGGAGATGGCGGATAAAGGCGGCCGCAGCACGGAGAAAGACCTCTTCGGCCGGCCCGGCAGCTACCCGGTGGTGATGCACGCCGGCAGCAAGCAGACGCCCTGCCCCCGCTGCGGCGACGTAATCCAAAAGGACTCCTACATGGGCGGCAGCGTCTACACCTGCCCCACCTGCCAGCCGGCTGCGTAACGCCTTATCGAAAAATTTGTAGGTCACACATACCTTCGGCAGTGCGTGAGGATGGGCTGCTCCAACAGCAAACGAAAATTCCTGCGGCATGAGAAATAACCGTGATGATCAAAACATCGCTTGATTGAAGCTTGCGTCATGCAGGCGGCTTTGTCCTCCTGGCATCCACCAAATCTTATTTACGCAAATCAGGACGCCTCACCTAATCCCTAATTCCTAATCCCCTAATACCTAATACCTAATCCCTACTCCCCATTTTCAATAAAAACCTAATAAATCATGTATAATAGGTGGCAGCGGGGAGGAAAAAAGCCATTCAACATCGCTGCCATTGCAACGCTGCACCTTAATTGCGCGCTCAAGGAGTGTGAGGATGATTCGTGCCAACCTGAAATTAAGCTATACCTTTACCTTCGTACTGCTGATCGCCTTCCTCTTCGCCGCCCCTGCCCTGGCCGGGGCGATCATCGGGGATGACTTTTTCATCGCCGGGGACCTTACCGATGTCTTGCATCAGGTCTCCCCATCCATTGCTTATAACCCATCCCGCGGAGAATACCTGACCGTCTGGTATATCGAGGGCGCCATCGGCGGCTATAATATCCTCGCCCAGCGCCTGGACCGGAATGGGGCCAAGCTGGGGGGTGAAATTCAAATTGCCGTCGGATCCAGCGCCACCCGGAAATTCCCGGACGTGGCTTACAACAGCCAGGCGGACGAATACCTGGTTGTCTGGCAAGATAAACCGGATGATGGCAACCAGGCCATCAAAGCCCGGCGGGTCTCCGGGGCGGGCGTCCTCCAGGGGTTAGGGGAAATTGTGGTACGTGCTGGCAGTATCAATTGCACGCCTGCCGAACCGGCCGTCGCCTACGCTGAAACCTCCAACAGCTA
>CAZLEK010000182.1:0-3908 GCA_964558525.1 uncultured Candidatus Brevefilum sp.
TCGATAAAAAGAATTTCAATCATAATTTTTCTTGGGGATTTTGCGATTGCCCTGGACGCCCAACCGATCTGGTTTCGATTAATGCTGTTATTTGGTACAATAATCTCTCGCAAAGGCTAGAAACACCCTTATGGATAACCACGCAATCATCGAGTTTACGGATTTTTCATTCCAATACTTCAGCCAGGCCGAGCCCACCCTGCACAACATCAACCTGCGGATCCAGCCCGGTGAAAAGGTCCTCATCGTCGGCCCCAGCGGCAGTGGAAAGAGCACCCTGGGCCACTGTCTTAATGGTTTGATCCCCTTCGCCTACAAAGGCGCCCTTTCGGGAACCCTTAAGATCCATGGAGAAAACACCACCGAAAAAAACATCTTCGAATTATCCAAATCGGTCGGCACCGTCCTGCAGGATGCCGACGGCCAGTTTGTTGGCCTGACGGCCGGGGAAGATATTGCCTTTGCTCTGGAGAACGACAACATCCCCCGGGGGCAGATGCATGACCGCGTTCGAAAAGTCGCTGAAATGGTTGGGATGGAAACCTGGCTGACCTCTTCCCCTTTCGAGCTCTCGGGGGGTCAAAAACAGCGCACCTCCCTGGCCGGCGTCATGGTCAATGACGTCGATATTTTGCTGTTCGACGAACCCCTTGCCAACCTTGACCCGGCCACCGGGAAGACGGCCATCGAGATCATCGACGACATTCACAAGCAATCCGGCAAGACGGTGATCATCATCGAACACCGGCTGGAAGACGTTCTCCACCGCTTTGTGGACCGGATCCTGGTAATCCGCGATGGTCGGATCATCGCCGACCAGGATGCACACGCACTGGTATCCTCCGATATCCTGATCAATACCGGGATCCGCGAACCGCTGTATGTGACCGCGCTGAAATACGCCGGTGTCACAGTCACACCGGCGATGAAGCCCGGATACATCACCACCCTGGACACGGCGCGCTCCAAAAACGCCCTGAAAGACTGGCATAACAGCATCCAACCTCCCGACCCACCTCAAACCCGGCCTTCGATCCTAAAGATGGAAGCCATTACTTTTTCTTACGATGGGATCCAACCGGTTCTGGAGGATATCACCTTCGACATCAAAGCAGGTGAGATGGTCTCCCTGATCGGGAAAAACGGCGCTGGCAAATCCACCCTCTCCAAACTCCTGTGCGGCTTCGAAAAAGTAGACCAGGGCCGGATCCTCTTCCGTGGAGAAGATATCAAAGATAAAT
This sequence comes from uncultured Candidatus Brevefilum sp., assembly GCA_964558525.1. Classification (GTDB taxonomy): domain Bacteria; phylum Chloroflexota; class Anaerolineae; order Anaerolineales; family Anaerolineaceae; genus Brevifilum. The sequence continues at coordinate 1,242 of CAZLEK010000182.1, forward strand.
CGATCAAAGAACGGGCCGAGATCATCGGCGCGGTGCTGCAGAACCCCAACCAGATGATCTCCAAGCCAATGATCATTGATGAAATTGCCCTTGGTCTGCGGTTCAGGAATGTCCCTGAAGCCGAGATCGAACAGCGCGTCAACAAAGTTCTTAAGATCTGCGGCCTGGCGCCCTTCAAGGACTGGCCGATTTCAGCCCTCAGCTACGGCCAGAAAAAGCGCGTCACCATCGCCTCAATCCTGGCCCTAAACCCGGAGATCATGATCCTCGATGAACCTACCGCCGGGCAGGACTACCGGCACTATACCGAAATCATGGAATTCCTGGTTGAACTCAACAAGATGGGCATCACCATCATCTTGATCACCCACGATATGCACCTGATGTTGGAATACACGCCGCGCGCCATTGTGCTCTCCAACGGCCGCATGGTCGCCGACGCCGCGTCCTCCGTCGTCTTGACAGAACCAGAGGTGATCCGGGAAGCGAACCTCAAAGAAACCTCGCTCTTCAACCTTGCCCAGATGGCCGGCATTCCAGACGGCACTGGTTTTGTCCAGGGGTTTATCGATTATGAGCGGAGGCTCAAGAACCGATGAATCAAAAGACAAAGCTGTTCACCTATGGCAAGGTCGACTCACCCATTCATCGTCTCTCAGGGTTGACTAAACTGATCTGCTTCTTATTCCTGACCTTTGCAGTCATGTATTCTTATGATATCCGTGTGATCCTGATCGTGATGGTCTTTGCCATCATCATCCTGCGGATTTCAAAGATCAAGTTCTCTCAGATCCGATTGATGGTCTTGTATGTGCTGATCTTCATCCTGACGAACGCAGTGATCTCATTTTTGTTCGCCCCGGAAATGGGCGTGCAGATCTACGGCACCCGGAATGAGATCGTCAGGCTGTTCGGCGACACCTATCTGACCCAGGAGCAGCTTCTTTACAGCGTCACCAAATTATTTAAATACGCTTCGGTGATCCCCTTTGGAATGATTTTTTTCCTGACCACCAACCCCAGCGAGTTCGCCTCATCCCTGAACCGGGTGGGGGTGAGCTATAAAGCCGCCTACGCGGTTGCCCTGACCTTGCGCTACTTCCCAGACATCCAAAGAGATTATCACGACATCAGCCAGGCGCAGCAAGCGCGCGGGCTTGAGCTGTCCCGCAAGGCCAAGCTGGCCAGCCGGATCAAGAATGGCCTGATGATCATCACACCGCTGATCTTCTCCTCCCTGGACCGCATTGAATTGATCAGCAATGCCATGGATCTGCGCGGCTTCGCCAAGAGCAAGTCCCGCACATGGTATACAGCCCGAAAGATGAAACCTGGCGATTACAGCGCGATTGTCATCTCGGCGTTAATCTTCCTTGGGACAATTTCAGTCTCCATCTTCATCAACCAGAGCCGTTTTTTCAACCCCTTTGTTTAGGAGTCAACTATGAAACCCTTATTGGTATTCCAAACCGATTTCAGCTACAAGGAAACCGCTGTTTCCGCCATGGTTGGTGTGGTTAAAAGCGTGGATCGGGAACTTGAGATCTTCGATGCAACCCACGAAATCCCCCAACACGACACCTGGAGCGCTTCCTACCGCCTTACCCAGGCGATGGCCTTTTGGCCAGAGGGGACGATTTTTGTCTCCGTCGTGGACCCCGGGGTCGGCACCTCGCGCAAAGCCTGCGTGGCAAAAACAGCTGATGGCTATTTCGTGGTCAGCCCGGATAACGGCTCCCTGACCCATCTGTATGCCTGGGTGGGCATCACTGAAGTGCGCGAAATTGACCAAACGGTCAACCGCCTCAAAGGCAAGAACACTGAAAAGGTGGGCGTGTTCCACGGCCGGGATGTCTTTGCCTACTGCGCTGCCAAACTGGCCAGCGGAACGATCACCTACGAGCAAGTCGGACCCGCCTACCCGGTTGATGAGATCATCCAGCATCCCATCCACGAACCAAACATCCATCCGGGCAAGGCCAGCGGTATCTTTGAAATCAACGATCCCAATTTTGGCAACCTCTGGACGAATTTTCCCTTGAATGACTTTATGAAAGCCGGTTTTGCCTATGGCGATCGACCTTTGCTGACCGTCCGCCACCAGGGCGAAAAGGCCTTCTCCCAGCGGGTGCTCTTTCACCAATCCTTTGGCTTTGTGGAACCGGGCGAGCCGATCCTTTACAACAACGAATTAATGCGCGTTTCCGCCGCCGTCAACCAGGGCAAGTTCAGCGAGACCTTCAATTTGGGTTACGGACCGGATTGGGAAGTTGAGATCACCCAATAAACCACATATCTCGATAACGCTCGTGTCCTCAGTGCAAAGCCTCCTATCGGACCAGCGCCAACCCCCCACACAAAGCAATCCAGCAATTATCGTAGATCAGGCTTGTCGGCGCAGCCAACAACCTTACTCTTTAAAACCAATCATGAAAAACACTGGCCTAATCGGAACAAAATCAAACAACTATCGAACCAGTACCAACCCCCCCACAAAGCATTGCGGTAATTATCGTAGGTCAGGTTTGTCGGCGCAGCCGACAACCTGACTTTTGAAACATTACCTCTTGCTGAATTAATCCATTGGGAACCCTAATAAATCATAAATCACCAGCCAGCGCCACCGGCCTCTGCATCGCCTTTTGTCGGGTAGGCGCTTTTTCACAC
>CAZLEK010000183.1:0-3670 GCA_964558525.1 uncultured Candidatus Brevefilum sp.
TAATCTGTAAACGGCCGGGCGAAGCGGTCCTCATAGGCCTCATTCTGCTTCAGCTGGTTGTTCCAGTAGGTCTGCGCCAGGGGGAGCTTGAGCAACAGCTTGAAGAGCGGGGCCAGGAGGCGGGGATAACGTTCCGGTCGGGCCAGTCTGTGCAATATGTCCGGGTCGAAGCGCCCCTGCTGTGCCAGATCCGTCCCCATCTCGCGCAGGCCGTCAAACAGCTTCCGGTTCATGCTTTCGGGCATCAGGCGCACGCCCTCACAGCCGCCCTTAACGATCGTTCCGGCATAGGGGGCATTCAGGCGGCGGGTCAATTTTTCGAGATAACGTTCCACGAAGCGTGAGTGGTGGGCCTCGGGAAAGCCGGATTGGACCAGAAAAGCCATGCTGGGATTGTTGTCATGTTCAATGTAGGGGGCCAGGGAGTCGATGAAATCCTTGACGATCCCCGGCATGGCGTCGGTGTACAGGGGGAAGCCCAAAAGGACCCGCTCTGCATTAGGATACGCTTCAGCCGCGGCTGTTCGGCCTTTTTCGGTGTTGAGATAATGCCAATCGAGCTGTTCCTCAGAGGCTGAGGAGAACCCCTCCAGAACCTTCTCCAGCAGGATCTGGGTATTGCCGCTTTTACCGCGCGGGGAGCCGTTAATCACCCACAATGGCATGGGCCACCTCCTGGACCGGTTGGTCCGTCAGCATCGTGAATGTGTTTCTGGATTTGAGGTTCAGCATGGTCCGTTCGTGGATGGCGCGGATGATCGCCAGGTCTTCGTCGTCCGTCCCGAAGGTTTTCTCGAGCAGCAGCCCGCCGAGGGGATACTGGTCCGGCGCGTAGCGGTGGCGGTGGTGGGCTTCGGCCTGGTCGACGGTCAGGTAGGGGTGGATCAGGGGGATCAGTTTGTCGATGAATTTTTTCATCACCGCGCTGAGGTAGCCCATCACCACCGGAGAGGCGAACAGCACGAAATCGCTCTGGATCACTGCCCGGCATACCTGGTGGGAGTCATCAGGGAAGACACACTCGCCGGGTGTCTTCACCCAGCAAGACCAGCAGCCGGTGCAGTATCGCGCCTCAAGCTCTCGCAGGCGCAGCACGTGGGTGGGGTGCCCTTTTTTACTTAAATGCTCTCTCAAAGCATCCAAATACCGCTCAAAAACCGGGTGATTTTCACTGGGCGCGCCATTTAACAGGCAAATTTTCATCCAAACACCTTCCTGTGCAAACAAAGCAGTTATATCATATCACGACTTTGGTTTGCTATAATGAGATCAACTATTGGTAAGAAATCCGGGAGGATGCATGCAGATCAGCACATTAATTGAGAATCACCCCCATCCAGCGCAGGCGAGTTTGGAAGCTGAACACGGGTTGTCATTTATTGTTGAAGTCAACGGCCACGTTTATCTTTCAGACGTGGGCCAGTCGGGTAAGTTTGCAGACAATGCCAGAAAAATGGGGTTGGCGCTTGCTGGGGTGGAAGCCCTGGTAATTTCACACCATCATTACGACCACGGCGGCGGTTTGGAACGCTTCTTTGAGGAAAATGATCAGGCCTTGGTCTATCTGCGCCAGGCTTCTGGCGAAGATTACGTGGTCGATTCGCCCCCTGACCCTTTGCGGTATATCGGTCTGGACCAGGGGCTGCTCCGGGAACACCAGGCGCGGATTGAAATGATCTCTGAAAACCAGGAAGCTGCGCCCGGGCTGCACCTGCTGACAAACATCCCGGACCGCTACCCCAAACCCGACGGCGATTTGCGCCTGCAGATGCTCAGCGACGGGGACCTGCAGCCGGATGCCTTCCAGCATGAGCTGGTCACGGTGGTCGAGGGTGAGGATGGGCTGGTGGTGCTCACCGGCTGCGGCCACAACGGCGTGCTGAATATGCTCGAAGCGGTGCACCAGGCCTTCCATGAGCGCGAGATCCAGGCGGTGATCGGCGGGTTTCATCTCCATCACGAGGATCCGGAGGCGGTTCTGATGGTGGCTGAAACACTGCTTGAAGCCGAGATCCCGGTGGTCGTCTCCGGCCACTGCACGGGGCAGAAAGCCGTCAAACTGCTCGAGGACTGCCTGGGGGATAGGTTTCAAAGGCTGCATACCGGGATGGTGATGGAATTCTAATTTTTTGACTCAGGTTTTGTATTTGGGTCTCTTCACCAGCGCCTGCATGATTGGTTTTTCTGGACAGGCGCAAAATTGGCCCGGCATGATCGGTTTTTTCTGGCCAGACTGGTTGGCTTATTGATGCACAGCTGATTTCCAGCCAGGTGAATCAGGGGGGATTTCACCGCGTCTGATCCCATTGGGTGGTTGAAGATTTGGCTGGATGATTTTGTTTTTCCTGAGAAGTGTTCTAAACTTAATCAAATCAAAAAAAGTGTCTACTCAGGCATTAGGCAAAAAATTAACACAATACCCTTTGGGCACGATGAGGACACAAAGTACACACAAAGGTCACTAAGAAAATGAGTTTTCTACTAAAATGATAGTCATCTTCACTATTCCGGGCAATTTGTTTCCTGAGCAGGTTCTTCTTTCCTACACCTAAGGCTCAGTGAAAAGCATTTGAGCGTATCCGAAATATTACACAAAAAATATTTTTACTCATTGCCAAAATATTTATCAGGCTGAGCAGTTACCAAAAATATATAAAGGAGGCGGTATGGCAGCGATCGAGAAGCGCGAGTTAGGCAGCACCGGCATTGAGGTCACCAAAATTGGGGTCGGCCTGTGGGCGATAGGCGGCGGCGAGTGGGGGGAGGTCAAGGACCGGGAGTCCCTCAACATGATTGACGCTGCCCTGGAGATGGGCATCAATTTCTTTGACACCGCCGATGTTTACGGCGATGGCCACAGCGAGGAGCTCCTCGGCCAATCGATGCAGGGCCGGCGGGATCAGTTCATCGTGGCCACGAAGATCGGCTGGCAGGGGTTCGATGGGGAGAACCAGGTCAGCCAGTATGATACCGTGGACAAATTGATCGAGGGCGTGGAGAGCAACCTCAAGCGGCTCCAGACCGATTATGTGGACCTGATCCAGTGCCACATCGACTTCCAGGAGCCGAACATGGATGTGTTCGTGGCGGGTTTCCAGAAGCTCAAGGAGCAGGGCAAGGTCCGGGCTTACGGGCTCAGCACCAGCGATTTTGACTACCTGCGAGCCTTTAACACCGACGGCGAGGCGGATACATTGCAGATCGACTATTCGATCCTCAACCGCACGCCGGAGAAGAAGATCTTCCCCTATACGATGGAAAATAACATGGGTGTGCTGGTGCGCGGGCCCCTGGCCATGGGCATCCTGACCGGCAAGTTCAGCAAGGACATCCAGTTTAAGGAGGGAGACTTCCGTAAGCGCTGGATCGAGGATGAATACGAGTACAAGATTTTCCTGAACGACCTGGAGAAGGTGGAAAAGCTGCGTGCCCTGGCGAAGGGCCGCTCCCTGGCGCAGCTGGCGATCCAGTTTGTACTTCAGCACCCGGCGGTGACGGTCGCCATTCCGGGGGCCAAGCGCATCTCTCAGCTCAGCGAGAACATGAAGGCCGCCCTGCTGCCGCCCCTGACCGCGGAGGAGCTGCAGTTGATCGATGCGGTTACCCCGCCCGGCGGCGGCCGCAAAATCTGGCCGGCATAGGGAATTGATTAATGATCGGTCACGCACTG
>CAZLEK010000184.1:0-3629 GCA_964558525.1 uncultured Candidatus Brevefilum sp.
TGCTCCCTGGCGTTGTCATGAGAAAATCAGGCGCCTACCTGACAAAATCTCATCTAGCCCAAGGGAAAATCAATCAATATCCATATAGAACCTCAAAACTGGCCTCAAAAAAACCGGACCGAAACCCGACGATGTCTCATTTTCATCACAAAATTTGTAATTTGCGCCCAATCATGGTTTAATTATCTGGCAGCATTCTGGTATTCTTAGTATCAGTCAGTAAAACCGCCAGATTTCTCTTCTCAAATGGAGTTTTGCACCGATGCCCGACGTTAACGATCAAGAAATTCAAGCAATTGTCCAGCGCGTTGTCCGCCAATCCATGGGACAGGCGCCCAAAATGGGGTCGGACTGCAGCAGCGCCAGCCAGGTGGTGGTCGCCCTCGGCACGGATCACGGCGGCGTGGAGCTTAAAAACACCCTCAAAGCCTTTTTACAGGAAAACGGCTGCGAAGTCATCGATGTGGGCGCCCACACCACGGACTCCGTCGACTACCCCGATATCGCCCTCCAGGTGGCCGAGCTGGTCGCTTCCGGCAAAGCCTGCCGCGGCATCATCATCGACGGCGCCGGCATCGGTTCCTGCATGGCGGCCAATAAAGTCCCCGGCGTCCGGGCGGCTTTATGCTATGATTACGCCACCGCGGTCAACAGCCGCGAGCACAACAACGCCAACACCCTCACCCTCGGCGCCGGGCTGATTGGCACAAATCTGGCAAAACAAATTGTGCAAACCTGGCTCGAAACCCCCTTTGGCGGAGACCGCCACGCACGCCGCGTGGACAAGATCACCGCCATTGAGAAACGCTTCAGTAAAGATCGGAAGGCACCATGACACCGGATATGAAGACTGTTGAACAATTGGTTGAGATCATCACCCGGGAAGTCCTGCTGGCGATGGCCGAGCAAGAAGCCCGCCAGCAAAACCCCGACGGCAATTTTTGTATCATGGAAGAGGCCGAGGGACTGCGGGTCAAGACCTGTTTTGACAATGCCGGACGTGTGGTCAGCGCCGGCGCGGAACGCCTCACCTCCACCGTCGGCGTCATCCCCGAAGACAAATCCCTGGCCGGATTGATCGATCACACCCTGCTCAAGCCCGATGCAACCGCCGACAAGGTCGCCCAGCTCTGCTTCGAAGCTAAAAAATACCATTTCGCCTCGGTTTGCGTGAACCCCTCCTATGTCAAACTCTGCGCCGATCTGCTCAAAGGGACCGAAGTCAAGGTCTGCACCGTGATCGGCTTCCCCCTGGGGGCCACCTCCACGGAGGTGAAAGTCTTTGAGACCCAAAATGCCATCGAGAACGGCGCCACGGAGATCGATATGGTCATGAACATCGGCGCGCTCAAAGCCGGCGACAACGATACCGTCGCCCATGACATCCATGCGGTTGCCCAGGCTGCCCATGAGGCTGGCGCGCTGCTGAAGGTCATCATCGAAACCGCCCTGCTGACCGACGAAGAGAAGGTCATCGCCTGCCTCCTGGCCAAGGAAGCCGGCGCGGATTACGTCAAGACCTCCACCGGGTTCTCCGGCGGCGGCGCCACCGTCCACGACATTGCCCTCATGCGCCGCACCGTCGGCCCCGACCTGGGCGTCAAAGCCTCCGGCGGCATCCATTCCACCGAAGAAGCGGAACAGATGATCGCCGCCGGCGCCACCCGCATCGGCGCCAGCGCGGGCGTTAAGATCGTCCAGGGCGCAGGGGCGCAAGCCGCACCCGCTGGCAAATCCTACTAACTGGAACGACCTCGGAGAAACATACCATGTTGATTGCAAAAGTCATCGGTACGACGGTTTCAACCATTAAAGATGAAAAAATTCAGGGGCGCAAGCTGCTCGTTTGCCGCCAGACGGATGAAAAGGGTCAGCCGATCGGCAAGCCCTACGTGGCGGTCGATACGGTCAACGCCGGCGTGGGAGACCTGGTGCTCACAGCCCACGGCTCCAGCGCCCGTCAGACGACCATCACCGACCAGCGCCCTGTGGATGCCGTCATCATGGCCATGATCGATACCTTAGAAGTGGATGGCAAGATCACTTTCGAGAAAGAATAAGCCCATGTCGGAACTTGATCAAGACCTACGATCCATTCAGGAAGCCCGCAACCTGACCGCACGCGCCTTCGAAGCCTGGAAGGTATGGTCAACCGCCACCCAGGAACAGGTGGATCGCGTCTGCGCGGCGATGGCCAAAGTGGCCGTCGATGCTTCCGAACGCCTGGGCCGCGACGCCCACCGCGAGACTGGTTTCGGCGTCCCCGAGCACAAACGGCTCAAAAACCTCTTCGCCTCCCACAACGTCTGGGAGAGCATCAAAGCTGTCAAAACCGTGGGCGTCATCCACCACGATCCTGAACGCCGGATCTATGACATTGCCTGGCCTGTAGGCGTGATCGCTGCGCTGACCCCCAGCACCAACCCCACCTCCACAGTCATGTTTAAAATTTTGGTGGCGGTCAAAGCCCGCAACGCCATTGTGGTCGCTCCGCACCCGGCCGCCGCAAAATGCTGCTACGAGACAACCCGCATCATGGCCCAGGCCGCCGTGGACAACGGCGCCCCGCCCGGCCTGATCAGCTGCCTGCAAACCATCAGCCTGGACGGCACCCAGGCCCTCATGCGCCACAAGTACACCGCGCTGATCCTGGCCACCGGCGGCACCCCCATGGTGCGCGCCGCCCATTCCACCGGCAAGCCCGCCATCGGCGTCGGCCCCGGCAACGTCCCGGCCTATGTTGACCGCTCTGCCGATCTCGAAAAGGCCGCCCGCTACATCGTGGCCAGCAAAGCCTTCGACTGCTCCACCATCTGCGCCACCGAGCAGTCCGTGGTGGCCGATAAGCCCATCGCCGGACGCCTGGCGGAGCTGATGCAGCGCGAAGGCGCTTACTTCACCACCCCGCAGGAGACCCACCGCCTGCGGAACCTGCTCTTCCATCCCGATGGGTCCATGAACACCGCCGTGGTGGGTAAACCCGCTGACTACGTGGCCGCCATGGCCGGGTTCGACATCCCCCGCGGGACCCGCATCCTGGTGACCCGCATCCAGCAGACGGGTAAAGCAGAGCCCCTCTCCCGCGAGAAGCTCACCACCGTTCTCGGCTGGTATGAAGAAGAAGGCTGGGAAGCCGGCTGCGAACGCTGCATCCAACTGATCCAGTTCGGCGGCCGCGGCCACAGCCTGATGATCCACGCCGCCGATGAAAAGGTCATCATGGCCTTCGGCCTGGAAAAGCCCGTCTTCCGCATCGCGGTCAACACCATGGGCACCCTGGGCGCCATCGGCCTGACCACCGGCGTGGACCCCTCCATGACCCTCGGCGCGGGCGGCGTGGGCGGCTCGATCACCGGCGACAACGTCACCACACGCCACCTGATGAACACCAAGCGCCTTGCTTATGAAATTTCCTCACCGCCAGCGGCAGCCCTGGTTCCGGGCGAACCCCGTCCCGGGCCCTCCCCCCAGGAGGTCGACCTGGCCGTCCGGCAGGCAGTGGATGAGATCTTGAAACGCCGTTAGCACACACTTTACCACCAGAAAGGAACACTTAGAATGGCTTTAGACACAAAATTAATTGCACTGGGAATGATTGAGACCAAGGGTCTCGTCGGCGCCATCGAGGC
>CAZLEK010000185.1:0-3537 GCA_964558525.1 uncultured Candidatus Brevefilum sp.
TTGCACATGCTATTAATGCTGAAAATGAATTAAAGGACAACCCACCTTATTACCCCTTATTTTCATTTGCTCGGTCAACTGGATAGGGTGTAATGGAAATGGTCAAGTTTTCACCGATATATCAAGGGATGGTGGGTTGTCATTAAAATTTTATGGTGATGAGGTTTTTATGGAACAACAGTGGTTACGTTTTAAACAAGTAATACACCAACCCACCCTATGAGGTTAACGCCCAATTGACGGCGGCTTCGGTTTGAAAGCTGGTGGTGTCAAATACGAGTATCAACATCTTGTTGTTTTACCAGCAAAGGGATTTCGTTTTTCAGTTTTTATGGATCACCTGACAAAATGAACCGATCCCCATAATTAAGACAAGCACCTACGGCTGTAGCGAAAAGAAAAATTTATTAACGATAATTTTCCCCCTTTTTGGGGCTGCCCCATTTGAGATACAATAAATATTATAGGATCAAATTTAGATAGGATTTGCGCAAAATCTGCGATTGCCCTGCAAAATTCCTACATGAATAAAACCAAATGCCGATTATGATATAATCCCCTTAAGTTCAGTTTTGTGGGATTGACACATAATAAAGGATCCTTGCTGTGAACGACCTGCGGAACCCCTACATCGCCGGTGCACCCGTTGTCGAATCCAGTATGTTCTTTGGGCGCGAGGATGTTTTCCGCTGGATCGAAAACAGCCTGACCGGCAGGTACGTCGATCACATCCTGGTGCTCCACGGCCAGCGCAGGGTGGGCAAGACCACCGTCCTCAAGCAGATTCCCAACTTCCTCCCCAAATCCTACCTGCAGGTCTTTTACGATCTGCAGGGCCGCACCAACACCACCCTGGACCGCTTCCTGTGGTGGATGGCTTCCGAGATCGTGCGCACCCTCAATAAGGAAGCAGGACTGGACCTCTCCCGACCTGACCGCCAGGCCTTCAGCGACCCGGAGGCCTTTCTCTCCGATTTCCTGCCGGGGGTTCAACAATCCCTGGACGGCCATACCCTCCTGCTGACCTTCGACGAGTTCGACACCCTCTCGCGCCCCGACATTCAGGAGTCCCTGGCGCGGCCCTTGATCAACTTCCTGCGCCGTTTGTTTGAGGCCGATAACCTGAACTTCATCTTCTCCATCGGCTCCTCCGGAAACAAGCTGGAGAACATGCAGGCTGCCTACACCAACTTCTTTAAAACCGCCCTGTACCGCAAGGTCAGCTTCCTGACGGAAGCTGAATGCGTCAAATTAATCCAAGAACCCGTGAAGGGCATCATCCAATACGACCCTGAGGCGGTGGCACGCATCAGCCAGGTCACCTCCGGCCACCCCTACTTCACCCAGCTCACCTGCCACGAGCTCTTCGCCCGCTGCCAGGCCAGCGGCTCGCGGACGGTCACCCGCCAGGATGTGGAAGAGATCCTCGATGACGTGATCGAGCGCGGCACGGTCAACCTCAAATTCGTATGGGACGAAGCCTCCGACCTGGAGAAGTGGATCCTGGCCGCCCTGGCCCAGGAGGAGGGCCTCTCGCAAAACCAGATCGGTGAAAAGCTCCATGCTCTGGGGGTGCGTTTCAGCGAGGCCGACCTGAACTCTGCCGTCCTGCACCTGCGGGATAAGGACGTGCTGACGCAAAAGAACACCTTCATCATCCGCCTGATGAAGCGCTGGCTGGAACGCAACCGCCCCATGGACCGGGTGCGGGAAGAGCTGGTGCAGACCAACCCGATCGCCGACCGGTTCATCGAAATTGGCGATGAGCTGCACGACCGGGAGCAGTGGGATGACGCCTTGCAAAGCTACCAGCGGGCGCTGGACTATCAGGAGAACAACCTGACAGCCTTGATGAAGATCGCGGAAATCCACCTGGAACAGGAACAAATTTCACAGGCGGTGAGCGCCTTCGAAAAAACCTTGCTGGTGGACAGCGAGCACATTGCCGCCCGGCACGGCTACTGCCAGGCGATGCTGGCCCTGGGTGACCAGGCCCGAAACCAGGGCAATGTGGAAGACGCGATTGACTCCTACAAAGCCATCCTCAACCTGACCCCTGTCCACGCCGAAGCCCGCCAGAACCTGGCGGAGATCTACCGGGAGCGCGCTGAAACGCTCCTTGCTGCAGGGGATGACCAGCAGGGGTTGGAAGCCCTGCGCCAGGCCCTGGAGATGACCCCCGAAGATGAAGCCCTCCAAGCACGCACCCAGCAGGTGGTCGACCAGAAGAAGGCGGCTTTGGTCCAATCCTGGCTGGACAAGGCCCAACGCGCCCTCCACCGCAAGCGCTGGGATGAGGCCTCTCAGATGGCGGACCAGGCGCTGGCCGTGGACCCGGAAGACCCAGAACTGCAGGCGAAGGTGGCGGCGGTCAAAGACGCCCCGCGCCAGGCCAAGCTGGCTGCCTACCGGGCGGAAGCAGAACGCGCCATCGAATCCCAGAAGTTTGATCAAGCCATCCAGGCCCTGGAGGCCGCCTTGCTGTTGGCCCCGGACAGCGCCGACCTGCAAGATTGGCTGGCAAGCGTTCGGTCAGACCAAAAGCAAGCCCGTTTAAACCATTACAACGCCCAAGCGGAGAAGGCCGCAGCCGCTGGCGATTGGGATGCGGCGCTTGCCGCCCGGCAGCAGGCCCTTGCGATAGACCCCGAAGACGAAGACCTGCAGGGGGCGCTGGCAGACACCCAAGCCGCCCAAAAGCAGTCTCGATTGGACCACTTCAACACACAAGCTGAACAGGCTGTTACGGCTGGCGATTGGGGAGCGGCGCTCGCCGCCCGGGAAAAAGCCCTGGCGATCGACCCCGAGGACCCCGCCCTGACCCAGGCTCTGGAAGACACCCGGGCGGCCCAACATCAGGCGCAAATCGATGCGCTGCAGGACAGCCTGCAAACCGCCCGAGAAGCAGGCCGCTGGGAGGCAGCCATCCGGGCCGCCCACCAGCTGATCGACCTGGAACCGGAAGAAGCCCAGTGGCAGGACCTGCTGTCAGCGCTGCAGTCCGGCCAACGGCAGGCATACTTACAAGACTTGCTGGACCGGGGGGAAACCGCCGATAAAAACCAAGATTGGCCGGCGGCGCTCCAGGCCTGGGAAGCCTACCTGGAAGAGGAACCGGAAGCGCGCGAAAAATTCCAGGACCGGTTGGCCCACGCGCAGAAGTATGCCCAAATCAATGCCGACTATCAAAAAGCCCAGGGGCTGATCAAGAGCCGGCGCTTTGATAAGGCCATCCCCCTGCTGCAGGGGATCATCGCCCAGGACCCCACTTACCAATCCACCTCACGCCTGCTGGTGGAGGCGGTCGAGGCCCGCCAGGCGCGCCAGCCCATCTGGCGCAAGCCCTGGGTCTATGCCAGCCTGGGGGGGGTCGTGCTTGTCCTGGCTGGCGTGCTGTTTGGGGATGATCTCATCAGCCTGTTCTCACGGTCGGATAACCCCACACCGGAACCCATTGTCGTCATTCAAGATGTCACCGCCACCCTCAATGCTGAAAGCGCAAGCCAGACACCCATCGCTGAAGTGAATGCTGAAACA
>CAZLEK010000186.1:0-3506 GCA_964558525.1 uncultured Candidatus Brevefilum sp.
CACATTTTTTATAAAATCTCTAACCAAGATTATTAAGACTTTGCGATCGCCCTGCCAATAAACGCAAGGCAATCGCAAAAATCCCCAGGATAATTTATGATTGAAACTCTTTTGATCCGAAGGATGATCGATGGTATCTTGTCCTAACCTTCCGCTCTCGCTGAGGTCCCCGTTGGCGAAAAAATGCCTTTTTAATCGCAAATTACTCTATTGAATAAATGTTTACGCCTTCCTTACGCAAATCCCCGCAACGTCCTCGTTGTGGGGCGCCATTTTCATAATATCGCTATCTTTGCGATTTTCAGGATACTATCTGAGGATGAACTGCTGTTAATTATAGGTTGTCAGGCCCAGGATGGAGGTGAGGGGGGGTCAGTATCCATGACACGATAAATACAAAAAACGGGAGATCTTAATTGCCAACCCGCCAGGTTCTATCGGCTCATCCGACCTTCACCATGGTCGCCTTGTGTTGTTTTCTCCTCCTGGGCCGGGGAGGAAGTCGGTTTGAACGCTTGAGCGGTGATCATTACCCGCCTCACAAGTGCTTCATGGTGGTACCCGTGCAACCCATTCTTCTCCTTAATCGGGGCTTTACAGGATCCAGGGAAATCGGTTTTCAGGACACGAAAATGGGACAATCAGGCATGATTGGATTGTTTTCCGGTTCACCCCATGGATCCTTCTTCAGAGTGTTAATAAAATGAGAACGTGCCTGGGACGCCGACCCGGGCACGTTCTTTAAGGAGGAGAAGAAGTGAAGTTACCTTTACGCTTTAAAGTTTACTGGACATCCAAGGCCCTTACTTGACGCTAACCCTACGATTGCCCTACGCTTGCTAGGCAATTTACCCGAGGATAGGATCTGATTGGCGTTCAAACCGCTTTTAATTTAGGGTAAGATTGTCAATGACTGGGATTGAATGACAAGATGAGGTGACATGTGGGCCTGACATACGCAGAATTGACCGATACGCCCATTGGCCCGGTGAGTTTCATCGCCGGCGACCGGGGGCTGCAGCGAGTGGCATTTATGACTTTAAAATCACTTAAGCGATCAGTTGACGCACGCGCAACCAGTCCCTCACTTACCGGCTTGCAAACCCTCAGCGATGTGATGCAAGAGCTCAACGCGTATTTCTTTGGCCTGCGCAAGACCTTCTCAATTGATCTGGATTGGCAGGTCTTGACGGGTTTTCAGTTGGAGGTCTTGACTCGCACGGCCGCGATTCCTTATGGTCAAGTTTTAACCTACGGGCAGCTGGCGCATGAATTGGGAACACCCGGCGCGGCGAGGGCGGTTGGCAGTGCGCTGGGCGCCAACCCTATGCCGCTGGTGATCCCCTGCCATCGGGTGATCGGTTCAAATGGACAGTTGCGCGGTTATGCCGGCGGATTGGAAATGAAAGCTTTCTTGCTGAGCCTGGAGGGTCACTCAGTCCAGGCTGGCCGGTTGCAGATAGATCCAAAATGATGCTGATGAAAACCCTTTCGAAAAAGGTTGCCAATGACAGAATTGAATGCAATGGACTTTGACGGATTTAAATCTGGTTACGTGGCCCTGGTGGGCAAACCGAATGTGGGCAAATCCACCCTGCTCAATCATTATATCGGGCAGTTGATCGCCGCTGTTTCCCAAAAGCCGCAGACGACGCGTAAACGCCAATTGGGCATCCTGACCACCGAACAAGCCCAGATCATCTTTGTGGATACGCCCGGGCTCCATTCCGGCAATTTTAAACTCAGCCAGTTCATCAACGAAGAAGCGCAGTACGCTTTGATGGAGTCGGATTTAATATTATTTATTGTGGATGCCAGCCAGTTGCCAGACGATGAGGACCGCCAGCTGGCCGGAGAGGTGCAAGACAAGACAAAGGGCGTGAAACGCCTGTTGGTGTTGAATAAGATCGATTTGGCTCAGCCCGAGACGATGGCTTCACACGCCGCTGCTTACCAAACCTTGCTGGCTTTCGATGATGTCATCCCTATCTCTGCGATCACAGCCTCGGGACGCAGGAAACTTTTACAACGTGTGATGGATCTCCTTCCGGAAGGGCCAAAATACTTCCCTGAAGAGCAGGTCACGGATGTCTACGAGCGCGAGATCGCAGAGGATTTGATCCGGGCAGCTGCTTTGCATCATCTGCGCGAAGAAGTGCCCTACAGCATCTTTGTGATCGTCAATGATTACCAAAAACGTCCGGATGACCTGCGCTATATCCATGCAACGATCCTGGTGGAACGCGAATCCCAGAAAGGGATCGTCATTGGTAAAGGTGGGCGGATGATCAAGAAGATCAGCACCAAGGCCAGGCAGGATATCGAGGAGATGAGCGGGGAGTCGGTTTTTCTCGACTTGAAAGTCAGTGTTGAAAAGAACTGGCGCAACAACCCTGATTTTCTGCGCCGCTACGGATTGAGCCATGAGCGTTAATTTGCAGGCAGCTCGTTGGTTGGGGTTGGGGGTTGCCCTCGGGTTCCTCTTCGATTGGATCGCGGTTTGGCGGGAATGGAAGCCGCTCAAGCCCTTCACCAAACCCCTGGCCATGCTCATGGTGATCCTTTGGACGGCTTTCAGCGCTCAGCAGGTATCACCCGCAGTAGGGTTGCTCCTGGCCGCCCAGACCTTTGGGTTATTGGGGGATATCTTGCTGCTGTTTCCGGAGCAGGCCTTTTCCCTGGGATTGGGTTCTTTCCTGGTCGGGCATCTGGTTTATCTCGGCTTGCTGATCTCAACCTTGCCATCACTTTTAGTACACAACGCGTCCAATCTGCCCGCATGGGGTTGGCTTCTGATCGGTCTCCTGCTGTGGATCGGGATTTTGCTTTTCGTTTATCGATTGTTCAGTCCGCTGCCTGAACAGCGAGGGGTTTCGAAGGGGTTGTGGATTGCGATCCAGGGCTATTCCTGGGTCCTCAGCGCCATGGTGGCTGTCTCTCTCATCACAGCCCTGCAGTCCAGCGGCCGTCCCCGCATCCAGTTAGCGCTTCCCCTGGGCGCGCTCCTGTTTCTGGTCTCTGATTCGATGCTGACCTACGATCGCTTTATCCAGGCCTTTCACCGGGCTCAATTATGGGTGCGGATCAGCTATCACCTGGCGCAGTTTGCCCTGGCATGGGGGTTTTTGGCGCTCTTACCTTAAGAATTTGACCCTCCATCCCCCCGCCGAATTGAAGAACAGCACCTTTGGTTATCATCAGATCATGACCGAAACACGGCTGTGGGTCATTATCCTTATTCCTCTGATCCTTGAGAGATGGGATTGTTGGGTTAATGGGCGCATCCGATCGGTCTGCTGCCGTTATTCATCACCGCTTCTACGGGTCAAATCCTTCCACCACGCCGCTTACGAATACGGCCTCACCGACAGCAGCCTGGCAGCCAAGCCGCACGCCGATGAACACAGCTGCGCCTATCCAGGCGAGGAGGGCTTCCTTACCCCCGAAATTGTCGCCAACCCGCAATATTCCCACCCTCGTTATCTCGACCGATGTTGGTTGGGGGC
>CAZLEK010000187.1:0-3460 GCA_964558525.1 uncultured Candidatus Brevefilum sp.
CCCTGGCGTACAGGGGGCTTTTCTTGCGCAGGTTTTATGATAATTGTATAATCAACTATACCGAAGGCCATCCCAGACACACATCAATCTCAAAGCCTTTCCATAAGCTTCTACGCCCGCCCAGATATCTCACCACGGCAACCCACCTGATAAGAGGAAAAATCATATGGCACACGACGTTTTCATCAGCTATTCCAGCAAAGATAAAACGGCTGCCGATGCGGTTGTGGCCGGCCTTGAACAAAAAGGGGTCCGATGCTGGGTTGCCCCTCGCGACCTGACGCCCGGCATCTCCTGGGGCAAAGGGATCGCCGACGCCATCGAAGCCAGCCAGGTCATGGTGGTGATCCTCTCTGAGAACTCCAACCAGTCCAAACAGGTCGCCCGGGAGGTGGAACGGGCTGTTTCCAAAGAAGTGGCCGTCATCCCTTTCCGGATCGAAAATTTTGATCCCACCGGGGAGATGGCCTATTTCCTGGCCTCTGAGCACTGGTTGGACGCCATCAATCCCCCTCTTGAGCGCCATATCGATAAGCTTGGGAATGTGATCAAACTCTTCCTGGCTGAAAATGGGGATGACGCGGTCAGTGAATCGATCATCCGCCCCACAAAAGACGAGATCCCTCAAAAGAGCGAAAAATCAGACCAAAAGATACAGGCCTGGTGGTCCAGGGGATCGACCATCGGAATCATGCTGGGGGCCCTGGCGCTGATGCTGGTGTGTATCGGCATTGGATTGCTTGCAGTCTTTGTGATCCTGCCCCGCCTGAGGGAGACTCCTTCCGCGGCTGAGGCCCCAGCGCCAACGGCCACCGTCACCGAGATGGTTTTAGAAACCGATCTGGCTGAAACCTCCACCCCAACCAACACAGACCTTGCGCTAACTGAAACGCCCACCCTGGAACCTTCCTTGACCCCCACCAGCACCCTCCCCTCCGGGAACCTGAGCCTGCCAGCAGGCTGGCGTGAACACAACACCGATGATTTTGCTGTTGGGCTGCCCGATTCCTGGGAGGTGGTTGATATCGATGCGGAGGGGATGCAGGCCTTGATGGACTTGCTTTCAGACTATGACCCAAATTGGGCGGAGATGCTGGAATCAACCCTGACCGGCGAAGGCGCTGCCCCACCAGTGTTCTTCGCTATGGATACCGACATGGTCGGGATGGGATATCCCAATGTGAACATCAGTAAAGAATCCCTGCCCCTTCCCTTCCCAATCAGCGACCTGTGTTCAGAGCTGGACTCGCTCTACACGCAAATGGGCGTGGACCTGATTGAAAACGACTGCGACCTGATGATCAACGGCCTGGATGCGGCCAAATACAACCTGGGTGTAAGGGTTGGGGAGCTTACCACGCAGCAATACCAGTACCTGTACATGGACAACACCACGCTGTATTTCATGTCCTTGAGTGTGGACCAAAACGGTTGGTCACAATACCAAGCGACCTTTGAGCAGATCGCCCAGACCTTCACCATTACAGGCCCCAACTAAGCCCTTAAATTATCAATCCAGAGGAATTGTGCTGCGGTTATCGGGGTTGGTATTGGCCAGGATCTGGACGCCATCCTTGACCAGCCAACCGCTGTAGGGCGTTTCACCGCGCACCGGCCGCCATCCTGAAAGCACAAAGGGGATGGTACCATCCGCCACCATCCACTCGCCGTTGTATTTGCGGGCGATATGGATATGGGTGCCCGTCGATCGGCCGCCTTCACAGGAGGGATGTCCCAAGGGATCCCCAGCGTTAACATATGTCCCCACAGAGACACGGTCCCTTTCCGCAACGTGCAAATAGAACACCACCCAACCGGTACGCTCGTCGCCATCACCATCCAGGTCCAACACCAGAATTCCCGGCCCATCGCGCACGATCAGGCCGTCTGCCACCGCGGTGGTCCACAGGCCAGAAGGATAGCAGCCGGTGATGGTTGAAGGCGGGGCAAAATCAAGCGCTGCCCAGGGCGCCATACTCCCCCATCCAGTGTGGGGGCCGCCGGTGAAAGCCCACCCGACTTCGTTTTTGTAGGGCAGCTGCATTTCCGGCTGCACCAGAGACCCCGGGACATGCGGTTCAATCTCCCAGGGGTCGCCAAACAACCCCGCATAGGTGCGGGCAAACCCATCTGGGCCAACCGCATAATGGTATTCACGTTCACTTAACACCTGAGAGAAAAAATACTGCAGCGCCACCGTTGCCGCGTTTTGCCAGGGATCAGGTCTGACCAGTGAGCCGTCTGCCAGCTCAAACTCTAGCAGGTCACCTTCTCGCCAGCGGTAATACCCATCATTTAAGATATTGGCCGCGAAAGATAGCTGCAGGTAAACTCCCACCCAATAATTCGTCTCCAGACCAAGGATAAGCCTTTCACGGGCATCATCCAAGAAGGGATCAGATATGGCGCCGCCCTGGTATTCCAGCAGCCCCAGCAGCAGCTTTGGGCTGATAGAGTATTGGATCGCAACATAATCTAGAATTTCAGCAGCCGTACGGGCGCCGCTGAAAGCCCAGGCGGTATAGCTGGACAGCCAGCCTGTGTGTTCACTGAGAAAATCCTTCGTACTGAAATCCACCACGTGCGGGCCGTTGATAAAAGCTGCATCCGGCAGCATTTGGTACGGGGTACCCCACAACGGGCGATAGTAAATCGGGATCTGCATGGGCATGCCGGGCGGCATCGTGGTCGCGTCCTCAGGGATGAACTCATTGGCAGTGCGAATCTCCGCCACCGTGGTGTTGAACCGCAAGGCCAGCGCGTCTAGCGTATCACCGCTTTGAGCGGTGTAATCCACCAATTCACCTGGGTCATAAGCAGGTCTGGTTGGAAAAGGTGTGACATCAGGCAGGTCTGAATCCGGATCGATGCCTGTATCCGTCGGCAGGATCATGGTCGGCTGCATGGCCGGCGAACAGGCCGCCAAAAGAAATGCCAGTATGAGAAGGAAGAGGAGCTGCTTGTGAGGCTTCATTGTGATCAAAATGGTGTGAAATTAAGGCGCAGCGGCCCTAAATGGGTGATTCTTGGTCAAATTCAGATGTTTTCAAGACACTCAAGCATACTCGCTTGGGAGAAAAAAGTCCAGCCAGCGCACAGGAAAGCAGGACAATCGCAAGATCCCCAGAAAAGCTATGATTGAAATTCTTTTTATCCGAAGGGTGATCAATGCTATCGCTTCCCAACTTTCCGCTCTCGCCGACGTCCTCGTCGGCGAAAAAACGCCATCCTTAAACACAAATTATTTAATTAATGTAAATGCTCAGCCTGATAAACAATTTGGTAAAGAGTAAAAATATCCTCATGTGATATTTCGGAGGCGCTCAAATGCCATTCACTGAACCTGAGGTCTAGGAAAGATGAACCTGCGCACAAATCAAATTAACCAGAATAGTGAAGATGACAATTCTTTTTGCAGAAAACTCATTTTCTTGGTGACCTCATCGTACCCTCGGGGTAT
>CAZLEK010000188.1:0-2088 GCA_964558525.1 uncultured Candidatus Brevefilum sp.
GAGGGGTCCGTGCGGATATTGATCGATGACCAAGCGACTTTAATCTGAAAGGAGTCCAGGTCCACGCTCAAAGAGGTCACACCGCCTGCCACCGCCAGGGAGGCGCAATCGGCTGTGCCGTTGTTCTTCCAGTAAAATGAAACGGTGAATTCATCAAGCTGGTTCGGGTAATAGATTTCTTGGAGGTACCAGGCGTGGTAGGTTGCAAACCACTGGTCGGCGCAGCCCGGTTTGCCATGCCTGAACGCCGTGCGCAGGCTGGTCTCTGTATCCCACTGCTCAATGTGCATATCGTCATTGACCCAGCCCGACGGGTAGCCGTCGCTGTTGCTCGACAGCACCCAGGCGCAGGTTCCTGCGCGCGGGCGCAGCCCGTCATCCGGTTGGATTTCAGAGATCTCAATATCGGATGTCGCTGTTGGCTTGGGTTCCGGGGTGCTCTCGGCAGCCTTATCTTTATAGTCCTCCCCGTAAATTTTTGCCATTTCCGTTTCGAACTCTTGAATCAGGGGGTTTGCTTCCCGGGTTTGCCGTTGTTCTTCTAAATAATCTACCTCATCTCCAACCCCAAAATCGGGGTCAATGCAAGACAGGGCTGCCAATGCCATCACAATCAAAGCTGCTAATACGTTGTATCTGGATTTGGACATGGATCCTCCTTTTTTTAACCCATTTTGATTACACCCACTGCCCGGCCCACTCTGCACGCACTATCCTGATAAGCAAAAAATAATTTCTCCGCACCCCGCAGGCGCTCTCAGACGTAATTGCACATGACAACCCATCATAACGAGCCAAAGGCTTGTTAAGTGCACGAGCCTACCAACCTGGTTTGAGGTCAAATCCACCAGCAAAGCAACTCAACCGATCCTAGGGTATCAGATGGTCCATTGATCAACCCTGAATCGGGGGCTCCCTGGAACATAGGTTGTGATTAACTGCCCAACCTGCATTGGGTGGTCATCGCCATAAAGGTTATTAAAGATCGCTTATCACACGGTCTTTTTGATGAAATTTGAAGAATCGCTTATTTGAGTGCGTTTTAAGGATAGCCTAATACTTAAACTGTTCATCAGGCTAATCAACAGACTGAATTATCCCAGTAATCTTTGTCCTGATTTTGTCTGTCCATTTTGCTGTTTTTGTAAACACAACATTACTCATTATCTCGCGTGCGGGATAATTTTCAACAGAGCTTATTGAAACAATTATACACAAAAGCTTAACAATAAACAATGCATTTCTTAGAATTAACTGAATCTGATCTTGCCGAAACAAAAAACTTACATCATTTTTTAAGTCAGGTTAGACATCATACCTAATCAAATCACAAAAAACACCGGTTTGAATGCCATTTCTCCAAAATTCTCTGTGTTATAATCTGTTTCACAAATCACTTACACGTATTTCCACATCGTACAAACCACATAACCCTGAAAATTTACTGCTGCCGGCCATCCGGCTGAATAAAGTCATCGCAGCGCACACTGAAAAGATTGCCATTGGGCAGGATTCAATCCAATCAAATCGAGACCATGGAGTAAAAAATGACTTCGCTGAATGACTCAAACGGCCGCCATAGCGTCCTGACAGGAACGAACTTCCCGCGCGCGCCCTGGGGCCGGCGCCTGCTGGCCTTCTTGATCGACAGCCTGATCGGCGGTGTGACCCTGCCGGTGTTTTCCATCCTGTTACTGCTGATGATCCCATGGATCATGGGCTACCAACCCGTACCCTTCCTGGAAGGGGTCCCTAAATATTTCTTTTATATCACCTTGGGCGGTTTTGTGCTCAGCCTCGCCTGGTTCTGTTTTTACAGCCTGGCGCGAGATGGGTTCGGCCGGGGGCGGAGCTGGGGCAAAGGGATCTGTAAATTGATGGTGGTCAACACGCGTACGGGCCAAGCCTGCCGTTTTTGGGAAGCAATCCTGCGCAAACTGCCTTCCGCCGGGATATTCTTAATCGGTTTTGCCGTGATCTTCCTGGGCGGGCTCCTGTTTTTGATCGAGCCGATCGTGGTGATCACCAACGAGAAGGGCCTGCGCCTGGGGGATATGCTGGCCAAAACCCAGGTGATCGAAAGGCAGC
>CAZLEK010000188.1:2188-3456 GCA_964558525.1 uncultured Candidatus Brevefilum sp.
GGCGGGTGAACGCCTGGATCAACGGCCTCCTGGCCCTCTCGGGAAAACCCGGTTTTGCAGGCGCCGGCCTGATGGCCGCATCCCGGCAAAACGAATTTATTCCCTGGGAAAAAATCGATCGTTTTATTGCCCGTCCTGAAAAAGGGGAGATCGCGCTTCAAAAGGGCGCACGGACGCTGGTGCTGCTGCACTGCCCGACTGAGATCTACCCAGAGGTTCACCGTGCGGTTGAATCTAAACTTCGCCACCATTAAAAGGAGGGAAAACAAAACCAATTATGACTCCTTGAGCCGGAACGGCTACCAGTTAACAACTCGTCCTGTTTTTTGATCTGAGAGGTTACTCCCCGTTCAGGATAAGCTTGTATGGATTCGTCTTTGTGACCACCAAACAGCCAGGCAAGAAAACCGCGCAAGCCTTTGTCACCATCCGCCCTGCCCTGGATGACTTTTTTTAGGCTGTCTCCCAAGGGGTGTGATCCATTTCTGAGAAAAATAATAAACGGTCAGGCGGCTAATTATTGTTTATAATTAGAGCACCCTCAATATCACAACCCACACCAAAGCCAAGCTCTCTGACCGAGGCTTAAAAACGATCTACGGCAGAATCCATTGAATTAACTGCTGTTGATTCACCTTTAGTTCGTGATCAACCCATTTTATGATCAAAATTGGAACGCAGGAGGTTAAAATGAGAAGCCCACGTTGTCTGGTTTTCTGTATTGTATTAGGATTGATCCTCTCAGGCTGCTGCAGTTTACCCTGGCGCTCATCGGAAGAAGACACCCCCCCAGAAGTAGCCACAGAACCAGAACCAGCCACAGAACCACAACCCGTCACAGCGACCCCAACAGTCACGGAAACCCCAATACAGCCATTAGAAGATCCGGCGCCGATCCAGGAACCCGATCCTGACATCCCTAATGAGGACCTGGAAATACCGGATAAACCGCTCTCCCGCGACGGGCCGTGGTGGGTGTTCTCCACACCGGAGGGGTTGTTTGCCGTCAATCCTGACGGCAGCGGGTTAACCCAATTTTACTTTGGCGAGGAACCCTCACCCTGGATCCAGCAAATCCTGGTTTCACCGGATGCAAGACACCTGGCTTATCTGGTGGGCGAAGGTTTCGACGCCACCCTCAGGATCAACCTGTTCCCCTGGCTCACACTGATCACCGAGAAACCGCTTTTATCCTTCAGCAGCGATCTCGATCTGGAAGCGATGCGAGCCGTTGTTGAACAACCCAGCCTGGCTTTCTCTCCGGATGG
>CAZLEK010000189.1:0-3364 GCA_964558525.1 uncultured Candidatus Brevefilum sp.
TGCACGCTGTTCTTCGCCGGACTCAGCGCCATACCCGACCTACTTTTCGCAGAATGAAATAAACCGCAAATCACCAACCAGCGCCAACCCCAGCCTAACCCCCCTCTAAAAAATCCTCCGGCACCTGGCAGGCTGCGGCCATGTCCGCCTTGCGCTGATGGGTGTAACGCTTGATCTCTGCCTCACGCTTCAACGCCGCACTGTGGTCCGCAACCTCCTCCACATAGACCAGCGCCACCGGCCCGTGCATCTTGGTATAGCGGGCCCCACGGCCGGCATTGTGCTCCTGGACCCGGCGGGCCGGGTCCGTGGTCCAGCCGGCATAAAAGGCCTCGTTGGCGCAGCGCACCATGTAGCAGTAATAGGGCATCGATTACGAATCTGATTCCTTTTTCCCCCGGTTGAGCCTTGAATCCAGCCACGCCCCCAAAACCGGCGGCCGCCTAGAATCAGAATGATCGGCCGGCAGCCAGGAAAGCTTTTTGCGCTGTTCCAGCCACAGCAAGCGCTGGTCAATGGCATGATCCAGGTCTTTGCGCAAAGCCTCATCCTCACCGGACTCTAAATGATCCTTCACCCGCTCTAAAGCGGCGATCAGGTCACCGATCAAGCGAGTCACGTTCTCCTTATTCAGGCGCAGGCTCAGGCCCAGTTCTTCACGTTCGCTCACGCTCAAAATGGGCAGGGTCCCTTTGGCAAAATCGGGTCCGGCCAGCTTGCGCCCCTCATGCCAGCCCGGCGCGTCAACCGTCGCCAGCAGCAGCGCCAAAGCCGCCACCCGCGGCAGCTCGTGTCCCAGGGCGATCAAACCGTCAGCCTCCACCGCATCAATAAAAAATGGCTTCGCATCCAGCAGGCTGACCAGGTCGCTGCACAGGGTCAGCACCTTTTCGGGCGTCCCCGGCGGGTCGGTGATCCCAATCAGGCTGTCAGCGAACAGGTCCGCCCGCGCCGCATCCACCCCCAGCTCCGGCCCGTGCAGGTGTTCTGGGTTCAAAGACAGCGTCCAACCGGTGAAGAACTGCTTATCTGTGAGGAGCGCCTGGGCCCAATCGGCCACCTGGGCTTTGTTGGGAGAGGCATCGATCACCACCGCCCCATCCGGCGCTTCTTCTGAAATCAGGGTCAAAACATCCCGCACATCGTCCAGGGGGCAGGCTAAAATGATCAGCTTGCTGTCCCGCAGGCAGCGGTGCAGGGCCAGGTACCCCTTGCTGACCGCCCCCATCTTCTCAGCGGCTTTGGCGATCTTGGGATCTTCGTCATAGCCCATCACGGTGAGCTCATCCGGATAGCGGCTCAGGGCCAGACCGATGGAAGCCCCCACCTTGCTTAACCCAACAATCGTGGTTTGAAAGGCCATCGGTCAACCTCCAATCAGGAACAGGGCCAGGTTCTGCAGCGGCCGGGTGATGATCAGCCCGATCAAATCCAGCCCGAACATCGGCAGAATGAAGACCAAGGCCAGCAATATGAAGGGACTGTAGGGCCGGATGCGCTCGTAAAATTCCACCCAGTGATCGGGTAAAAAGTAGGTGATCACTTTTTCGCCGTCAAGGGGCGCCAGGGGGATCAGGTTGAACAAAAACAGCGCCAGGTTGATCGTCAGGAATTCAAACAGAAAGCCGCCCCATGAAGGCAGGAAGGCGCTGCTTGAAGGCGTCCATTCAACCCAACCGAAGCGCAGGGGCAGGGCGGCCAGCGCGCCCATCAGCAGGTTGGAAGCCGGGCCGGCCAGCGAGACCAGCATCATGCCAGCGGAAGTCTTCCGTCGCAGGGCATAGGGGTTGACCGGCACAGGTTTGGCCCAACCAAAGCCAGCCACCAACAGCGTCAGTGTGCCCATAACGTCCAGGTGCGCCAGCGGGTTGAGCGTCAGGCGGCCGTTGTTTTTCGGGGTGACGTCGCCCAGCGCGGTGGCCGCGGCGGCGTGCGAAAATTCGTGGATGGTAAAGGCCACCAGCAGCGTAATGATGCGGGAGATCAAAGTGGGAAGGTCCAGGTTAAAAAACATCGCGTCTCGATTGTGTAGGGTTTCTAAAAACACATTCATTTTACCACGCAGGTGGTAAAAGCTTTGTATCGGCTTTTTGACAAAATTATTAACCAAATTAGGTGAAAATGGTATAATTTCCAAAGGAGATTGAAAGGAAAACCATGCAAAAACACACCTGGATTGCGATCAGCCTGGTCATCCTGCTGCTCGCGGCCTGCACACCCATTGTAGCTGGCGAGATGGACGATGGCGGCTACATGAACATCAGTGTTGAGACCCTAAAAACCATGCTGGACGAACGCCCCGAGTCCTTCCTGCTGGTCAACACCCACATCCCCTTTGAAGGGGACCTGCCCAACACCGATCTGACCATCCCCTACAACGAAATTTTAGACAACCTCGACCAGCTGCCAGAGGACAAGGATGCTGAAATTGTGCTCTACTGCCGCAGCGACAACATGTCGCACGCCGCATCGGCTGACCTGGTGGAAGCCGGTTACACCAACGTCAAAAATGTGCTGGGTGGGTTCAATGCCTGGGAGGCCGCCGGCTACCCCCTGGAAAGGGCACCCTAAATCACTCAGATTTGATTGAGGTAATAAGATCAGTACAATCATAAAGACCGAATTAGAGACAAAGGCTGCTCATGTCTACAAAAAACTATCATTCTGTGCCCATCCATCCGGAAGAGGTCACCCCCAAGGAAATCTACCAATCGCGCCGGAAATTTCTCAAACAAATGGGGGTGATGGGGCTGAGCGCGCTGCTGGCGGCCTGCGCCCCGGAAGGCTTCCCTCAGGGCACCGCGCCCGCCAACATCCCCACCGATGGCCGGACCGACGAACTCGGCAACGCCCTCACAAACTACGAGGCCGTCACCGGGTACGTGAATTATTACGAGTTCACCACCAACAAAGAACGGGTGGATGAGCTCGCCCAGGATTTTGTGACCGAACCCTGGTCGGTCAGGGTCGACGGCCTGGTGGAAAACCCCCGGACCTACAGCCTGGAAGATATCCGCTCAAACTTTACCCAGGAAGAGCGCATCTACCGCATGCGCTGCGTCGAGGGCTGGTCGATGGTGATCCCATGGCTGGGGTTCCCGCTGCACCAGCTCCTAGAGGAAGTACAACCCACCGGCGAAGCCCAATACGTTGCCTTTGAAACCGCCCTGGTACCGGACCAGATGGAATCGGCCACCACGGGCCGGTTCCCCTTCCCCTACCTGGAAGGCCTGCGGCTCGATGAAGCCATGCACGACCTAACGCTGCTGGCCACCGGCCTGTACGGTGAAACGCTGCCCCCGCAGAACGGCGCGCCGATCCGCCTGGTGGTGCCCTGGAAGTACGGCTTCAAGAGCATCAAATC
>CAZLEK010000190.1:0-3262 GCA_964558525.1 uncultured Candidatus Brevefilum sp.
TTAAAAACAGCAATCTTCGATCTTTCCCCCAGGCCGACGACAATATTCGGTGCATTATCAATCAGACTTTCCGACCATTCCTTCTCAACCTTCAGCTGCGATTCGATCCGCACCCGGTCTGTGATGTCCACAGCCATGCTCAGAACCACCCGGCGCCCCGTCTCATCAGGTCCCAGAGGCATCGAGCGGAAGGACCAGATCCGCGTTGACCCATCCCGGCAGGTGATCTCAAAATCGCCTTCGTCCGTATACCCCTGGGCTTCATAGAGGGCATCGATCACCTCACGCACCGCGCCCTGGCGCTCGCCATAGGCCCTTTCAGTCCAGGCCCCAAGTGTGGAGATCTCGTCTTGCGGGTAGCCCGTCACCTGCGTCCACCGGCGATTAATCAAGAGGACCTCACCGTCCTCGGCATGGATCATGGCCGGGAACGGCGCCTCGTTGATGGCGCGCCGGAAGCGTTCTTCGCTCCTGCGCAGCGCGTCTTCTGCCTGTACCCGCTCGGTGATGTCTAAAAAAGTTGAATACACCTGGTGCGGTGTGTGATTTCCTTTTGTGAACTGCGGGATCGAGTTAACGAGTATCCAGACATATTCATCTCTCTCGGGGATATAGATGCCCTGTAAAAAATTCTCGACCCTGTTCCCGGACCTGAGGGCGATCATAGCCGGGTGCTGCTCACCTGGCAGTTCTTCACCCTGCGCATCGATGGCCTTCCAGCGGGGGTCCGTGGAAGTTTTTCCCTGCATTTGTGCCAGAGACAGGCCCAGGATCCGCTCAGCTGCCGGATTGGCGGAAACAATTTTGCCATCAGCATCCTGATAAACCACGCCCTCCGACATGGTCTCAAATAGATTTCTGTATTTATCCTCGCTCTCACGCAGTCTCTGAACTGCCTGCTTGCGTTGGGTGATGTCCATATGGGTACCGATAAATCTTTTCGGCTCGCCATTTTCAGTGTATGCGAATATTTTTCCGTTGCCCTGGATCCAGATCCATGAATTATTTTTATGCCTGAAACGAAACTCCACCTGAAAGGCCGGTATTTGCCCGGAAAGATATTTTTCAGCTGTTTCCATGACCCGGTCGAGATCTTCAGGATGGACCCTGTTTTGGAATTCCTCCAGGCTATTGGGGAATTCCCCGGGTTCATATCCGGCCATCGTAAAATAGCGATCATCGTAGTCCACCTGGTTGGTTGTTAAATCCCAGTCCCAGATGCCTTCGTGCTTAATCGATAGGGCCAGATCGAGGCGTTCTTGGCTGGCGCGCAGGGCTTGCAAGGCTTGGCGACGCTCCTGGGCGATTTCCATGGCATACAGGGCGTAGGCGATGTCGCCGATCAGCTCACGGAATAAGGATTTTTCCTCCGGGTCATCCGCCAGGCTCACCGGCAGGGCAACGACCAACACGCCGAAGTCCCGCCGGCCGTAACGCAGCGCGCCCGCCAGGGCAGCCGAGTTGCGGTAGAAGCGGGATAGGCTGCAGGACTTACAATTTTGGTCAGGCGCATGGATCACGGCGATATTATCGGGGTTTGCACTTGCCTGCTGGAAGCAGGTGGGCCAGTCGCCCCGCGCCATCGCCTTGCGAAAAGGTGCGAAATCTTCACCGATACCACATTCCGCTGCCATTTGAGCCCTGCCATCCTCACCGCGCAGGGCCGCCCAGGCGCTGCTGTAACCGCGCGTGGAGGTGAGGATATCGCACGCCCGCCACAGGAGTGTGTCACGGTCTTCCTCGTGGGTGATGAGCTGGTTCACATCGCGAATGGCGCGCAGCACCTGGTTCAAATGCTCAATACGCGCTTCGCGCTGGACTCGCTCGGAGATATCCTTGACGATTGCCAGAACAGCATCATCGTTATTGTAACGAACAACACCGGTGGAAATCTCCACAGGATAGACAGTTCTGTCCTCACGCAGATGTTCTCCTTGAATACGATAACGCTGACCCGGGGTCCACTCGCGCCAAATCTGGAGGGTCTCTTCCTTGGGAAGGTTCAGCTGGCTTTTGGCCGGGTGAAGGTCAAACACTGTGCGCTGAAGCAGATCTTCTCTGGAATAGCCGGTTTGTGCACAAGCCATATCATTCACATCCAGAATGCGTCCTTGCAAATCATGGACATAGATGCCTTCAGTTGACTGGTTGAACAATGACCGGTACTTCTCCTCGCTCTGGCGCAGTGCGTCTGCCGCTTGCACCTGCTCGGTGATATCCTGGGTAAGGATGGCAATGTCCTCCCCCATCGACACCACCACCAGCCTGAGCCAGGTCGGCCGTGAAAGGATCTCCCCCGCATAAACTTCTTCCAAAACCTGGATTTTTTCTGTATTGGCCACATCAAGATAGGCCTTAAAAACAGGCGTCCCGCGATGGTTCGGGAAAAGATCCAGAAGCCGTTCGCCGATGACTTTTTCCGGATCGGTGCTGTTAATCCGTGCAACGGTTTGATTTTCATAGACCCACGAAAAGTCAACAATCTCTCCCTTTTCATTGCGCTCGGGATGAAGGATTGTGAACCCGTCGGGAGACATTTCCTGTGCAACCCGAAAGCGCTCCTCACTCTGGCGAAGCGCTTTCTGCATCTTGTACTCGTCCGTCACATCCCTGAAGACCAGCACAACTCCCTGAGTTTGGCCGTTTGCATCCCGGATTGGCGCCGCCGAATCGGCGATTTGATATTCGCGGCCGTCTTTAGCAATCAGCTGGGTGTGGTTGGCCAGGCCAACGATCTTCCCAGTTTGCAACACCCGCGCCACAGGGTTGGAGACCGGCTCACCGGTTTGGGCGTTGACAATGTTAAATACCTCCGACAGCGGCTTTCCCTGAGCCTGGTCTTGGTTCCATCCGGTCAGGGTTTCGGCGGCCGGGTTCATATCCACGATGCACCCCCCGATATCCGTGGTGATGACCGCATCCCCAATGGAATCCAGGGTGATACGCAGCCGGTTGTTATCTGCCAAAAGATGTCCTTTGGGATGAGATTGTGGCGCCATAATCGCTCACTCCTGCAGGTGGATTAATAAATAGGTTTGGATGATGCTCCCCTGGATTTGTATAGACATAATTATACACGATGATCGTTGCTCTCCCGGCTGCCGCAGGGGAAACGCCAGAGTAGATGTTATCAAATAGTGATTGTTGTTGAGAGATTTACAAGTAGGGTGGGTTGGCGAGATGCCCTGCCCATCTGCATCCTGCCATTTGCACATGCTATTAATGCTGAAAATGAATTAAAGGACAACCCACCTTATTACCC
>CAZLEK010000191.1:0-3236 GCA_964558525.1 uncultured Candidatus Brevefilum sp.
GGGTTCAACCACGATCCGGTTTCCCAAAGGTTTTATTGAGATTGCCATTCGTTCCTCCATTTGAATTTAGTGATTAATTGTGGTCGTTTTTCACCATTTTAGCACTCTATTGTTAAGAGTGCTAACACCCCAATCTTACCTTTGTTCAAAAATGGCGTCAAGGGAATTTTGAAGGATTCTTATAAAACGTTTATAATCCGCCCTCACTCCTCGAGGAGCGGTTCTTCTGCCGGG
This sequence comes from uncultured Candidatus Brevefilum sp., assembly GCA_964558525.1. Taxonomy (GTDB): domain Bacteria; phylum Chloroflexota; class Anaerolineae; order Anaerolineales; family Anaerolineaceae; genus Brevifilum. The sequence continues at coordinate 235 of CAZLEK010000191.1, forward strand.
GTCGGTTCGGGTTCCGTGTAGGTGCAGATCTCTTCGCCCGCGCGTACGATGCTCATCACGGATGGATCCTCCGCATACTGGCGCCGCAGTTCAGCAAAGACATCCATGGCGCGGTCACATTTGTCATCCCCTTCCCGGTGAAGCCCGGAAAGCACCGAACCATAGGTGAAATAGTACACCACGCTGCTGCCCGTCAGCGGCAGGCCGTCCACCGAAACCATCGGATCGCTGTCTGGGTCGCACTGGCGCACCTCGCAGCTCTGCTGGGCATCGCAGCCCTCAATGGCGCACTGCAAGGCGGGGATGGCGCCCTCATAATTGCGCGACTTGTGGTAAACCACGCCCAGCTGCCCGTAAACATCGGGGTTGCTGGGGTTGAAGGACAGCGCCTGCTGAACGTTGAGCGCGGCCACAAAGAACTCGCCGTCCTGGGCGTAGGTATTGGCAATCGCCAGGTAAGGGATCGGGTCGGTGATCCCCAGCTGTTCGTTGAGGTTGGCGGCGGTGGCGAAGTTTTCCAATGCCTGTTCGTAGAGCCTGAGGTGCCGGTAGATCCTGCCGATGGCGATGTACAGGTAGGTGTAGTTGGGCATCAGGTCAATCGCCTGTTGATATTCCTGGATGGCCAGGTTGTATTCGCCCAGGGTTTCATAAGTATAGGCCTGGATGCGGTGCACATCCATCAAGCTGGGGTCGCGTTCCACAGCCTGCTGGATATACTGCTGGGCCTGGTTCCACTTCTTCTGGTCGACCAAGACTTCAGCGTAGTAGGCCAGGGCCTGGGTGTTGCGGTTATCGATCTGCAAAGCCATCACAGCTTCGGATTCAGCTTCGTTCAAGAGATCTTCTGAGGTTTCATCATCCACCAAAAAAGGATTGGCGTTCCAGTTCAAGACAAAAGCGCGCACCGCCAGCACCTGGCTGTCGTTGGGCGCCAGCTCCTTGGCGCGGTCAATGGAGGCCAGGGCCTCCGCCAGCCGTTCGGACCGCTCTGCGTCCGTGGTCAGCAAGGCAGAAGAATAGGTTTGGATCCGGGCGAGTTCAGTATACAGGGTTGCATCTTCAGGATTCAGCTCTGCGGCTTTCTCAAAGGCGGCAATGGCCGCATCCAGGTTTCCGGCTGCAAAATGCGTGCGCCCTTCCACCACAAATGAATCCGTGCTGCGGGTGGGCGTGGGGGTCGGCATGAACAGCGGCTCCACCTCGCCGTTGACGATGCTGGTCAGTATGGTCGCAAAGAAGACGATCAACACCAAAAGGACCATGATCACGTAAGGATTGGCCTTTTTGCGCCGCTTTCCAAATGTTGGTTCTTTGCCGTGTAAATACATGGGCTCTCTTTGATGGCTTTAGGGATCAGTCTGAGGTTTCAGCCTCTTCCGGCGTGGATGTTGGCGCCGGCTGATCCTCTGCCCCGCCTTCCGCGGTGGGATCAGGCGTGGGGGTGGCGTCCTGTGATTCCTGGCAGATGCGGATGATCTCTTCGGCGTTGAATACCGCGGTTTCGTCATCCGGGACGGTTTGCAGCATCGCCTGGGCCACCTGGACGGCCTCATTGCAGCGGTTCACCCGCGCCAGCGCCAGGCCGTAGCGGCTGTAGTACTCCATTACGGTTGCCGAATAATCCAGCGGGATGCCTTCCACCACCTGGCCGTCTTCGGTCATGCCGCCGCGCACGGCCAGTTCCAGGCTCTCGATGGCCCGGTTGTACTGCAGATCGCGGTAGTACATGGAGCCTAAATTGCCGTGCAGATAGGGGTCTTCCGGGTCGTCGTTCATGGCCTCTTCAGCGTACTGCACCGCCTTGGCAAACTCGCCGATTCGGGCATAGACCCGCGAGATGTACCAGTTCGGTGTCGGGTCTGAGGGGTTGAGGGAGTAGGCCTTGGTAAATTCAAACACCGACTGGTCATATTCCTCAACGGCCAGATAATTGCGCCCCAAAGCGAGGTGGATATCGGCGATCGTATCATTGATCTCCACCGCAGCCTGGAGCTGTTGGATGGCGTCTTCATAATTGCTGGTGATCTCAAGCACGTAACCGCGCGCCCAGCGCGCCTCCAGCAGGTTGGGGTTGAGCTGCAGGGCCAGCCGTGATTCCTCAATAGCCTCGTCCACCGTGCCCAGCTCGCCGGCGTTATCGGCCACCCGCAGGGCCAGGATGTAGGCATAAACCGCGTGGGACATGGCATGGTTGAGGTCCAGGTCGATGGCTGCTTTAACGTCGGCTTCAGCCTCCAGGTACTCACCCATGAAGCCCTTGGTCCAGGCCAGCAGGGCAAAGGCCTCGGGTTTGGATTTATCCAGCAGCAGGGCGTTTTCGGCATTGACCCGGGCGGCCGCATACTCGCCGCTGTAAAGCTGCAGCCTGGCCAGGGTGAGGTAATTGGAAAGCTCCTGGGGGTCCGCTTTGATGGCGGCCTGGTAGGATTCCTTGGCCCTCCCGATGCTGCCTTCCGCCAGGTAGGCTTGGGCCTCCTGGGCGTAAGACTGCGGGTTGCGCGTGGGCGTGGGGGTGGGCACAAAGGGCGGGGGCACCACCGGGATCACGTAGAGATTGAGATAGGCCACAAAGCCAATCGCGGCCAGAAGAAAAAATATCAACCAGGGATTGGACCGCCTTCGGCGTTTGTTCATGGACCACTTGCTGCCTTTTAAGTACATGACAGAATCATAGCACCCCGTAATAACAATCGTCAAGCAATATTTGGAGCAATATTATCTTATTTTTCTATTAACAAAGATGGTGAAATATCTCTCCATCCTGATCTTCTGAATTTATCGTTGCCAGGGCAATCGCAAGATCCCCCCGTAAAGTTATGCTTGAAATTCTTTTTATCCGAAGGGGTATCGATGGTATCTCATCCCAACTTTCCGCTCTCGCTGATGTCCTCGACGGCGAAAAAAGCCAGCTTTTAATGCCAATTTCTCTAGTGAAGGAATATTTACGCCTTCCTTACGAGCTAATTTTTTTCAATACCTCTTACTTTGCAATCGCTCTG
>CAZLEK010000192.1:0-3219 GCA_964558525.1 uncultured Candidatus Brevefilum sp.
GGGGAGCCAATTTTTTTCAATACCTCTTAATTTGCGATTGCCCTGGGCAATTGTGGGTCCATGTTGGTGAATTTTGGAAATTTTAGATCGAACCTCTGTTGATCCAACCGACATCCCCATCGGCCCACTTCCGCGCTAAGGACGATGCTGGGACCATTCGTAGGGGCTTTTCGTAAACTCAACGCTTCGTGCCGTTCCCCTTCTTCGAGAAGCTGTCGCCGTAGCCGACCGATGAGGTGGCGAGCTCGAGCATCATATGTTTACTCCCCCTGAACCTGTAAGCTCCTAACGCGCTAAGGTATAATCAAAGCTTGCGAATCAACAACTGCAGGATGATCTATGACCGACTCCCCCTTCAAATTTGAACTGCTCGCCCAGGACGGCCAGGCCCGGGCCGGGATTTTTCACACCCCCAACGGCGCCATCCCCACCCCGATCTTCGCCCCGGTGGGCACCCAGGCCTCCGTCAAAACGCTGACCCAGGGCCATTTAACGGAGCTGGACGCCAAACTGATCCTGGCCAACACCTACCACCTGTATCTCCGCCCAGGGGATGACCTGATCGCCGAGATGGGCGGACTGCACGACTTCATGAGCTGGGACGGCCCGATCCTGACGGATTCGGGCGGCTTCCAGGTCTTTTCCCTGTCCGACATGCGCCAGGTAGATGAAGACGGGGTGACCTTCAAAAGCCACATCGACGGATCAACCCACCGCTTCACGCCGGAGCGCTCGATCCAAATCCAGGAAAATTTGGGGGCGGACATCATCATGGCCTTTGATGAGTGCGCCGAACCCTACGACCGGGCTTACAGTGAACGCGCCATGCAGCGCACCCACCGCTGGGCCGAAGGCTGCCTCAAGGCCAAACAACGCCCGGACCAGGCCCTGTTCGGCATCGTCCAGGGCGGCGTGTTCCCTGACCTGCGGGAGCAGTCGGCGGAGGTGATCGCCGGGATGGATTTTTCGGGCAACGCCATCGGCGGGCTCTCCGTGGGCGAGACCAAAGCGGAAATGCACGCCATGTTGGAAGTTGTGAACCCGATCCTGCCTTCGGATAAACCCCGCTACCTGATGGGCGTGGGCACCCCGCAAGACCTGGTGCAGTGCGTCCAGCGCGGCGTGGATATTTTCGACTGCGTCCTCCCCACCCGGCTGGCACGGCACAACGCGGCCATGTCTGACAGCGGGCGGATGAACATGATGAACGCCCAATACGCCCGGGATGCGCGGCCAATCAGCCCGACCTGTACCTGCTATACCTGCCAGAACTACAGCCGGGCCTACATCCGCCACCTGATCCAGGCCCGGGAGATGCTCTCCGGCACACTGCTTTCGATCCATAATATTCACACCTTGTTAGATTTAGCCCGCAACCTGCGCCAGGCCATTTTCGATGGGCGGTATGCTGGATTTGCAGAGACTTACTTATCCAAACTTGAGATTAAAGCATAAGGAAAGAACATGACCCTCCTTCAAGCCATGCTCCTGGGCATCCTCCAGGGCCTGACCGAATTCCTGCCCATCTCCAGCTCGGGGCATCTGGTAATCCTGCCCTTCTTCCTCAACTGGGACCTGCCCCAAAAAGAAATGTTCATCTTCAACGTCCTGGTGCAGAACGGCACACTGGTAGCAGTGATTGTGACTTTCTGGCAGGACCTGTGGGCCATCGCCAGGGAATTTTTCGGCCAGCTATTTAAGGGAACGCCCTTTGCCAGCCATGCAGCCCGGTTGGGCTGGCTGTTGATCGCCGCCACGATCCCGGCCGGGTTGGCCGGCCTTTTCCTGCAGGATATCGTAGAAGCGGCCTTCTCCTCCCCCCTGGTGGCCGGCATCGCGCTGATCGTCACGGCGATCCTGATGGCCCTGGCAGAGCGGATCAGCCTGAAGATTGGAGACCTTCACGACCTCAGCCTGGTCGATGCATTGGTCATGGGGCTGCTGCAGTCCCTGGCCCTGTTCCCCGGCATCTCCCGTTCCGGGGCGACCATTTCGGGGGGGATGATGCGCCATCTTAACCGGGAATCGGCCGCCCGATTCTCTTTCTTAATGGCCGTTCCCATCATGCTGGCTGCCGGCGGCCTCTCGACCTATGAGATGTTCACCGAGGTGAGCGACCTGGGCGCTTTCCTGCCCCTGATGGCGGTTGGCTTCCTAACGGCGATGGTGGTGGGTTACATCGCCATCCGCTGGCTGCTGAAGTTCCTGGCCCATCATCAACTGATCTATTTTTCCATCTACTGCGCGCTGCTGGGGGGCGCGACGATCCTGGTTTGGGTGTTTTAAAACCATGTCCCGGTTATTACAACTGCTCTTGCTCTCCCTGACCCTGACGACCGTCCTTGCCGCCTGCGCCCCCGGGGATGAGGGGCCGGAGGTCCTGGCGCAAACGCAGATCATCACCCTGCAGACCACGCCCTCATTGGAAGGCTGGCTGCCGGATGTCGCAGATTGCGCCGCTGACATCCAGGATTTTGCCGTCGTCACCCAAATCCTGCCAGTGGGAGATCTTGATCCCAATCAGGCAGATCTCACCCTGCGCCTGGGCGACCGCCAGGAAAGCGATCCTTTTGTATCCGTGTTGGGGATTGAAAAGACGGTGATCCTCGCTGGTCCTGAGGCGCCGGTTCAATCCCTCAGCCTGGAGAGCTTACAAAGGATCTTCAACGGTGAGATCACCAACTGGAGCCAGGCGCCGGAGGTCAGCGAAGCCGGGATTGAAATCAACCAGTTCATTACCACGCTTTCCTACCCGGAAGGGCACGAACTCAGACAGCTGTTCCAGGAAGCCTATCTTGAGGAGCCAACCATTGCCAGCGCCCCCTTGATCTTCTCCACCGAAGCCGCGCTTGCCGACCTGCTGGATACCACCCCCTTTGCACTGGCTTACACGCTCGAAAGCCTGGTCCCAACGGGGGTCCAACAGCTGGCCATTGATGACTTCGATCCAGCGCGAGCCCAGCACAAGGTCCTGGCCGTCACTCTGGAAGAACCAACCGGAAAATTACGCCAATGGCTGCTGTGCCTGCAAAATTAAAATGTCTCTGTTAAGAAGCCACATCCTCCAGGACGATCGCAAAGTCTGAATAATCTTGGTTAGAGAATTTTAAAAAAAAAGTGACCCAAACCACAACCTCGAAGGGTATGCGAATCAATTGGCTTGTTGGGCGGGGTGCGGGTCCAGCCTGGAGCTTAGCGGAACACCTTCAGGTGCAGAGG
>CAZLEK010000193.1:0-3131 GCA_964558525.1 uncultured Candidatus Brevefilum sp.
GGAATGAGAGGGGGTTGGGGTCGCGGGGATATCCGTTGGGGTGGGGGAGGGCTGCGGTGTGGGGGTAGCCTTGGGGATCTCTGGGGTGAAGCTCGGTACGGTCAGGCTGACCGTGGGTGTGGCTGTATTCGCTGGTTGAGTATTGGAAAAGGCAGTGGAACAGCCTGCAAGTAAAATCAAACCAATCAGCGCACCAAATAAATGTTTAAATCGAAAAGATGGATCCATTCAAAAGCCTTTCAAACCAAACAGGGACGGATGATATTTTGGATGGTTTGGTAAGAATGTCAGGTCGTTTTTTTATATAAGCTGGCATTTATTATAGCATGGTCACCCTATTGAAATGAAGGGGTGTGCAGTGTATGAATTTTCGCGCCCAAGGTGTGACAATGTTTGTGTTGACATCCTGTTTTTGCTAAAATATTAATAACTACATAACCAAATAAGGAGATGTGCATGAAAACAAATCGAATTTTGATGGCCTTAAGCCTGGTGATTGTCCTGGTTGTCAATGTTTTGGCCAATTCACTGCCAATCAATGGGGTGACCACAGGTGAGATATCTGACCAGTTTCCAATCTTGTTTGTTCCGGCCGGATATGTGTTCTCGATCTGGGGGCTGATCTACCTGGCCTTGATCGGCTTTGTGGTTTACAGCCTGACTCTCAAAGGCCGAGAGAATGAGCTGATTGATGCGATTGCCGGGTGGTTCGTGGCGTCGAACCTGTTCAATGCCGCCTGGGTTTTTCTCTGGCACTACCAGCAATTTGCTCTCACATTGATCCCGATCTTTGGGCTGTTGATCAGCCTGATCGTTATCTACCTCAAGCTGAAAGTGGGAGTCAAAGCCCGGGCCTGGAGGGAGAAGATCCTCGTGGCGGCGCCCTTCAGCATCTATTTGGGTTGGGCGACGGTGGCCGTGGTGGCGAATGTGGCCCAATTTTTGTATACCACCGGCTGGCGCGGCGCGCCGTTGAATGAAGCCCTTTGGACGGTGATCATGCTGGCGGTGGCTGCGCTGCTGGGCGTGTTGATGATCTTCCTGCGCAGGGAAGCGGCCTATCCGCTGGTGCTGGTTTGGGCTTTTGTGGGGATTTGGGTCAAACATGGCGAGGCGCCGCTGGTAGCGATTACAGCTTTGACCTTGGCAATTATTTTGGCTTCCCTCACCCTCATCAGGGGCGTGTTGAACCTCAAAACCAAGACGGATTAATCACACCAACACGAACAATGCAAGAAGTGCAGAAATGCTCTGCACTTCTTTTTTAATGCTCAAAACCCAGGGTGATAAGAGGGTTCTGTTTTGGTGCCTTGCCTGGCGGACAGACCCCACTTCAGGTTGGGTGGTGCAGCTGAAAGGGCATTGCCCCCAAGAAAAAATGATCAAGATAAGGGCCTAAGTACTGGGCGAGTTTCGGAAGGTGCGCTCAATAATGGAGCGCACCTTCCATATCAGGTGTGAAAACGAATTACGATTTTTAGCGATTATGATTTTCTCAGGAATGCAGGCAGTCTTCATAATCCATCTGGGCTTGGCAGCAGGAACGGAATTCGGTTGTTTCTTTCAATTCCTTATCGCGCCCCAGCTTTAGTCTGGGCAGCCTTCTGAAGATTGTCTCATGGCCTGACTCAGCAACGCGCACCCTTTGGTTTCTCTGATCCTCTTCAGCCTGCCATCTTCTTTCCCATATCTGAACGGCATTAATCAGGGATGTGTGAAAGATTTTTTGATCTTGCGCTCGGGCTGGATTTTCCCGGGTGGAAGAATGATTGTCCGCAGGCTGAGACAGCCGGTGGGGTATGGTATCTCTTTGGTGTCCTTCGACTTCGATTCTTTTTTCCCAAGTGCGTACTGAATTGATTAATTGAATTTCAAACATGTTTACCTCTTTTCTTGCAACCGGTTGCAAACCGATCTAAAAAAATTGTTCAGACTCAGGCTGATTCTCGCACAATCAGCTCGACCGGAATGGTCACATTGGTGACCACGCGGTCCAGGATGTATTGGATCAAATTCTGCGCCAACAGCTTGCCGGCCAGGGGGATGTTCTGCCGGATGGTGGTCAGCGGCAGGGTGTTGAGGTTGGCGATCATCAGGTCGTCATACCCGACCACGGCAACATCCTGGGGTACATGCTTTCCTGCAGCCTGAAGCACATCCATCGCCTTGATGGCCATCAGGTCGCTGGCGATGAAGACGCCATCGATATCTGGCGCTTGCGATAATAACTGCGCCATCGCCCTGCCGCCCGATTCGGGCGTCCAATCTCCATAGGCTACCAAAGTGGGGTCGAATTCGGTTCCCATTTTCTGCAAGGTATGCTGGCAGCCCTCCAGGCGGGCTTTGACTTCCAGTTCTTCCGGTGGGCCGCCGATAAAGCCAATCCGCTGCCGGCCGGTCGCAATCAGGCGTTCTGCTGCCAGCCTGCCCCCTGTAAAGTCGTCGCCAGAGACGGTGCAGTACCGGTATTTGGGGAGCGGGACGCCCCAGGCGATAAAGGGTGCGTCAATCTCAACCAGGTTTTTAATGTGCCACTGCTTGCGTACAGATGTCATCAGTATGAACCCATCCACACGGCCGCTTTCAAGGTACCGCTGGGCCCAACCTTCCTGGCGGGGGTCCACATGCACAACCAGCAGTTCGTACCCCAGGGCATACAGGCCTTCTGTGATGCCGCTCATGATCTCCGCCCCAAACAGGAGATCGGCGGAATAAGAGTCTTTGTGGTACGCATAGGACACAAAAGCGATTGTGTTGCTGCGCTGAGTGCTGAGGCTGCGGGCCGGCGCACTGATCCGAAAATTGTGCTCGCGCGCAATGGCCTGAATGCGGTCTCTGGTCTCCTGTTTGACCAGGGCGCTGTTGTTGAGGGCCCTGGAGACCGTGGATTTTGAGACCTTTGCCAGCCTGGCGATATCGGCGATGGTTTTGATTTTGTTGGTGTCCATTTTATCTGCCATATTTATGCAACCGGTTGCATTATAGAATATTCCATGGAGAATGTCAAGCGTTTTTTGGGCTTTTAATTCAGGAGAGGAACTGAGTTTTCCTAACCTGGACAAGCCAGAACCAATACGGTAATAGTTTCGCTTTCGCTCGGTCCTGTCAGGAGGCTTCGCACTCAGGTCCTT
>CAZLEK010000194.1:0-3114 GCA_964558525.1 uncultured Candidatus Brevefilum sp.
CAATATGAGATCGTGCCTGGTCCCGACAAGAAAATCAAATGGTCAGTACCAGATGGAACCCGCAACCTGGCCAATGGTGATTTGATCCATGACGACCTGGTCTTGTCTGCTGCCCTGCTGGCCGTGCTTGATCAACAGCCCTGGGCCGTCACCGGTGAAGCTGCTCTCGTGCCTGCTGCGGATCCCCTGGACGACATGAAAGGTTTTTAGTTTCATGCGATTTTGTCAGCTGGTTTTTTGTTATTTGCTCAAATATACGTTTCTGTCATTCGCATAGATTCACCAGGCTAAAATTCATTACTTTGCAATATTTGTTTATCTACTAAAACAAAAAGGATCTAAAAATGCCAAACGAAAACCTAGCCTTTGGTATCGACATCAGCAAGTACAACACCTCACCGGATGGTAAGCACAAACCAGACTTTGACGCCATAGCAGCCCATCATCCTGAGGTCGTCTTCATCGCCATGCGTGCTGGTATCTCTTGGGGATACCAGGACCCATGGTTTAACTACTACTTCCAGGAAGTCACACGCATCAAGCGCGTGCGCATGGCCTATCATGTCCTTTTCCCTGGGCAGCCTGCCCAGGCCCAGATGGACAACTTCTTTCGCATCCTGGGCGACATCCCCTTTGACAAAGTCCCCCTGGTTCTGGATCTCGAGCTCCACCATGACCAGACCATGAGCACAATCACCCAATGCACCGCCGACAGCCTGAATATCATCACCAGGCGGACCGGTCGGATCCCCTTTATCTACAGCCGAGCCGGCTGGATTAATCAATTCGTGAAGGTCTCTTCTCTTCCGCCAGTCCATTGGTGGTTAGCACAGTACCGATATTCCTGGCCATATCCGCTCTACACTCCCGAGTATCAAAGCCCGCCAGATCTGCCCAAGGGTGTCACCCGCTGGATGATCCACCAAACCGCCATGCGCGGGAAGTCCATTGGCGCCAAGGCCATGTACTACATGGATTACAACCGCTGGAACGGAACACGCGAAGACGTCCTGGCTTTCATCAATGAGCAGCCAACCAAGCCCATCATTTGCCCGATCGATGATAAGCCTTGCTGTAGGATCTATTTTTAGGCTGGAGCGGCGTCAGGCCGCACCAGCCGTATGCCCACCTCATGGGAGGTGGGCGAGGAGAAAAACCTTATGCCAAACGCTTTCTCTCGTTTTTTAGGCCGTGTTTTCTCACCGATCATAGACCAATCCGTAAGAGAAAGGCTCTCAGTCGCAGAAACTGAGAATAATTTTTTCGTAGGTACACGCCGCTACGATGAAAGCGAAAGAGACCGCCTAGACTATGACCGCCAGGATGTTCTTGAGCAATGCCTTGACGCTTGGCGAAGCAGCCCTTTGGCCAGGCGGATTGTAGAACTGACCAGTCAATATGTCATCGGGCCTGGTTTCGACATCAACTGCAAAGACGAACAAACCAGGAAGTTCTTATTCGACTTTTGGAACCACCGCCTTAACCGCATGCCCTCAAGGCTGATCGAGCTTTGCGATGAACTCACCCGAACAGGCAATTTATTTTTATTGGTAAGCACGGATCAAGCGGGGATGTCATACCTGCGTGCCATCCCCGCAACTGACATTGACCTGATCACCCCAGCAGCCAATGACATTGAGCAGCCTTTATCCTTCACCACCAAAGCCAACGCAGAACTCAAGTCCTACACCTACCCAGCCTACAACCACCTCACAGATAACCGCAACCAGGACGGGACCTTCTCGCCTGTGGTCCTGCACTATGCCATCAATAGGCCGGCCGGTGCCCAATGGGGAGAGCCTGACCTGGCCCCCTTGCTCACCTGGCTGCGTAGATATTCAGCCTGGTTAGAAGACCGCGTCAGGCTGAACCGTTTCAGAAATGCTTTTCTCTTCGTGGTGACTGGATCCTTCGCCAGTGAAGAGGCCAGAGCAGCCAGGCAAACCAAGTTAGCAGCCAACCCCCCCAGCCCAGGATCGATCCTGGTCTGTGATGAAAGCGAAAAATGGGAAGTGATCACTCCCAAGCTCGAAGCCTTAGACGCCAATACAGACGGTCTGACCATCAAAAAACTTATCGCGTCAGGTGTGGGGATCCCGCTTCACTTCCTGGCCGAGCCGGAAGGCAGCAACCGCACCACTGCAGAAGCTGCCGGCGGCCCAACTTTCAGACGCTTTGAGCAGCGTCAGCAATTCTTCATGTGGCTGCTGTCCGACCTTCTCAAGATGATCATCACTCGTAAATCCCTCGTTGATCAACGGATTAAACCCGAAGAAGAAATCAAGATCTCCGGAGCCGACATTTCAGCCCGTGACAATGTGGCCAACTCCATCGCAGCAGTCAACATCACAAACGCCATGGAACGCGCCAGGGACATGGGCCTGATCGGTGACCGTGAACTTCTCCGCATCCTTTATCGCTTCGCAGGGGAAGCCGCCGACCTCGAAGACGTCATGAAAGGTGGGTCCGGCATCGATCGCCGCGAGAGTGTCAACCCCCTCACCCCAGCCACCAAAGAACCTGTCGATACTTCTACGGGCACCCCCAAGAAAACCATCTTGACCTAATACCTAATACCTAATACCTAGTCCCTACTCACCATTCACCATTCACCATTCACAAATCCCAGGAGTGTAAATGGAAAAAGAAAATACCCAATCCCTAATCCAACATCAAGTCAAATTCTCAGCCACTGGTAAAGCCATGGCCGGAGGAAAGTTCGAAATCCTCTGCATCACTGCCGGCAATGGCAACGGCTGGGAATTTCCCGCTGAAGTACTGCAATCATCCCTTGCCCTGTGGGACGGTGCCCACTGCTTTTTGGATCATGCCTGGTTTAGCCGCTCGGTCCGGGACCTGGCCGGTCAAATCACTGATCCCCATTGGGATGAGAATGCCAAAGGCATTCGCGCCACCCTCAAAGCCATTGGCCCAGGTGGTGACCTACTTTCAACCTTAGGCCGTGAAATCCTCTCGGATGATCCCCCACCCAGGGTGGGATTTTCCGCTGACGTTCTCTTCACAGCCAATGGGAAATATGTCAAAGAGATCCTGCGCGTGCTTTCGCTTGATCTCGTACTCGATCCAGCCCGGGGCGGTGCTTTCCTTCGGGCA
>CAZLEK010000195.1:0-3110 GCA_964558525.1 uncultured Candidatus Brevefilum sp.
TCAGGCCCGCGCCTGGCCTCCCGCAAACGCGGCCTGCGGATCGCCGGGATCATCGCCGGCGCGGCCGGCCTGCTGCTGGCGCTGGCGCTGGTTGGGCTATTACTGACCCTGGTCTTCCCCCCGGCCGGGATCATCGCGGCCCTGCTGGGGGTGCTCGGATTCGGTGTGGGAGTTGGCGCCATCATCCCGGCTGTCTGGCCCGCACAGTGGAACCGCAAGCAGGCAGACGCCCCCCAGGTGGCCAAGAAAGGCGGGACTAGTTGAGAACCATCCATCCTGAAAGGTACCAGCGGCTGATCGCTGAAGCACAGGCGGCGGATTTCTCCGGCTGGGATTTCAGCTGGCTGGCCGGCCGAATGGTCCAGGAAGCGCCGCCCTGGGACTATCCCGACCTGGTCCGGCAGGCAATGACGGAAGCTGACTCCCTGCTGGACCTCGGCACAGGCGGCGGGGAACTTCTGGCCGCCTTGGCCCCCCTCCCACCTGACAGCCATGCGACGGAAGCCTACGCACCCAACCAGGCGATTGCCCGGGAGAGGCTTGCGCCCCTGGGCGTCACCCTGCATGAAACCATCGACGGCGTTCCCTTGCCTTTTTCAGACGATCACTTTGACCTGGTGATCAGCCGCCACGAAAGCTATGACCCCCAGGAGGTTTACCGGGTACTGAAGGAAGGCGGGCGATTCATCACCCAGCAGGTGGGCGGCCTGGATAACCTGGAGCTGAACCAGATCCTGGAAGACAGGATCACCTATCCATATACCGGCTGCAGCCTGGCAAAGGACCTCTTGGGGCTGTATGAGGCCGGGTTCGAGGTCCATCAAGCGGAAAAAGCCGCCCTGCCCACGGTTTTTAAAGACATCGGCGCGGTGGTCTATTACCTCAAGGCAATCCCCTGGCAGGCGCCAGGGTTCAACATAGAAACCCACAAAGAGCGATTGATGAAACTGCACATCCTCATCGAACGCCAGGGGCAGTTCATCACCACCGCCCACCGGTTTTTGATCCTGGCAAGAAAGGAGGCCGGTACCCGATGAAAACATTTAGACTGACTTTTTCGGAAATCCTATACCTGGCGTGCTTTCTCCTGTTCCTGTTCGCCAGCGACCTGGCCCAGATCGAGCACGGCTCGGAGCTTTCGCTCTGGCTGATGACCTTTGCCGTGGTGCTGACCTTCACAGCCAGGGTGTTCCCCTGGTTAGGGATCCGCTGGCTGCGCATCCCGCCGCAGGGCAGCCGCTTCGGACGCTGGCTGGCGGGGATCCTCCAATTGGCTTCCTGGGGAACCTTTGCCGCGGCGATGATCCAGCGTTGGGGGCGCAGCCTGGCGCCGTTTTACGGGTGGGTCACGCTGACAACTTTGCTATGGGCCATATGGCTGCTGACCTTTATTTACAACCGGTACGCCTGCACTACTGGTGATACACTTAAAAGAAATGAAAATCCAATCAACAGCCATAACCAGCAAGAAAATGAGGAATGATGAAAAACGTGTTTGAATCGACTCACCCCCTCGTGCACCATAAGCTGACCAAACTGCGGGATCAGGACACCGAGCCCAAGAAATTCAGGGAGCTGGTCCGGGAGCTGGGCGCCTTGCTGACCTACGAAGCCACGGCCGATTTAGCCGTCAGACCCGTCACCATTCAAACGCCGATGGCCCAAACCAAAGGGGAAGATCTGAAAGAAAAAATCGGCCTGGTGCCAATCCTGCGCGCCGGGCTGGGCATGGTGGAAGGCGTGTGGGAGCTGATGCCCTCGGCGGAGGTCTGGCACATCGGGCTCTACCGAGACGAGCGTACGCTGAAGCCGGTGGCATATTACAACCGGCTGCCTGTGGCCCCCACGGTGTCCGTCTGCCTGATCCTGGACCCCATGCTGGCAACGGGCGGATCGGCTGTAGCCACAGTGGATATCCTGAAGGATTGGGGCGTGGAGAAGATCAAATTTGTGGGCCTGATCGCCGCCCCGGAGGGGATCCAGCGGCTGCACAAGGCTCACCCGGATGTACCGATCCACATCGCGGCCATCGATGAGCGCCTGAACGAGAACGGCTATATCATCCCCGGCCTGGGCGACGCCGGCGATCGGCAGTTCGGGACTTAAGGGATGATTAACCATTCTCGCCGACGTCCTGATCGGTGTCACTGAAATAAATTTCTCGATTTTTCAAAAGAGAGTCGTAGCGACGTTGCAGGCAACGTCGCTACGCTATGCTCTTCCCAGCTTTTTTACCACTGCATCTAAACATTAAAGAGCCGCCAGATCTGGGCGGCTCGAAATTTTTTCTTAGGGGAGAATTTTTAACTAATCCTCAACCTCATCCTGCACAATGCCCACCATCGCGCCGGCTTCCAGGATTTTCAGGAAAGGATCGGCCTTCAGGCTGGCGCCGCCCACCAGGCCGCCGTCGATATCGGACATGCTGAACAGTTCCGCAGCGTTATCCGGTTTGATCGAGCCGCCGTACTGGATGCGCATGGCCTCCGCCCGTTTCTCACCGAACAACTCCTTGAGCAGCGGACGGATCACGTCCTTGTGGACGTGGTTGGCGTCTTCCGGTGTAGCGGCCTTGCCCGTGCCGATGGCCCAGACAGGTTCATAGGCGATGGTGATCTCGGCGGCCTGCCCTGCCGTAATATCCGCCAGGCCCTGCCTGATCTGCCGGGAAACGACTTCCTCGGTTCTTCCAGCCTCATTTTCTTCCAGGGTCTCACCCACGCAGACGATCACCTTGAGCCCAACCCCCAGGGCGGCTTTCAGGCGGCGGTTAACGGTCTCGTCGGTTTCGTCAAATAGTGCCCGGCGTTCAGAGTGGCCGACGATCACATAATCACACACTTCGGCCACCATTTCAGGCGAAACCTCACCCGTGTAAGCGCCCGATTCCTCCCAATAGACGTTCTGTGCGCCGACTTTGAGGGGCGTGCCCTGGCACAGTTCAGCCGCCGCCGGGACAGCCAGATAGGACGGGCACACTGCGGCGTCCACATTTTCGTATTTATCCACCTCACGCAGCAGGGCCTTGACCAGGTCCTGTGCCTCTGCGATGGTCTTGTTCATCTTCCAGTTGCCAGCAACAAATATTTTTCGCATCGAGCCTCACTTTC
>CAZLEK010000196.1:0-3073 GCA_964558525.1 uncultured Candidatus Brevefilum sp.
AAAAAAAGGCTCCCCGCAACGTCCTCGTTGCGGGGAAATGGGTAAAGAAGGCGTAAATAGTCATTCAATAAGAGCAATTTGCATTTAAAATGGTGTTTTTTCGCCGACGGGGACGTCGGCGAGAGCGGAAAGTTGGGAAGAGATACCATCGATCACCCTTCGGATGAAAAGAATTTCAATCTTAACTTTTCTTGATGATCTCGCGATTGCCCTAGAAGATTACTGTTTTGATTTTATTCTTTATGTATTATAAGCTATGCAGGTGCGACGCTCATCACCGTTCTACAACGCTGCGATCGTCGCCGCTATCCTTGGGGCTCAAGGCAGTTCAGGGAAACCCTCAAGCGCGGCAAACACGATCCCGACGAGTCCCCTGCCTGTATGGGCCCCCAACACAGGCGAGATTGAACAGTCCGGCAGCCACTTGCAGTGGAATAATTTTTCCATCTCCTGGCGCAATTGGTCAGCCCCTTCTGGGTTTCCAGCATGACCGATTTGGGTTCGCAGGTGGGCGCCTTCGGGAAATTTCTCGGCGATAAATTGTGGAATGGCCTTAAGGGCGCTTTTAAATGTCCGTGCTTTGCCGCGATCATGATATTTTCCATCGGTCTTATCCACGCCGATGAGGGGTTTAATCCCTAACAAGGATGCCAGCAACCCTTTCAAGTGGCTGATGCGGCCGCCGTGGATCAGGTAAGAAAGATCTGGCAAGGTGAAGACCACTTCAGATGCCTCCCGTATCCTTGACAATAAAGCCAGGATTTTTTCTGTTGACCAACGCTCTTTAACCGCACGAATTGCTGCTTCAACCTGCCAACCCATTTCGATGGAGAGTGAACGGGTATCCACCAGGGTGATATTTGCTTCTGGCAGCATCCCGGCTGCAGTCACGGCTGAATTATACGTCCCGCTCAAACCTGAAGAGATGTGCAGGGACAAAAGATCCGGATCTTTTTCGATTACCATTTGATAGATTTCCAGAAATTCTCCGGGAGAAGGGGTGGAGGTTGTGGGCATATCTTCAGTATCCTCCAACAGTTGATAAAATTCTTCTTTATTGATATCAACCCCGCTGCGATAGGATTTCCCACTCAAATTGATCTGAAGGGGCAGGGTATGGATCTCAACCCCCTGCATTTGCTCTTGAGATAGGTCAAAACCACTGTCTGTCACTATTTTCATCTGATTTGCTCCTGGTTCTATAAGAGAAAAAACAATACCTGACCCAGAAGTAAATAATGACATACGTTCCGGAAGAGTGGCTTTAGTATACCAAATATTTGAGTAAAATTTAACAAGATGAGGTTCAAGGTGTTAAAAACCAACCCCGCTGTTTGAAGAATGGTCAGCGGGGTTGAGAAAATTATTGTGATTTGTTGCGGCTGATTTTTTACTCAATCTCGTAGGTCAAATTAGCCGTTACGCGGATGGTAAGCTGCCCGCCGGCGATTGGGACGTCTCCGCCAGCGGCTGCTTCAGGCATCTCCATTGCGCGCTCGATTGGCGCACCACCGCCCTCATTGATGCTGATGGAATGGATTGCGCCCAGGGAAACCCCGGCCGCCTCAGCGATGGCTTCAGCCTGGGCCTTGGCATCTTCGATAGCCCGACCCCGGGCTTCCTCAACAGCGGCCTGGCGGTCTTCCACATCGAAGGCCACGCCATGAATGGTGTTGGCGCCTTCCTGGATCACAGCGGTGAGGATCTCTCCCAGCGAGTCTAGATCCCGCACGGTCACGCTGACCGTATTCTCAACAACAAAGGCTTGGGATTCCTCAACCTCGCCATCGGGACCGGGCTCACGGTTTTGCTGTGGGTAAACATTGAAATTGCGGGTTTGGATATCTTTTTGATCCACACCCAGTTCGGTCAACCGCTGGATGATCGCTTCCGCATTGGTCGTATTCTCTTCAAGAGCCTGGCCCACATCCGGCGATTGGGAGCGCACACCAATGTTAACTCGGGCGATATCGGGCGAGAGTTCTACTGTGCCGGTCCCGCGAACATCTAACGTACGGTCAGCTTCAACACCGCCTGAAGGCTCCGCCGCGCCGCACCCAGCCAGGGATGCGGCCAGGATCAATAGGACTGCTGCTGCGAAAAAATTTTTTTGCATGAATATCCTCCTTGCAAATATTCGTGATTAGGTCTCCCCTAAGGAGCGCCAAAGGGCGCTCCCGGGGAGACAGTATGATTTGTTATTGAATTTCGTAGGTCAGGTTGGCCTGCATGACAATGGCCAGGGTGCCGGCGGCGATCGGGACGGCCGCTTCGGCATATGCGCCGCCTTTGGCATCAAAAAAGGTGACTGGCATGTCGCTGCTTGAGACGCTGATGTTGAGCAGATCCCCCAGGGAGATGCCGGCTTCCTCGGCGATGGCCTCTGCTTTAGCCTGGGCGTCTGCGATGGCCAGCTGCCGGGCTTCGGCGACGGCTGATTCGCGGTCTTCCACGCTGAAGTTGATCCCATAGATGTTATTAGCGCCGGCTTCCACCACTGCGCTGAGTACTTCTCCCAGCTGTGACAGGTCTCGCACCGTGACATTGACGGTGTTCTCGACCACGAAAAAGCGGCCTTCCACCTGCCCTGTCATGGGGTCATAGCGTTCCGATGGGTAAACATTGAAATTTGAAGTTTGAATATCCTCTTCAACCACACCCATCTCCTGCAGAACCTCCGCAATGGCGTTGGCCTGGGTGGTGTTGCCTTCCAGTGCGTCTGCCACAGCGTCAGCTTCGGTGCGCACGCCGATGTTGATGGTGGCCATATCCGGGACAATGGTCACACGGCCGGTGCCGCTGACGTTCATCGAGCGCATACCATCAGAGCTGGCAGGCGCTGACCCGGGGGCGCAGGCGGCCAACAGGCCAAGCACTAAAATACCGACAAAAACAAGACTAAGTTTTTTGTTCATTGATCTAATCCTCCAAATAATTGGTTTGATTTTCGGGCTTTCAATTTATAGACGCACCCGGAACCATTAAAGTTCCATTCCAGGAGGAAGACCCCTAAGCGGTAACCTCTAGCTTAATGTTACCTGAATTGGACACGCGGATGAAATTGTGCAAGGCC
>CAZLEK010000197.1:0-3015 GCA_964558525.1 uncultured Candidatus Brevefilum sp.
TGCGGAAGATTGCCCGTGTGCGTCTGACGAACCATATGGAAGTTACGGCTTATATCCCTGGCGAAGGTCACCAGCTCCAGGAGCACTCTGTGGTGCTCGTGCGCGGCGGCCGTGTCAAGGACCTGCCGGGCGTCCGTTACCATGTTGTTCGTGGCACGTTAGATTCGACTGGCGTTGAGGACCGTGCCCGCGGCCGCTCAAAGTACGGCGCTAAGAAACCTAAGTAGCTAGCGATCGATATTTAAGTTTAGGGCGAAGCACACCAATCGGTTTTTTTTGGGGATTGTTGAAATGCTTTGCCCTATTTTAATTTTTGTTTTTTGTAAGGAGTAAGCATGGCGCGTAGATATACACCGGAAAAACGAGAGATTTCCCCTGATATTCGTTACAACCATATCGATGTTCAGGAGATGATCAATCGGATCATGATCAAAGGCAAAAAGAGCACTGCAACCCGGCTGCTGTATGACGCCTTTGAGTTGATCGAAGAACGCTCAGGCAAAGACCCGCTGGAAACGTTTGAGGCTGCCCTCAAAAACGTTTCGCCGATGATGGAAGTGCGCCCACGACGTGTGGGCGGCGCAACCTATCAGGTGCCGATGGAAGTGGATCCTGCTCGCCGCAAGACTTTGGCGATGCGCTGGATCATCACTGCTGCTCGGGCCCGACCGGGAAAATCCTTTGCTGAAAAGATGGCGAGTGAATTGATGGATGCGGCCCAGCATTCTGGGGCTGCTTTCCGCCGGCGCGAAGAAGCGCACCGCATGGCTGAAGCCAACCGCGCCTTCTCGCACTTCCGCCTCTAATTGTTTTGTTACCTTGTTGGTAGGACTGGACCGATTGTATGTCTGAGCAAGCATTTCCGCTGAAGCGATACCGCAATATTGGTATTATCGCGCATATTGATGCCGGTAAAACCACAACCACAGAGCGGATCCTGTTCTACACCGGTCGTTCCTACCGGCTGGGTTCGGTGGATGAGGGGACCACCGTCACCGATTGGATGGAGCAGGAACGTGAGCGCGGCATTACGATTGTTTCAGCCGCGGTCACGACCCAATGGCATGATCATAAGATCAATATTATTGACACACCCGGCCATATTGACTTTACTGCCGAGGTTCAACGCTCCTTGCGCGTTTTAGACGGCGGGATCGTGGTGTTTGACGCGGTGCAGGGCGTGGAGCCCCAAAGTGAAACAGTCTGGCGGCAGGCCAACCGCTTTGCCGTGCCGCGCATTTGTTTCGCCAATAAGATGGATCGGGTCGGCGCCTCCTTTGAGCGCACCATTCTGTCGATCGAAGATCGATTGGGTGCACGCCCCCTGGCTATGCAGGTGCCGATCGGGGAAGAAGAAGAATTCAAGGGCGTTGTTGACCTATTGACCAGACAGGCAATCTTGTTTGAGGATGAGCTGGGCAGCGAACCCCGCTATACCGAAGTCCCCGATGATTTGGTTGCAAAGGTTGAATCCAGCCGGGCAGAATTGGTGGAACGGATCGCAGAACTGGATGACGACCTGACCCTCAGGTATCTGGAAGGCGAAACCCTGACTGTGGAAGATCTAAAGGCTGCTTTACGCCAGGGTGTGCTGGACAATAAAGTGTCGCCTGTTTTCTGCGGCTCTTCTTTGAAGAACAAGGGTGTTCAGCCCTTGTTGGACGCCGTTGTGGATTACCTGCCTTCACCGCTGGATATTCCCGACGTGGTTGGGACCCATCCCAAAACTGAAGAACAGGTCACTCGGGCGCCAAAAGATGAAGACCCGATGTCGGCCCTGGTCTTCAAAATTGTGACCGACCCCTATGTGGGGCGGCTGGCATATATCCGCGTTTATTCGGGTAAAGTGAAGAAGAGCGAGACCTATCAAAATGCCGCTCAAGACCAGAAAGAGCGCGTGGGTCGTTTGCTCCGAATGTATGCAGACCGCCGTGAGGATATTGACGAGATTGGCCCCGGTGATATCGGCGCGATCCTCGGGCTCAAAGGGAGCTATACCGGGGATACACTTTGCGATCCCTCCAAACCGATCATACTCGAGTCGATCACTTTCCCGGATCCAGTTATTTCTGTGGCGATCGAGCCCAAAACCACGGCCGACCAGGCCAAGATGGGCACGGCTTTACAAAAGCTCTCTGAAGAGGACCCCACATTTAAAGTGCGTCAGGATGAGGAAACCGGCCAAACGATCATCTCAGGCATGGGCGAACTACACCTGGATATCCTGGTGGATCGGATGCTGAGGGAGTTTAAGGTTGAGGCGAATGTGGGCAACCCCCGGGTTGCATATCATGAAACCATCACCCGTACGGTGCCTGAGGTCGAATATAAGTTTGTTAAACAAACTGGCGGTCATGGGCAGTATGGGCATGTCGTCCTGCGGATTGAACCCCTTGAAAGCGGGTCGGGTTTTGTGTTTGATGAAGAAATTCGCGGTGGGGCGATCCCCCAGGAATTCATTCCCGCGGTGGAAAAAGGAGTCCGTGAAGCTGTTGAAAGCGGCGTGGTTTCTGGTTATCCAATGACGGACTTAAAGGTGACCCTTTTGGATGGTTCATCGCATGAGGTCGATTCAAGTGATATGGCTTTTCGCATGGCGGCCATCTTTGCTTTCCGTGAAGGTGTCCCGCGTGGAAAGCCGGTATTACTCGAACCGATCATGAAGGTTGAGGTTGTGGCGCCTGAAGCGCATACCGGTGATGTTTTAGGTCACATCAATTCACGCCATGGGAATGTATTGGGTATGGAACCGCGACCGGGCAATGCCCAGGCGATCCACGCGGAGGTTCCCCTGGCAGAGATGTTTGGTTATGCCACTGAACTGCGCTCGGCGACCAAAGGTCGGGGTGTTTTTACGATGGAATTTAAACATTATGCCCCGGTTTCTGAGGCAGTGATGAAAAAGATTGCTGGATATTAAACATTCGATATTTTATTTTAGATTGAGGAGATAGTGAAAGATGGCCAAGGAGAAATTTGATCGCACAAAGCCGCACCTCAACGTGGGTACGATGG
>CAZLEK010000198.1:0-2987 GCA_964558525.1 uncultured Candidatus Brevefilum sp.
AATTAATTGCACTGGGAATGATTGAGACCAAGGGTCTCGTCGGCGCCATCGAGGCAGCCGACGCCATGGTCAAATCCGCCAATGTGGTTTTGATCGGCTCCGAATACGTCGGCGGCGGGTATGTGACCGTCATGTGCCGCGGCGACGTCGGCGCGGTCAAAGCCGCCACCGATTCAGGCGCAGCCGCCGCCAAGCGCGTCGGTGAGCTCGTTTCGGTCCATGTCATCCCGAGGCCTCACGAAGACGTTGAAATGATCCTGCCCAAGAACGAAAAGGGCGACGTCGGCAAAGACAAGAAATAAGCCGGGCCTGATTTGTGACCGACCCCAAGCACCCCTGCCCTGACCCGGCGGCGCTGCTGGCACGCGCGGAACAAGTCATCTCATCAGACCTGGATCACACCCCCCCGCCCAGGGAGCTGCCCCAAAACGGCCGGCTCCGGGTGGGCGTGGACCTCGGCACGGCTTACACCGTGCTGGCGGTTTTGGATCAACACGGCACGCCCCTGATCGGTGAATACCGTTTCGCCCAGGTGGTCCGGGATGGCCTCGTGGTAGACTTCATCGGCGCGGTCGACCTCCTCAGGGAGATGAAAGCCCGCATCGAAGCCCGGCTGGGTCGCCAGCTGACTCACGCCGCCAGCGGATTTCCGCCCGGCGTCCCCCAGGCCGAACGCCAGGCGACGGCCAACGTGGTCGAAGCCGCCGGAATGGCCTGCCATGGCCTCATCGACGAGCCCTCCGCCGCCAACAACATCCTCGGCATGCAGGAGGGCGCCATCGTCGACATCGGCGGCGGCACCACCGGCATCGCCATCATTCAAGACGGCCAGGTGGTCTACACCGCAGACGAAGCCACCGGCGGAACCCATTTTTCCCTGGTGATCGCCGGCGCCAACGACCTCAGCTTTGAAGAGGCCGAGGCCCTCAAGAAGGACCCCGCTCAGCAGTCCCGGCTGTTCCCCCTCGTCCGTCCCGTGATGGAGAAGATGGGCTCGATTGTTGAACGCCACCTGCAAGGATCCAGCGTCAAACAGATTGTGCTGGTGGGCGGTACCCCGCTCTTCCCCCGCATCGCCGAGGTGATCCAAACCGTCACCGGCCTGCCCACCCAGGTGGTCGGCAGCCCGCTCTTCGTCACCCCCCTCGGGATCGCCATGCACGACAATGGGGTCCAGCATCTCAATTAAAGATTTTAGGAGCACTTATGGCAGATAATTTCTCATTACGTTGTTATTGTTTTATCGACCGCATGCAGGCCCAGTATTCGGCCTTCATCGGCACGGTCACCCAGGGTGACCTGCCCGTGGAAGGCATGGCCTCCCTCTACGTTGAGATGGCCCCCGGCAACGAGGTCTTCCGCGTGGTCGACATCGCCGTCAAAGCCACCGAGGCCAAACCCGGCGCCCAGATCGTCGAGCGCGAGTTTGGCATGTTCGAAGTCCATTCCCTCAACCAGGCCGCTGTCAAGGAAGCCGGCCAGGTTGTGCTGGACCGCCTGGGCCTCAAAAAGGAAGACCGCATCAAACCTAAAGTCGTCTCCACCCAGATGATCACCCGCGTCGATTCCTACCAGGCCCAGCTGCTCAACCGCTTCCGCAAGGGCAGCATCCTCGTCCCCGGCGAGACCCTGCTCGTGCTGGAATGCGCCCCGGCCGCCTACATCAACTACGCCTGTAACGAAGCGGAAAAGAAAGCCAGCATCAAGATCATCCACGTCTCATCGGTCGGCCGCTTCGGCCGCATGTGGCTTTCGGGGTCCGAAGCCGAGATCCGCACCGCCAGGAATGCCGCCACCAGCGCCCTGGAGGACTTGGAAGGCATTCAGGGCTGAGCCTGAACACAGGCCATCAGCCGAGAGGAGCTAACGGTATGCCCAAAGAATTTTATACAGAACGCGATATCGAAGACATGGCCGCCCGCGGCCAGTTCACCCTGACCGTCAGCGAGGATCTGGTCCTCACCGAACTGGCCTTCGAAAAGGCCGAGCGCCTGGGCGTCAGGCTGGTTCAACCCCACCAGACCCCGCCTTCTGCGCCCGTCCGTCCCTACCTGTCCGAGGAGACCAAACCCGCCCCCCAGGCCAGCGCAGCGGCGCCATCCCCGGTGACCCCCTCCGGGAGTGAGGATCTCCGCCAGCGCATCCGCACCGCGGTTAAGGCCAAGCTGGGCGACCAGGTCGATGAGGCCCTGCTGGAGACGATCATCACCCGGGTCCTCAACAACGTTGGGGTCAACGGATGATCTTTGGACGGGTCCACGGCACGGCCGTGTGTACGCTCAAATACACCGGGCTGGAGGGCATCAAGCTGCTGATCGTGCAGCCCCTCAACAAGCAGCTCGAGCCCCTCGGCGCGCGGCAGGTGGCCGCCGATGTGGTCCAGGCTGGCATCGGCGATCTGGTGGTCATGAACCGCTCCCGCGAGGCCGCCCTGGCCATGCCCGAGATCACCTTCGTCCCCGTGGACCTGGCGGTGGTGGGCATCGTGGATCAGCTGGCCCTGCGCCCCCACGGCGACTTTGACTACACCCTCAAACAGGGCGCCAATTTTTACACCTAACGGAACAGTGCTATGATTCTTGGTAAAGTGATCGGCACGGTGGTGGCCACCATCAGCCACCCCCACTACGACGGCCGGCGGCTGCTGGTGGTCCAGCCCCTGGTGATGGACGGCGAGGAGAGCGACGGGGAGTTCATCGCGGTCGATCACACCCACGCCGGCGTCGGCGACACGGTCCTCGTCAACCGGGACGGCAACGGCGCCCGCCAGATCCTCAACCTCCCCGATGGCTGCATCATCTCCGTCATCGTGGGCATTGTGGACTCAGTGGAAATTAGGGATTAGGAACTAGGGGATTAGGAACAAGGGATTAGGAATCAGGAATTAGGAAAAGAAGATGTCACGGGCTGGCGGGTCTCCTACCTTTATAAGTAGGTCAGGTTTGTCGGCGCAGCCGGCAACCTGACTCAGTTATGAAGATCAAAAA
>CAZLEK010000199.1:0-2950 GCA_964558525.1 uncultured Candidatus Brevefilum sp.
CGGGGACGTCGGCGAGAGCGGAAAGTTGGGAAGAGATACCATCGATCACCCTTCGTATAAAGAGAATTTCAATCATAGTTTTTCTTGGTGATCTTGCGATTGCCCTAATTGGGTGCCAAGGCGGTTCGTTGATCTTGTCTCATGCGTTACAATAAAATCATGCTGTTTTTCATTGACGGGCACAACCCTAATGACGAATACCTAATACCTATTACCTATTACCTATTACCTAATACCTAGTACCTAATACCTACTACCTAATTTCGAAAGATAAACCCATGCTTTTAATCATTGACGGCCACAACCTGATCCCCCATCTGCCGGGGCTTTCCCTGGCGGATGTCGAGGATGAAGCCGCCTTGATCCGGCTGCTGCAGGACTACGCCCGTCTGCGCCGGAAAGCCATTGAGGTGTTTTTTGACCGGGCGCCAGCAGGGCAGGCCGGTGTGCGAAAGGCTGGTCGGGTGCAGGCTCACTTCGTGCGCCAGGGAATCACAGCCGATGAGGCCATCATGCAGCGCTTGCGACAGCTGGGGAAGCGCGCCAAGAATGCACAGGTGGTCAGTTCTGATCGGCAGGTCCAGCAGGCCGCCCGCGCCGCGCATGCGGGTGTGATTGCCTCGAATGCTTTTGCAGCAGAATGCCAGCAATTGATCGACGAAGAACCCGAACTGAACCCGCGCGACCGGCTGCTTTCTGAAAATGAAGTGGCGGCCTGGGAGCAGCTCTTTCGGCAGGGGCATCCACCGCAGGAAGATTAGAAATATTACAAATAAGGTAAAATTAGTAAACTCTAATCTGAATTTAATGTTATGACTCTATTCATCCAGTATATTTACTTCAAGACACAAAACTTTTATTGGTATTTGGTGTGTCTTCCACCAGTAAGTCTGCAGGACTTCGGTTCTGCCAGGTGAGAATGGTGGTTTCCTCCCTGAAGATTGCCTGGCTTGTCCCCCCCAAGCCAGGCGATCGTTTTAAACAGCCTGGCTTAATGATATGATCTCTTGAAGATTAAGAAAGGAAGCATTTCTATGGGAAAAAGAAGCCGCAGGGCAGTTTTCTTCTTACTGACGTCCCTTGGTTTGGTTTCTTGCAGCCTGACCAACAGATTGCGGACGCGGCTGCAGGCGTTCCTCAACACAGGTGAGCCTTCCCAGCTGCCCACGCCCATCGCTGAGCCCATCGAAACCCAGCCGGTGGAGAGCGCAGCCACACCAACCCAAATGGATGTCCGCGTCGTCGGCCAAAGGGTGTTGGCGGAGTCAGAGTCCCCCGCCTATATAATTGACGGCGCCTGGCCAAACCTGGACGGCCCCGAAGCCATGGTGGCGCCCTTTAATGCCGAGGTCGACCGCATGGTAGATGAATTTCAAGCAGAATTCCTTGCGGCGGTCAATGAGCTGAGCCCTGCACAAGAAGAGCTGGGGCAGGCCCCCCTCAGCAGCCTCCGGTTTGATTATTTGTTGACCAATGCCAACGGCCGCAGCTTCAGCTTCCTCCTGCAATTTGACCAGTATATCGCGATATCCGTGCACCCCGTTCCTTTTTCTCGGTCCTTGAATTACGATGCCCATCAAGCTGAATTCATTGGCTTGGAGCAGCTGTTCCTGCCTGGGGTAGACCCTGTCCAGGAGATTGGCCCTCGGATCGAACCTGTTTTAGAAAGCCGGGATTTTGGCTATGAAGCCGGCAGGGCGGCGGAAGTGCTGCGCCAGCGTGAGAACTGGAACCTGCTCCCGGGCGGTCTGCAGATCAATTTTGATGTCTACGAGATCGGACCCTATGCGGTTGGCCCCCAATCGGTGTTGATCCCCTGGGAAGACTTGGCCGGTCTGGTGGATCCCCATGGGCCGGCGGGCGGAATGATTGAATGAGTTCGACAGGGCTTGTGATTTCACCTCCAATTTTGATAAGATTAATTTGTGCAGCGATCAGAGATCGAGAAAATAATTCATAAAAGGCGTTAACAATGGCAAAGATCCCCCAATATGCTGGAAAGACCCTCCTGGCTGTCCTGGCCCACCCCGATGACGAAACCTTTGGGATGGGCGGCACCCTGGCCCTGTATGCGCGCCGGGGCGTGAAAGTGCACCTGATCTGCGCCACCCGTGGTGAGGTGGGTGAGGTTGACCCGGAGTACAAGGAAACGATCAAGAGCGCGGCCTGCCTGCGCACCCAGGAGCTGCGCTGCGCCGCTCAAGCCCTGGGGATTGAGCAGCTCCATTTTCTGAACTACCGTGATTCGGGCATGCCCGGGTCCGAGGCCAACGACCATCCTAAGGCCCTGGCGGCGCAGCCGGTTGAACAAATTGCGGGTGAGGTGGCGCGCCTGATCCGCCAGATCCGGCCGGATGGGGTGTTGACCTTTGACCCGATCGGCGGCTACCGCCACCCCGATCATATTGCCATGCACCAGGCAACCGTGCAGGCTTTTGAACTGGCAGCGGGTGAGGGTTTTAAAGACCCAGAAGGCCGGCCGCCTTTTCAACCCCAAAGGCTGTTTTTTCACACCATCAATCACACCTTCTTAAAGATTGTCGTTTGGGTGCTGCGCTTGATTGGGCAAAATCCGCATCAATTTGGTCGAAATAAGGATATTGATCTGGTAGCCCTGACTGAAGTTGATTTCCCCATCCATGTCAAAGTGGATTATTCACCAGTTAAGCCCATTAAAGCCGAAGCCGCTCGCTGTCATGCCAGCCAGGGCGGGGCCGATATGGACAAAGGCTTGCGCGGCCTGATCACCTGGCTGTTTGGCGGTCACAAAGATGAGTACATGCAGGCTTACCCGAAACCGGAGCAGAGGGCCAGGGTAAAGCGGGACCTATTTGCTTGAGGGCAGGGATTAGGTATTCGTGATCAGGTCTGAGGCAAAAAGTGGACAAGGCCTTTGGGGTTATGTTGATGGTCAGAGCTTGTTCTCGCCGGTCTTTATTACTCCTGAAGC
>CAZLEK010000200.1:0-2744 GCA_964558525.1 uncultured Candidatus Brevefilum sp.
TTGTTTTGGCCATCGCCACCCTCACCAACAGCCTGGGCTTCAACCCGGTGGAGGGAGTTTTACGCTGGACCGGCCGGATCGCGGTCATCTTCCTGCTGCTCTCTCTGGCCTGCACACCGCTCCACAGGCTCTTCAGCCTGCCGGCGGTTTTCCGGCTGCGCAAGCCCCTCGGCCTGTACGCCGCGCTGTATGCCGGGCTGCACTTTGCAAGCTTTGCTCTTTGGGACTACGGGTTGGACTTCGGCCTGATCTGGGCCGAGATCCAGAACAAACCCTTTATCCTCCTGGGGTTGATCGCCCTGGTGATCCTGCTGGTGTTGGCGGCGACCTCCTTCCGGGGGCTGCGGCGGCGGTGGGGTCAGGCCTGGGTCTGGCTGCACCGGCTGGTGTACCCGGCGGGGATCCTGGTCATGCTGCACTATTTATTGGCCGTCAAAGGGGACCTGTTCAGCCTGCAGGGCGCCTATGCCGTGCCGCTGATCGCCTTTGGGGTGCTGATCCTGCTGCTGGTCCTGCGGCTGCCGACGTTACATCAGGCTATACGGCGTCTCTTAAAATACTCCTGAGTTCTTTGATCTGGCTGGCATCCTCAGTGTGGAGCCTCCTGACAGGACCAAGCAGTGAAATTGACCGAAGGTCTCCATTAATATACCCATTCTCGTTGGTCCTTTCCTTATCGGAGGCTTCGCGATGAGATACCAGCGAAATCAAAGGGCAGGGAGGGAAGTTAGATTTTTCACAAATAACGTTATCCATGGTTTCCGTGGTTGAAAATTGCTCTAAGCAGCAGGCTGCTTGAATCCTCAAAGGTAGTGTAAAATGGTGGGGTAATTACACCAACCAAATCATTTTCGAGGAGCTTTATGTCATCCAAAACCATTCGAGCCGGGATCATTGGCTGCGGCGGCATCAGCCGTTTTCACGTCCGCAACATGTTCCAGGACCGCCAAACCCAAATCGTGGCCCTGTGCGACCCCTTCCAGGATTCTGTGGATAAGCTGGTCCCGGAGTTTGAAGCCGCCGGCAAAGCCATCCCCCCCAATGAACCCAAAATTGCTGACTTTCTGAAGAAATTCGAGATGGACGCGGTGATGATCGCCACACCCCACGCCATGCACCACGACCACACCGTGGCCGCCCTGGAGGCCGGGCTGGACGTCCTGCTGGAGAAGCCGATGGTGGTCAACACCCAGGAAGCCCTCAGCCTGATGGGGGCCCGGGACCGCACCGGCAAGACCCTGGTGATTTCCTTCCAGGGCAGCCTCTCACCCCTGATCCGCCTGGCCTCAGACGGGATCCAAAAAGGCCTGTACGGCGACCTGCTCTCCGTCAGCGCCACGGTGTGGCAGAACTGGGGGCCCAACACCGCTGGGACCTGGCGCCAGCAGATGGCGCTCTCCGGCGGCGGGTTCATCTTCGACACGGGCGCTCACATGCTCAATACCGTCGCAGACCTGGTCAACCAGGACTTCGTGGAAGTGGCCGCCTGGATGGACAAACACGGCCGCCCGGTGGAGATCCTCTCCGTGGCGATCGCCAAATTGGAATCCGGCGCCTTCGTGACCCTGCACGGCTGCGGCGAGACCATCCCCGCCTGCGATTCGGTCATCAAGGTCTTCTGCAAGGAGGCCATCCTGACCACCGGCGCCTGGGGGCGCAGCCTGGCGATCCAAAAGAAAGATCAGAAGGAAGCAGAAACCGTGCCTTTCCCAAAGGCATCCACCGTATGGGACACCTTCCTCAAAGTACGGGCCGGGAAGATCCCCAACCCCAGCCCGCCGGAGGTCGGCCTGCGCATGATCCGCCTGTACGACGCCATCTGCCAGTCTGCGGCGGAAGGCGGCCAGATTGTCAAGATTGAAAATTAAACCGACACCATTAAGGAGAGAAAAGATGACTAATAAACCACGCGTAACCGTTTGGAACGAGTTCCGCCACGAGAAGTCCGATGAAAAGGTACAGAAAATTTACCCACAAGGGATCCACACTACCATTGCCGGTTTTTTAGAACAAGCCGGTTTCCCCAGCCAAACCGCCACCCTGGATGAACCCGAACACGGGTTAACGGAAAAAGTCCTGGATGAGACGGACGTTTTGATCTGGTGGGGGCACATGGCTCACGGTGAGGTGGATGACGCCATCGTGGACCGGGTGCAAGGGCGCATCCTGGACGGGATGGGGCTGATCGTGCTGCATTCCGGCCACTTCTCAAAGATCTTCAAGCGCATGATGGGCACCACCTGCAACCTGCGCTGGCGGGAGATCGGCGAAAAGGAGCGCATCTGGACGGTGGCCAAGGGCCATCCCATCGCCAGGGGCGTCGGGCAGTATTTTGAGCTGCCCCACGCCGAGATGTACGGCGAGTTCTTCGACATCCCCGAACCGGATGTGCTGGTGTTCGTGAGCTGGTTTGCCGGCGGCGACATCTTCCGCAGCGGCTGCTGCTGGCAGCGCGGCTTCGGCCGGGTATTTTATTTCGCCCCCGGGCACGAGACCTATCCCATCTACGAAGATGAGAACATCCAGCGCGTGATCCTCAACGCCTGTGAATGGTCCGCCGCCCATGAGAAGCCGGAAATCCAGTTCGGGCACGTGCCGGAACCGATTGAGAAATTGGATTAAGAATTGTGTTGAGAAGATAACAATCTTATTACAGTAACTAAACGACCTTTTTGGAACCCTCACCCGACCCTCTCCCCTGGCAAGGGAGAGGGTTTTTTGGATGGGATTAATCAATCACTATC
>CAZLEK010000201.1:0-2721 GCA_964558525.1 uncultured Candidatus Brevefilum sp.
TTTTGATCCTGGACGCGCAGCTGGTTGACCTCGGCCATAAAGGCCTCTTCGCTCAATTTGCCAGCTTCTTTCTGGTTCCACAGCTCAAAATATCGCCACTTTGCCTCGGCGAACTTCTGCCAGGGCCCCAGGTTGGGTACCGGCAGGTTCTCGCGCTGCGGTTCCCCCGCCACCCAGGCTTTGCCGTTCCACCAGGTCCACACCCCATCTTCTGCCCGGATGCGCCAGGAGCGGCCCTGCCGGTCTTTGAGGGTCAGGGCCTCGACGGCTTGATGCAATGCGCGCTCATCAATCAATTCATCAATATAAAGATGGGATAAGTGGCGAAACCGGCCTTCAGCCGCTTCATATCGCTGGTCGCGCGGCCAAACGGTGGGTTCCGGGTTAGGTATCACAATCAGCTCTCCCTTCTCCAGAGCAAAAGTGGCCTCGCCCGCCATATAGCCGGTCGTATCCCAGGTGTCATGCACCCTGTCAAAGAACAGCCAGGTGCCGCTGACCGGGTCTAATAAAAATTGATACTCACCAAGAGTCATCATCCATTCTTCCATGCGACCATAAACTTCCTCAATCGTCGTGGCATTTGTCAGGTGGGCCACTTGTTTCAACGGCAATTTCTCTTCGAGTTGTTGTTGTTTCATCGCGCACCTCCACTAATTTTCGGCACCACCCCAAGACGTTTCTTGTATAGATATACAGTTTTCCAATCATCCCATTCCTCATGTGTCATGCCATTCCTGACATTATCCCATGTTTCGTAACTTTCCCAATCTTCGCGCCTTGCCCAATTTTTAATGGTCTCTACTTCTTTTGGGGTGAGAGTACTCGGGGAAAATTCATCAATCTTATCATAACCATTCTTAATAACATGATCAAACATCATTTTTTGTCCCTGAGAGACGACGTCATCAATCTCATAGCGACCATGCATTGGTTCGCCTAATTCTTTCTTCCACTTTTCCTTCCACTCTTTTACTGTATAGACAGCGGGCTTGTTATTTGCCAGGCCCTCCCAGTAATCGATCACCAGTTCAGTCCCGTCCGGCAGGATAACTCTATTGGCAATATGATTCATCAATCGATTACGTTGAAGTGCAACATGCTCAATGATTGTGCCCTCAGGCATAATTTTTTCAAGGTGAGCCTTCCCCAAGTCTTTCATTTCTTCACAGTAATTTTTCGTTCTTCCAAAAACCTTATCTGAAATCCAACTTGAGGCTCCTATATTCAACCCTTTTTGCAAAATTGTTTTATTGCCAATATAGTGCCCTTCTTCAGCCAAACGTTCCAGCTCTTTCTGGATTTCATTTTCAAGGTTCTCTCGTGTTATCTCAGGAGGCTTGTCCTTAAGATCCAATTTTTCCTCCGTGGGTTCGACCACGTCTGCAACCTGCTCTGCTACCTTATCGCCGACATAAGGTTTTCCAACAGTCACGCTAGACGCCGCTGCGCCACCCCCACCACCCAACACCTTGATCCCAATCGCAATTGCACCAGCCCCTCCCAACACTGCCAAGCCACCCATCACCCCCACCCCCAGGGTGCCCAGGGTGCCCAAAACGGCCAGCGGCCCCAGGACCGACCCGCCTGAGCCGGAATCGCTGGATGACGGCCGCTGATACCCCGTATCTGGCTCGCTGTCGTCCGCTTTGGGCGGATCGGGTTTGGGCTGTTCTGGTTTGGGTTCTTCAACCTCCGCCGGACCGGGGGCAGCCGGTTTTTCTTCAGCTGGCACCCACTCATAAACATACCTGTAGCCTCCGGCATGGGTACAATAGCGAAGGGCAAATTGATCGCCTGCTGAACTGCCAGCGCCAACCTCCAGGACACAGTCCTCTTTTTCTTCAACATGCCCTTCGGATGTTGGTGCGGAGACTCTCATGCTGCACACACCTTTTCCAGCTCTTGTGGAACCGCAACCGACATCAGGTTCATCGGTAGATATGCTCAGCCCTGTGCCGCAATAAAACCAAGAACTGGTGGAACTGGTGATGCTCGTCGCTTTTGAAATGTTGGCTTGAAGGGTCAGGGGCTTACCCGGTGTGATCCGTTCTGGCGGCTGACTCCAGGTAGCTACTGCGGTAAAGTAGTAATCCTGTTTATAGCAATGTTCGCTTTTAAAATATTTCCTTTGGAACACGAAACTCCCATCGCTGAGAGTGTTAGTTGCCGTTCCACAAAGCTCACCATATTTGACCTCTTCCGCATAAGCATGTGACAAATCATGGGTATCCAGACCAGAGTCAGTGATTCTTTCCTCAGAAACTGGTTCCACAATGGTGTCCACCAGCTGCCAATATCCGCCGGTCTCCTGGGCTAACTGCTGCCTGGGCATATCAGGCTCCACATCCTTGGCTGCCACCCGAACGGCCGTCAACAACACAGCAATCACCAAGAAAGCCGCCAGGAGCCCTGCTGGCAGGATCCTGCTGAAGCTTCGAAAAGCTGCACCTTTCTGACTTCTTCTAAAAATCGTTTTCATCGCACCTCCAAATTCGCAACTAAAAGCCTGACTCAAGCCTTAAGATCAAGGATTGCACATATATTCATAGCGCCAACGGATGTTCTTGCCGTAACTGCCAGTGCTGAAATGCTGGGTGAGGGTCATGATGTCACCCACCTCACCTTCAGGCGGCGTCCAATTGGCCGTATCATAGGCGCCCCCTGAGGGGTCCGTGCGGATATTGATCGATGACCAAGCGACTTTAATCTGAAAGGAGT
>CAZLEK010000202.1:0-2716 GCA_964558525.1 uncultured Candidatus Brevefilum sp.
CAGGGCATATCTCTCCATTCAATGGAGACAACGTCTCTGGCGTGCAAGGTGTGGTGACCGTGGTAAAATCCGACGGTTTTTACCTGCAGTCAACCAGCCCAGACGGCGATCCGGCGACATCGGAGGGGCTGTTTGTTTTCACGGAGACCATTCCAACGGTAGATGTGGGAGATGCGGTGGAAGTTGCGGGCCGTGTGGAGGAAATGACGCCCGGCGGCGGATATGGAAATCTCTCACGCACTCAGTTGGATGATGTGACGGTGCGAGTGCGTTCCAGCGGGAATGACCTGCCGGAACCCACGGTGATTGGCGAAGGCGGCCGTTTTCCCCCCACCGAGGTCATTGATGACGATACCCAAGGATTCATTAACGGATCGACCATTTTCGACCCAGACAATGACGGCCTGGATTTTTATGAAAGCCTGGAGGGGATGCGGGTCCAGGTCAATGATGCGGTGGTGGTTGGGCCGACCAATCAATTTAAAGAGATTGTTGTCCTCGCCGATCTTGGCGCCAGGGCAGGCCTGCGGACGCCGCGCGGCGGCATTGTGATCCAGCCGGAGGATTTCAACCCGGAGCGGATCATCCTGGACGATCTGCTGGTAGAGACGCCCTTTGTCAAGGTGGGGGATCTGGCTGCTGAGCCGATCATCGGCGTGATGGACTATGACTACGGCAATTTTAAATTGCTGCCGACAGCGTCACCTCAATTTGAAGATGGGGGCCTGCAGCCCGAAACCGGCCTTGCCGCGGTGGAACAAGACCAGCTGAGGGTTGTCAGCTATAATGTGCTCAACCTTTCCGCCCAGCAGCCTGATCGCCTGCAGGTATTGGCCGAACAAATTGTGACCGCGATGGGCTCGCCCGATATCATCGGGCTGCAGGAGATCATGGATAACGATGGAAATGAAGGTGAAGATGCCATCTCTGCGGACCAAACTTACCAGGGCATTATTGACGCCATCCTTGAACTGGGAGGTCCGCAGTATGGTTTTACGGACATTGACCCCATACCTGGCGCGGAAGGCGGCATCCCTTTAGGGAATATCCGAGTGGGTTTCCTGTACCGGTTTGACACCGGCCTTCGGCTGTTTGATGCACCAAAAGGAGAAACGAAGACTCCGCTTGAGATCATCGACGAAAATGGCGTCCCAACGCCCTCACTCAACCCGGGTCGCGTGGATCCCAACAACCCGGCCTTCTATTCCAGCCGGCGGTCGTTGATGCTGACCTTCGAATACGGTGGGGATAGGTTGTTCCTGATCAATAACCACTTCGTCTCAAAAGGCGGGGATCGCTCCCTGTTTGGCGAATTCCAACCGCCGGTGCTTGATTCGGAAGTGCCGCGGCTGGGCCAGGCCCAGGCTGTCCATGACTTTGTGGACAGCATCCTGGCAATCGACCCCAATGCCCGGGTGATCGTTTTGGGAGACCTGAACGACTTCCAGTTCTCAAACCCGGTTAGCTTATTAGAGGATGGCATCCTGCAGAACTTGATCAACACGCTTCCGGCGCCGGAACGCTATACCTACATTTACGATGGCAACAGCCAGGCTCTTGATCACATTCTCGTATCGGATGGGTTGTCTGGTGACCTGCTGTCAGTGGATGTTTTGCATTTGAACAGTGAATTCCCTTCAGCCGCCCGCTTCAGCGACCACGATCCTGTGATTGCCACATTTGAGTTGGACTGATCTGAAATGCTCAAGAAGCGTTGGCTGCCCTTCCTCCTCTTGTTGTTTGCTGGGGGCTTAACCGCCTGCCGGCGAAGCGCGCCTGTCCGCCCCGACTCGGTGACCCTGATTGCGGAGAGCCCCGTACAAGAAATTCCCATGAACGGACCGGCGGCTGACTCCAGGGCAGAGATTTCCGGGATGGCCTGGTGTGGAGAAAATCTGATCCTGCTGCCGCAGTACCCGATGATCTACAAAGACGAAAACCAGGCCGGATACGTTTTCAGCATCCCGAAATCAGCGCTGCAGGAATATCTCACCGGCGAGGGAGATCAAACGCTGCTGCCGGAGATGAAGCCCTTTGACACCAAAGGGATTGAACGGTCGATCCTGGGGTTTGAAGGCTTTGAATCGCTCACATTTTATCAGGATCAGGTTTTTCTGACGATCGAATCCCGTCAGGGTGATCAGATGGTGGGGTATCTTGTGCGCGGCAGCATCCTTGGAAATTGTGATGGTCTGACCCTGAGGTCAGAAGAGCCCCTGGCCCTCGCACCCCAGGCAGATTTAGGCAACATGTCCGATGAAACGCTGGTCATCTATGAAGATCGGCTGTATACGATCTATGAGGCCAATGGCGTCAATGTCAACCCAGACCCGGCGGCCCACCGGTTTGACCTTTCTTTGGATCCTGAAGGCGCCCTGCCCCTGCCCAATATCGAATACCGGGTCACCGATGCCACCCAGGCAGATCCCCAGGGCGAGTTTTGGGCGATTAATTACTTCTTCCCGGGGGACACCAAACTGGAACCGGGTGCAGATCAGATTGCGATCAGGCATGGATTGGGGGAGTCTCATCAGGGGCAGCACCAGGTGGAGCGCTTGGTGGCTTTAAAAATCGCTGGCGATGCGATTAATATGGTCGACCGGCCTCCAATCTACCTGACCCTTTCTGGCGCAGTCTCCCGCAACTGGGAAGGGATTGTGCGCTACGGTGAGGGTTTCCTGCTCGTGACCGATGAACATCCCACCACCATCCTGGC
>CAZLEK010000203.1:0-2699 GCA_964558525.1 uncultured Candidatus Brevefilum sp.
CGATGTTTTCGATCCTGATGGCGATCGCCAACATCGGCACGGGGATCGGCCTGGCGGTGACGGGCGTGCTGGTGGATGGGGTCGGCTACCCGTGGACCTTTGTGATCGTGGCCGGGCTGAACCTGCTGGCGATGCCCTTGATCCCGCTGGTGTTCCGGCGCAAGGCTTCGGCGGAAGTGGGGGTTGGGGATGCCGGCTGATCTGCAGCTCTGGCTGACCTCCCGGCCTTTATTCCGCCAGGCGGTGCACAGGCTGAGCAGAACAGCGCCGCCCGAACACCTGCCGGACCGGGTGGATCTGGCAGGCGGACTGAGCCTGCATTGGGCGGCGCGCCTGGATGCGCCCCCCGATCCGGGTCTGGCGGCCTTTTTTGATGTGAATTACGCGGCAGTGAACGAAGCGGCCTTAGGGGGGTGGCGGACGGTCTGGTTCAACCCGCAGGGGGCGCTGGCGCCGGAGGCGCTGCCGGCCCAGGACCTGGATCTGATCGACCTGGCGCGCCTGCCCGAGATCGGCTCAGCCCTGAGGAGCAAACCCAGCCGGGCGCAGTGCCTGGACTGGTGGGCGGCCTGGGAGGTCCCGGGCAACATCCGCGCCCATTCAAAAACCGTCGCCCGCAGCGCCTACGCCCTGGCAGTGCTGATCCGGCGGCAGGGGATCCCCCTGGACCCGATATTAACCCACCGGGGCGGGCTGCTGCACGACATCGACAAGATCGAAACCCTGCAGCAAGCCGGCGCACACGGCCAGGTCGGGGCGGACTTTTTGGAAGCGCAGGGTTACCCGGCCCTGGCGGAGATCGTGCGGGAGCACATCATGTCCACCATTTTGGATCCCCACGCCGATGACAGGCCTTGGGAGGTCAAGCTGGTCTACTTCTGCGACAAGCTGGTGGAGGGCGACCGGCTGGTGCCCTTTGAGGCGCGTTTGGCGGCCCTTTTCGAGCGCTACCCCCACTACCGGGAGACGATGGCCCGCGCGGCAGGACCCGTTTGGGCGCTGAGCGATCAGATCTGTTCGATTTTATCGATCCCAAGTCATGAAAACCTCATTTCTACCCTGGTTGAACTTCAATATAATTGAACCCACCCTTGACAAAGTTAATAAATATGATATGATTTTATCAAGACTATAAATCATGTCATTAATTTTTATGGACTGGTGAAAGGACGTGGCCCATGATGCACAATTTGCCGCTCACACGTGAAGACCCGGTGATCCACCTCAAGGCTTACGGCGGGGTTCGCATTGAAGGCGTTGACCAGGCCGAAGTGGTCTGTGAGATTGACGCGCCCCAACTGGCCACCCTGGTGGAGGAGGATGGGCATGTTTATGTCACGGTGAACGCCAAATGCCGCATGACCGTGCCGGCCAAATCGTCGATTGAGCTTGAAAAGGGGATGGGGACGGTTAAGATCAGCGGCGTCCAGAACAAGATCAGGCTGGAAAAGGTGCTGGGCAACCTGGTGCTCAAGGATGTGGGGGAGGTGCGGGTTGAGAAGGTTGGCGGCAATTTCTCCGTCAATGGGGCCGGGGCGGTGCAGGTGGAGAAGGTGGGCGGCAACCTCGTCCTGAGCGATCTGGGGTCTTTTCAGGGCGAGAAGATCGGCGGCAGCTGCCAGGCCAGGGCGATCCGCGGCGATTTTTCACTGGAAAAGATGGGCGGCGGCTTCAAGGGCCAGGATCTGGAAGGGCTCCTGCAGCTGGCGCGGTTGGGCGGGTCCTTTGCGGCCCGGCGCGTGAACCTATCGGGCGACCTGCATGCCGGCGGGGATGTGCGCCTTCAGGATTTCACACTGGTTGGCGATCCTGTGACGCTCAAGGCCGGCGGG
Organism: uncultured Candidatus Brevefilum sp.; assembly: GCA_964558525.1. Lineage (GTDB taxonomy): Bacteria > Chloroflexota > Anaerolineae > Anaerolineales > Anaerolineaceae > Brevifilum. The sequence continues at coordinate 1,833 of CAZLEK010000203.1, forward strand.
GACATCCACCTGGAGGTCGGTGAGGGCTTTGAGGGGGCCCGGTTTGAGATGCGCTCCAGCGGCCGGAAGATCCGGGTGAAGCTGGGAGAGGACGATATTTCCGTCAGCGACGGCCATTATGATTATGAGATGGACGGTGCCGCGTTTGGCGTGGTATTGGCGGCAGGCGGCGCGATCTCACTGGGTGAGCTGACCGAGGCAGATGAAGACCTGGTGGGCGACCTGTCGGGTCAATTTGAGTACGAGGAATCGCCCCTGAGCGAACTGATCCGCGAACGGGTAGACTCGGCCACCCGCCGGGCGGAAGCCAAGGTGCGGGCGGCGGAGGTCCGGCTGGACCAGATCCGGGAGCGGGTGGAAAAGCACCGCGGCTTCAACATCAATGTGGATTTTGGCGGAGACCGGCCGGAACGCGCCGGACGGCCCGAGCAGCCCGTCCCGCCGGTTTCTCAACGGGCAGGGAAGAAAGGCCCGACGGACGAAGAACGCCTGATGATCTTACAGATGCTGCAGGATAAGAAGATCAGCGTGGAAGAGGCGGAGAAATTATTTCGCGCGCTGGAGGATTGAGGACAGAATGGCAGATGAAGCAGAACGCAAAATACTGGATATGGTGGAAGCGGGCACGATCTCACCCGAGGAAGGCCTGCGGCTGATCAACGCCATGGGCGGTTCGAAAAAAGCCGCGACGCGCGAAGCGGTCGAGGGCGAAGCGATCCCCGCAGGGGAGGGGCCGCTGCAGCTCTCACCCGAGGAACAGCAGCGGATGAACCGGCTCAAGCGCTGGTGGGTGCTGCCCTTTGGGGTTGGGCTGGTGATCACCACCCTGGGGGCGATCTGGATGTACACGGCTTATGGGGCGGGCGG
>CAZLEK010000204.1:0-2512 GCA_964558525.1 uncultured Candidatus Brevefilum sp.
GAAAAGCCGCTTGTTTTCCTGGATCTGTGCCACAGCAACACCACTGTACGAAGCCGGCTGGAAGGGGAGGTTGTCGTTGCGTTGGTCCTTGCGCTGTTGAAGCGGGGGATTTCGCCAGAGGAGATCGGCGTGGTGGTGCCGTACCGAGCCCAAAGCCGGCTGATCCGCAGCCTTTTACGCCGGTCGGTTGACGATCCATCGATTTTGGCAAAGGTCGTTGTGGACACTGTCGAGCGGATGCAGGGGCAGGAGCGAGAGGTCGTGTTGGTGTCCTTTGCCACCTCCAATCTCGCCTTTGCCGTTCAAGTGGCTGAATTTCTTTTTCAACCACAGCGCCTCAACGTTGCCGTCACCCGCCCCCGCACAAAGTTGATCCTGGTTGGCAGCCATCATATGATCGATCGAGACGGCTGGATGGGGGAGGGGGTTCAAGAGGTTTTTGCCCTGCTGCGGTCCCTGATCGATCATTGTGAGATCCTGGCCCTCCCTGAAGGGATCCGGGTTTAGGTATGGCCCACATCTTCCCGGAAAAGCTGCCCATGGTGCTGCCTCCGGCTGTCCTGAATGTATTTGAAGCGCTTAAGAAACTACCAGATGCCTATCATGTCTGGCACCATCTCGCACCCTGGGCGCCGGATGCGCCGGATTTCCTGATCCTCAATGGGGAAGGAAAGGCGCTGCTGGTCAAAGTGAGTTCCTCCTCGGAGGGCGCGGCTTCCCAGGCGGCACAGTTGGTATTGATTGATGACCAGCGGCCGGTATTTGGGGAGCGGGAAGCGGCGGTTTTGCAAGCGTTCCTTGAAACCCTGGACTTGTCTACAGTGCAAGCCGTCAAAACTCTGGTCTTGTTTCCCCACATCCCTCATCAAACCCTGCTCGAGCGCCGTCTGGCGCGCGAACCTGGCGCGCCGCATTGGGCGGGACTGGAAATTCTGGGGGAAGGATCAGGTGTATCCTGGGAGGCCTATTTCCCGGAAGAACCGTTGGAACCGCAGGCCTATCAAGCGCTCCGCAAACGCTTTACGCCTGAGGCCGTCGTGCCAGCGGAATTGACAGCCCGGAAGCCCACCGCCCGCCAAATTGAGGCCGGCCTGACCGATTTTCTGCTTGATTATGATCAGGAAGCCGCATTGAAGGCCGATCTCCAGCTTGAGCCTGACAGCCAGCATCTGACCACGGATTTCCGCCTGAACATCATCAACGGCGTCGCCGGCAGCGGGAAGACATTGATCCTGCTTTACCGCTTGCGGCTGCTGTATCACCTTTATCCCAATAAAAAATTTCTGGTGCTGACTCACAACAAACCTCTGATCAAAGACCTGGAGAGCCGGTTCTTCAGGCTGGAGGGTCGTCTGCCGGAGACTATCGAGTGGCATACCTTTTATTCCTGGTGCTATCAGCTCTGGCCGGAGGATCCACCCTGGGCGATGCCCCTTTCCCGGCAGACCCGAGATGAGATCATTCGTGAAGTCCATGAAAACATGCTCGATGATCGCTTTGTCTCGCCGCGCATGCTGCGCGGTGAGATCGATTGGATCAAGGATCAAAATATCACCACAAAAACCCAATATTTGGATGCGGACCGCCGGGGACGGGGATTTGGCCTGACGTTGGCGCAGCGCGGCCTCTTGTGGGAGGCATTGGCCAGCTACCAAACCGCCTTGGCGCGGCATGGCGCACCCGACTGGGGGGACATCCCGCAAACATTGTGGCGTTTTTGCGAGAAGGGGAAGATCCGACTCCCGGCCTATGATTTCATCCTGATCGATGAAGCCCAATTCTTTGCTCCGGTTTGGATCGACCTGGTCAAACGCGCCTTGCGATCGAGGTCTTCACACCTCTTTATGGTTGCGGATCCCACCCAGGGCTTCTTGGGCAGGAAAGCGACCTGGAAATCAATGGGGATTGAAGCCAGGGGACGCAGCTGCCAACTGAACAAGAGTTACCGCACAACCCAGGAGATCATGCAGTTTGCCAGATTGTTCTACCGGCTGCGCCTGCCCGATGAAAACGATGCAGATATCCTCGCGCCCAATTTGTTGGATATGCCCAGGGGTGTTTTTCCACAAATCATCCCCTTGAGCAGCGCCCAGGACGAGATCACGCGGGTGGCCAATGAGGTGGCTGCCTTTCTGGCCCAGGGCGTTCCCCGAAAGGATTTGTATGTGCTCCACGCCAACTGGCAGGGAGTGGAAGCCTTGACTGCCGCCATCAATGCTCGAGTGGGCAGAAACGCAGCCATGGAACCCAAGACCAGCTACCCGGGTAATTTCGTGCGGGTCACCACGATCCACGCCGGGGCGGGCCTGGAGAGCCCGATCGTGTTCCTGGTTGGGCTGCGGGCTTTATTTGAAGAAGAGCAGTCCCTCCGGCTCTCAGATGAAGAACGGGAAGAATTGATCCAAAACAACACCAAACAGGTGTTCATGGCGGCCACCCGGGCGAGCCAAAGGTTGGTGTTCACCTATGTTGGGGATTTGCCGGGGGCGTTGGAGATGATTTTTTCAAGAAG
>CAZLEK010000205.1:0-2435 GCA_964558525.1 uncultured Candidatus Brevefilum sp.
CGCAGGCTCCTCTTTCATAAGCTGCAGGCTCAGTGAATGGCATTTGAGCGCATCCGAAATATCACATTAAAAGATTTTTTTACTATTTACCAAATTGTTTATCTGGCTGAGCAGTTATATAATAGTTTCATTTTCAATTAATGTACCGTAGAGACGCGCCGATGAAGGGCCTCTCTGCGGCTCATAAACTGAAAGGTTTATTGTTCGTGCAAAATATCTGTTTTGTTCCTTTGATGCCTGGATCAACAAGCGTCAATGACGACCGGCAGCTATTTTTCCCTGTTTGGGCATCCGTGACCATCCGCTGTTTTTAACACCCTCATGGGTCTGAGAGTGTTAAAAACAATTATGCTGAAAGCGGTCAAACCAGAGAACAGGTTTGAAATCCTTTACGAAGAAACCTATTTCCAAGACCCAGGCTTGATTTTAATGGCTCCGTTCAGTTTGATCTCTGCTGAAAAGCTTCGATATACGACTTGATCTGAGGAATGCCGGTCAGCTTATCATAGAAGAAGTTGTTGACCACATTGATCACCTCATCCCGGGCAGCCTCGGCTTCAGCGCTGAGCGTCTCGTAGCTGTCCTGTTCCTGGATAGCATCCCGGAATCTTAAAATCTTGGAGACCACTTCCGCTTCGCGAGCGTCCTCCATCACCCGGATCACTTCCAACATCAAGTCCTCGGCTTGCTGGACCAATTGCTCTTCCTGGAATCCCGCCTCAGCTTTAATGGCATCATCCACCGTGCGGATCAACGCCCAGACCTGGTAAAGCATGGAAGCGGGTTCGTCAAAGAGCTCACGCAGGAACACGGCTTCTTCATAACGCCCGGTCAGTCGGAAAATATTGTACATGCGTTTGGCGGCTTTGCCGTAATTAACGTCTTTGGTCAGGTATTTATGCACCTCTCCTTCCAGGGCGGTCACATACTCATCCAGAGCATCCGCACTGACGTGCTGGGAGAGTTTTGAAAAAATAGGCACGGATTCCGCCTGAAGGTAAATCTCCTGGAAATACGGGTCAAGGTAGCCATCGAGGGGGGTGATGCTGCCGTCCGGCGCTTCCCAGGTGACATCCAGCATGTTGCTGGCATTGGCCAGGGTCCCAAGGATGGGATCCGCCACGACCCAATCCAGTTTGCACCAACCCGGATTTTGCGCCATCTGCTCCCAGGTCAATTCAATCGCTTTGCCGTCAGGAGAAAAGCCAACCTTTTTACCATCCTCAATTTCATCCGGCCCCCAGGAGATCGGGCTGTCTTTTTGAAAGCTGCGATTGCCTTTAACAAAATCCTCGGGATAGGAACCCAACTTAACCTCGATCAGCTGGTAGGTGGCCCCCTGGCGACTCGATAGGGCCTTCTCGCGCATGATCCGGGCCAGGATCCGACAGGCTTCCGGCTTGGAATCGGCAAGGATATTGACCCGCTCAAAATAATCACAGTCACCGGGATACCGTTGGACCTTGGACTGTGCTGAAGAGCCGGAAAGCGCTAATGCGGTTTCAACTACCCCAGGCGCATCCAGGAACTCGACCAGCTTGCCAACTTTCCGAAAGTAATCCAGCCTTTCGGGGCTGAAGTCTAACATGGCAATGTTCTGACCGAAGACTCCCGTGCGTTCATCAAAGGTGATTTGCTCGCCGTCTTTTGCCGCTGCGCGGATCGACTTTAACCACTTCACTGCGTCCTTTTCGTCCAGTTCAACGTTCAACCGCTGCGCAGATTCAATCACCTTTTCCAGTTCTTTATGAGAATAACCTTGTGCCATCATTTCACCATCCTTCTTTTGTGGGTTATAAGTACAGAATACATTAATATGACCTTTTATGTCAAGTTATTTGGGTTACCAGTTACTAGGTATTAGGTACTAGGTACTGGGTATTGGTGATGGTAGTGTGTAGAATCTTGTGTAAATGGAATTTCACAGGGGCTACCGATCCTCAAACCGAATAGCTAATTGGTTGAAAATCAATGGCCCATTTCGAATGGGGGCTGTCGATTTCTTGGTAATGTCCATCGTGGCCAAATAAAGCAATTAATCTCAATCCATTCACCGTGACCCTAATACCTAATACCCAATACCCAATAACTAATTCCTGATTCCTAATTTCCTAATTCACCTCCTACACAATTCCAACGCAAATAGCGTATAATCATTATCCATCTAGAAATCCAGGTCGGCCGGATGGCCGCGGGCGTGTATGCGCCCGAGGAAAGTCCGCACACCACAGGGCAGCATGCCGGGTAACGCCCGGAAGCGCGTAAGCGCTTGGAGCAGGGCCACAGAAAGAATACCGCTCTCCCCCGGGAGAGTAAGGGTGAAATGGCGGTGTAAGAGACCACCGACGGGCGCAGCAATGCGACCGGACAGGCAACCCCCATGTGGTGCAAGGTCAAGCAGGAGAGAAGTCTGGCAACAGACGGGAACGGCCCGT
>CAZLEK010000206.1:0-2402 GCA_964558525.1 uncultured Candidatus Brevefilum sp.
CCATTTCCCCGCAACGAGGACGTTGCGGGGAGCCAATTTTTTTCAATACCTCTTACTTTGCAATTACCCTGGCACCCAATCAATGCATAACATCAGGGGAAACCAAACATTTGCTGTTGTCGGGCGGTCAAGGATTGCGTTAAAATGGTGGGTGGATACAGAATAAAAAAATAGGAGCACTAAAAAATATGCCGTCTCAAAGCAATAAACCAAGCTGGTCGCCTCCGGAGGGCTTTCAAAAAGTCGATTCAAAGATCCCGGATGTGATCGTCTATGCCCCGGCCCCCGAACAACCTAAAATCGAACCCAAGAAATCCTACGCCTGCCCGAACTGCGGAGCCAACATCGCCTACGACATCTCGGCGGGTGGGATCGCCTGCGAATACTGCGGCTATGCCGCCCCGGTGAAGGCAAAAACCGTTGGAAAGCAGGCGGAGGAGTTTGAATTCACCCTTGAAACCCTTTCGCGCTCAGAGCAGGGCTGGGGGACCCAGCGCCAGGTGTTGGCCTGCGAGTCTTGCGGGGCTCAGCTTTCCCTGCCGGAAGGGGTTTTGAGCACCAGCTGTCCTTTCTGCGCCTCGAACCAGGTCAACATCCGCAAAAGCCTGGATGAATTTCTCCGGCCCCGTTTCCTGGCGCCCTTCAAAGTGACCTCTGAAGACACACGCCAGGCTGTGAAAGCATGGCTCGGCAAAGGCTGGTTCCATCCCGACGGATTAAAGGGCAACACCATCCTCCAGCGCATTCAGGGCGTCTACCTCCCCTTCTGGACATTTGACACCCGCATCGACGCCCATTGGACCGCTCAGGTGGGCTATGAAAAAACCGAACGGCATTACAACGCCTCCCAGAAACGCTGGGAAACCCGCACGCGGATCGAATGGCGCTGGGAAAAGGGAGACCTTCGCCTGAGTATCGACGATTTCCTGATCACCGGCAGCCATAACGACCACATCAGCCATCGCATCCTGGAAGGGCTCTACCCCTACCAACTGAAGGCGTTAGTAACCTATTCGCCTGATTATCTGGCAGGTTGGCAGGCCCAGGCATACGAAACCACCCTGACCGAAGCCTGGGAAGCGGCTAAAAATGCCCTGCGCGAGCAGGCCAAGCAGGCCTGTCGTCAGGATATTGCTTCAACACATATCCGCAACTTCAGCATGACGGCGGATTTCGCCGACGAATCCTGGCGCTATATCCTGCTGCCCGTGTACCTCTCAACCTATAAATTCAGCGGCGAAACGTACCAGGTGATGGTCAACGGCCAAACCGGGTCCGTCGCCGGTCAGAAGCCGGTCGCCTGGTGGAAGGTCTGGCTGGCCGTCGCCGCCCTGCTTTCCCCTGGGGTGATCCTGGGCTTGATCGGACTGCCCTTGATTTTGCTGGCGGGCATCGGCGTGATCCCGCTGGTTCTGGGCATCATCTTGTTCATCATCGGCATGATCGTGAGCATCATCATCTTCAACAAAGCCCGCCAATCGGAGGCACGCTAATGGATGACGTCAAAACCACTCTCATCGAAGAAAGTCAGACCCTGTGGGGAACCGAAAGGCAGCCCGCCGGCTGCCCACAATGTGAACGGTGCTTCCTGGTGCTGGAAAGCCAGATCGGCGCCGACTGCCCCCTATGCCGCCAAGACAAACTCACCCCCCAGCCAGTCCGCATCCGCCCCGGCCAGCCGGAAAAATGGCTCCCGTTTTTGGTCGAAAAACAAAGGCTGCTGTCCATCTATCAGGACTTCGTCGCCAGCGTTTGGATCAAACCTGAGGACTTTACGGCAGCGCATTTGACCGCCCGCTCGACGCCCCTCTACTGGCCTTTATGGCTGGTGGATGCAAACATCCACGGCCACTGGCAGATGGAAGCCGGATTTGATTACCAGGTTGAGAGCACCAAGGAAGCCTACCAGGACGGCCGGTGGGTCTCTCGCAAGCTAATTGAGGACCGCATCCGCTGGGAGCCGCGCCTGGGTGAGATCGATACCCATGTGGACAACGTCCCCGCACCAGCCCTGGAAGACCACCACAACCGGATGAAGCTGACCGGGGAATATCCTTTTGAAAAGATGCAGGACGCGAAACTGGAAGCCCTGGATGCAGCCCTGATCGAATGCCCAGACCTGCCGCCGGGGGAGGCCTGGCCGCTCGCCCAGCCGCAGGTGGACCAGGCCGCGGCTGAAATTTGCCGGCAGGCCGCGGGCGCACAGCACCAACAAAATTTTGCCATTAACGCTGCCTATCCCAAAAAGAACTGGACCCAATTCTTGCTGCCCATTTACGCCACCACTTACAAGGACGATGAAGGCCATCCGCAGGTGTTGATCGTCAACGGACAAACGGGGCGAATTTCAGGCCCGCGCCTGGCCTCCCGCAAACGCGGCCTGCGGATCGCCGGGATCATCG
>CAZLEK010000207.1:0-2339 GCA_964558525.1 uncultured Candidatus Brevefilum sp.
TCTCGATCAGCTCGCGGACGCCCCTGCCGCCGATCTTGGTCAGGGACCAAATGGCAGCGAAATACATGTCGTCATCTTCCATGCCCTCTTCGAGAAGATCGAAGATCGGTTCCCGGGCGGCTTCGGCCTCCAGCTCGCCCGCAGCCCGGACAGCCTCATAACGCACCATGCTGTCGGGGTGATCGAACATGCGGATCACAGCGCCGACCCAGCGTTTGTTATAAGTGCGGCCCATGGCGAAGAGCGCGCTCTGCAGCCAGTCTTCATCATTGGTGTTGTAGGCGCGTTCGATGAACTGCCGTACCTCTGGGTGTGAGGTATACCCCAGAGCCTCCAGGGCCCGCCGGCGGACCAGCGTCTCATCAGAGCTGAGATGGACCTTGATCAGGCTTTCCACCACTTCATCATAAGTGGACTGCTGGATCTCCTCTAACTCACCCAGGTAGACAAAGATTCCCAGGCCGGTGGCTGCTGCAGCGCGCACGATCGCCTCGGGGTCATCTTGGAGCAGTTTGAGTAGCTTGGGGATCAGGTGTTCCTTTTGTGACTGCCACAGCAGGCGGATGGCGGTCGCCCGGGCGACCGGGTCTTCATCTTCCAGGCACATCACAGCGACGGGATCGAAGAACAATAACGTGTCGCCTTCTGCCAGGGTTTCCATATCTTCCAGGAGGCCTCGGCGGCGTTGGGTCTCGACCTTCGGCCAAACCGCTTCCAGCTTGTTCAGGTCTTCCTGGTGGATATCTGAGAAGAAATACAGCAGGTTGGCAGGGAAGGGGGTCTTTCTGTCCAGCAGGGCTGCTTTGATCTCTGAGAAATCAAACTCGTGTTGGTAGCGTGAGCTCATTTTGGGAACCTCACTTGGATCGTCAGGGGATGACGATCGGGTTGGTGAAATCAAGAACAGTGACGACGACCATCAGCAGGATCAATAAGAGAAAACTAACCGTATTGATGGCGTTTTCCCAACCCTGGGGGATGCGTTTTTTGAAAATCAGTTCGGGTAGGGTGAACAGGATCCGCCCGCCATCCAGGGCTGGAATGGGCAGCAGGTTGGTGATGCCGAGGGCCAGGGAGATATTGGCAATGATCGAAATTGTGAACACGGGCAGGGGTTCGGCTGTGGGGAGGCTGGTCTCCTGGTCCATCGCAACGGCCTGGCTGTAGATATCGTAGATGCCCTTATAGCCAACCGGCCGCGCCAGGGCCGGATCGATGCTGCCCCGGATCAGGCGTACAGGCAGCAGCAGGGTTTCTCTGATCACAAAGCCTGTGGCTTCAAACGCATAACCGACCGACTGGAAAAGCGGGGTGGGTTTCAGGGGATTGCTGAGCGTGACGCCCATGGCGCCTTCGCCTTCCGGGGGATCTTCACGCGGCGTGATCGTGAATGTTTCGAGCTCCTGATCGCGTTGGACAGTGATTGAAATTTGCTCACCGACGCTGGCATCCACGGTGCTGATCAACTGCTCAATGTTCTCAATTGGCTGGCCGTCCACAGCCAGAATGATGTCGCCGGATTGCAGGCCGATCTCCATGGCCGGGGACCCGGGAGAGACCTGGGTGATCATGGCTTCATTGGAGGCAGGGATGCCGATGGCGCTGTAGATCACCACCAGGAGGATGATGCCGATCAGAAAGTTCATCACCGGGCCAGAAAGCGCGATCACCAGGCGTTTCCAGGCCGGCGCGGCTGCCATGCCGCCCTCAACGGTTTCATCAGCTTCACCTTTAGGACGGACGAAGCCGCCAAAAGGGATCCAGTTGAGGGTGATCTCGGTGCCCTGCCATTCGGCGATCTTCGCCAGGCGCGGGGGGTAGCCGAAGCCGAATTCCTCCACCGGCACACCAACAGCCCGTGCGGCAATGAAATGGCCCAGTTCGTGGAAAAAGATCAATGCGCCGATGACGACGACAACTTGTAAGATTAACAGTGCAATACTCATTAATAACCTCAATTAGCGATGCCCAGTAATAGGACATCTTCGTGTGTTTTTGTTTGTAGCGATTAATTATACCGTTGCGAGTCATAAATGTGACCTGCGCTGTTTTTTTCGGGCAACCGCACAATCCGGTTCACCAACGAGGACCTCGGCGAGAGCGGGAAGAAGATCGAAGAAGGGGCGCCGCCAGACCGGCCGCAGCGCCCCTCGCTGAAGGTGGGGTTCAGCAGGATTCGTTTCGGTTCGTTTTTCGTTTGGAACGAATCCAAATGCATGATCTGGCCATATCCCCCGAATCAGCCTGGGGCGGGTTATGGCGCAGGAAGGTCCGGCCCGGGATGTATCGGTTGAAAACAGCCTTTGGGTGACCCAATGGCTTGGGCTTGAAATGCTTGG
>CAZLEK010000208.1:0-2304 GCA_964558525.1 uncultured Candidatus Brevefilum sp.
ACGCCTTCTTTACGCATTTCCCCGCAACGAGGACGTTGCGGAGAGCCAATTTTTTATAATACCTCTTACTTTGCGATCTCCCTGGAAGTTGACTTAGTGATTCTAAATAAGTAGGGTATAATCTTTAGTCGCTGAGAAGATACGATCTGAAAATTTTGTTGAGGCGAGTAAATGGTTTTTGTGGAAATTGAATTAAGTGATTCCTACTGGAAATCCCTGGAAATAGAACAAAAGGATATCGAGTTCTTATATGGTTTCTTGCTCGAAAAAGAAACCCCGATGACATCCGAGTCCTTGTCAGAAGCGCTCATCCGTGAACGGATCCGGTACGAAGAAGAATTATTAAAAGAAAAGCAGAAAAAGAACGGCGAGATCTACCTGCCTAAATCAAATTATGCCGTAGGTGACAGGGTTCAATTCCCAGCTATGAATTGGATCAGTGGTCAGGTCTCGGATCTGCGCGAGGCCAACAACCCCGAACATCCTGACATGCATGTCATCACGGTGGCGCTGGAAAATGGTCAAACGCGCCAGTTTGCAACCAACCTTGCCGAACACGCATTAAATGAGGTCACAGCCCCAACCACAACATCGGATGAAGATGAAGCGGAGCATGTATTTGAGCACTTCGGCCCGGAGATCACCGCCAAGCTCGAAGATCAGCTCAACGAAAACAAAGATATCGTCAGGATTGGGGCAGAGTGGTTCCCTAAATCGTTATTAATCGAATTTAACGTCGGGCATCTCAACCTGGCGGAAGCCGTTCTGGACATGAATGAAGGCGGCCCCCTTGGTGTGGATACCCTGCTCGAGCAAATCGATGTGGACACCGACGATCCTGCAGAATTGATCGCCTTTTCACTCAATTACGCCCTGCAAGAAGACCCTCGGTTTGATGAAGTCGGCCCCAGCGGCGTGGTGCAATGGTTCCTTAACCGCCTGGAGCCGGAGTTCGTGCGTGAAAAGCCCCTCCAGTTGATCTATGATCCGGTCGATTACAACCGAGAGATCCTAACAGAGGACATGCGGCAGGCTGAGCGCCGCATTGATGATGAATTGATTGCCGCAGATCATCAGGTGGAACCCAAACCAAACGCCAAAGAAGCCACGATCGCCCTGAATTATCCGCATTGGCGCTCAGGCAGCCTGCCTTTGACCGCCAAAACACGCCCATTTTTTCCAACTGCCCTTGAATCTCCCCGGGTCAAGTTCAAGCTGATCGATCATCATGGCGATGAGATCTCCGCCTGGGTGGTCCGGCCGTACAGCTATGTTTACGGTTTGCAGGACTGGTACCGTGAATTGGAACTCATGCCGGGCAGCCTGATCAACATCAAACCTGGGAGCGGCCCCGGAGAAGTGCTGATCAAGCCGGAAAAGAAACGCTCCAACCGGGAGTGGATCCGAACCCTGCTGATCGGCGCGGATGGTGGGATCGTCTTTGCCATGCTCAAGCAAACCATCACGGCAGATTTTAACGAGCGCATGGCCGTGGCCGTGCCATCCACCACAGTATTAGATGAGCTCTGGCAGAAACGGGCTGATAACCCCAGGAAGCTCAAAAATGAAATCATCAGCATCATGCGCGAACTGGCCAAGCTTAACCCCCAGGGGCATGTGCACGGCCTGGAACTGTATGCCGCCCTGAACTGCATCCGGCGCTGCCCGCCCGGCGTGATCTTCAGCCAGCTGGCCTCAGAACCTGAATTTTCCGCCGTGGGCGACCTGTATTTCAGATTGAGCGAAAGTTCCTGAGGGAGAAGCCATGACAGAATCCAAACGCCGAAGCCTGATCAAACCTAAACTCACTTCCCCCTTCAAAATCGACTTTGACTGGTGGAAAAAACATGACCGTGATTGGCGCGTCTATTTGCGCAGTTTCCTGTGCGAATACCACCAGGAGATGTTCGAACAGCTTGATAACAACGAGGTGATCGACTGGGTCGATCCCAAGACTGCCGAGGTCACCCAGGTCGACGGGATGCAGCACGTACTGATTTCTCACTGCGCCAAGCAAGAGGGCTTTCTGGACGAACGCCGGACCCTGGTGGATTCCGTGTTCCGCCTGCTGCTCGCCCACGGCAACCGGCCGATGACGCCCGAAGAAATGGGCGACATTCTCAACCGGCAGCCCGCCACCATCTTGCGGACGCTTTCCGGGGTGCGGGTTTACAAAGGCATCCGCCCCGTTTCCTAGGATTAACGCTATAATTAAACCTTGATGCCCCTGTAGCTCAATTGGACAGAGCACTGGACTTCTAATCCAACGGTTACAGGTTCGAGTCCTGTCAGGGGCGCTGAAAT
>CAZLEK010000209.1:0-2294 GCA_964558525.1 uncultured Candidatus Brevefilum sp.
AAACCAAATTCTCTTTACAAAGACCAAGTGAGACACTCACTTGGCTTCTTCTTCATGGATTGTTTTCAATACGGTAGAATCAAATTCCAAATTACATTTAGTTGAGAATACACATGTATCGCCCCTGCCCATTATGCCAGACGCCCAAACCAAAATCGTTTTATCACGGCCCTCAACGTGACTACCTGCGCTGCCAGCGCTGCGGTTTGATTTACGTTCCCAAAGATGAACTGCTGCCGCCAAAGCAAGAAAAGGCGCGCTATGATCTGCATGAAAATGACCCCACCAACAGGGGGTACCGCCGGTTCTTAAAACAGCTCACCCTTCCGCTCATCGCTCAGATCGGGCCTCCGCCGCAGCATGGGCTCGATTTTGGCAGCGGTCCGGGCCCGGTCCTGGCCCGAATGCTTGAGGACAAAGGCTATCAAATCGAACGCTTCGACCCCTATTATGCGCCGAAATCTGAGGTTTTGGAAAGAACATACGACTTTGTGACCTGCACGGAGGTGATGGAGCATTTTTATCAACCTGCGCGGGAGTGGCGGCTGCTGCTCGGCCTTCTCCAGGCGGGCAGCTGGTTGGGGATCATGACCAAATTGGTGGATGACCCCGCCGCCTTCCCTGAAATGCACTACATCACCGATGATACCCATGTTAGCTTTTTCAGCCGCAGGACCTTCAAATTTCTTGCCAGGCGGGATGGTGTAAAGGTGAAATTTTTCGGCGACAACACGATCCTGATCCAAAAACCGGCATGAAAAACACACTGTCTGATCAGAAAATGCACCGCCGGCTCAAAAGGGAAAAAGTGACGATCAGCAAGATGGTCGCCCTCTACTGCCGCCATCAGCATAAATCCGCGAACCAAAAGCTCTGTGATATCTGCCAGGCATTAGAAACCTATGCACACCAGCGCATTGATCGCTGCCCCTTCGGCGCGGGCAAGCCCACCTGCGCACAGTGCCCCGTGCACTGCTATCGTCCCCAGGAACGCCAGACGATCCGCCAGGTGATGCGCTACGCCGGCCCACGCATGCTTTGGCATCATCCGATTCTGACTTTGGGACATCTGATCGACTCTCTGCGGTTTTCACATAAATAAAAACCTGACCAGTAAAAACGGCTTTGACCATCTTATTCGGCGGCATTCACGACTTCCCTAAGCACGGTCCCTCTCCAGGCAAAATGGGATGGGCCGATCTGCTCAGGTGGTGAACGGCAGCATTTTCTCACCAGTCGAGCTCCAGGGGGCGTTATGGGTGGATGATCATCTCCTGTAACTTGAATCCCTTCTGCGTCCGTCACCGGCTGCTTTTGTGAAGGGTTTTTTACAGTTCATTCTTTGACCTGCTATAATCAAATCTGCTGATTATCCGGCTCAGGAGCCTTATGCCCGAATTATCTATTCACAGCTTTACCCTCCAGGCAAGAGAATATCTCCAACAGGCCAGGCCGCGCAATGTGCCAGATTTCTCACCCGGGGAGGATTTCACAGTGGATCCCCTGGGCCAGGGGGAGTACAACATGAACTTTCTCATCACCCAGGGGGGCTTTTCATGGGTACTGCGGATCAACACCGGTTCACAAATCGGCCTGACGGACCGTGAACAAATCGCTTATGAGTTCAAGACCCTGCAGCTGCTGGCCCCTGCTGGAGTAACCCCTGCACCTTACTTCCTGGACAACGCTTTCCGGTTTCTGCCCTATGGGATCCTGGGCATGGCCTACCTTCCGGGAGAGAAGCTGGATTACCGGCGCGATTTGGAACAAGCCGCCCAATTGATGGCGGGCTACCACCAGCTTGAGGTTCCCGAATCTAAAATTCATTTGATACGCGAAGAACGTCCGCTGTCGCTCACTTACGAACGCTGCCTGCGCATGATGCAGGTTTACCTCGATTCAGACCTGGGTGATCCTGCAGTTAAATCCTATTTGCGCGAGGTGAGGGCGTGGGCCGATGCTGCCCGAACCCGGGAGGCCTATTTTATCCAAGATCCCTGGAACTGCATCATCAACACCGAAGTCAACAACACCAACTGGATCATCAACCGCCAGGCCGGCGACCTGCACCTTGTGGACTGGGAAAAACCGCTGTGGGGAGACCCTTCCCAGGATCTTTCCCATTTTCGTGTGCCCACCACGACCTTATGGAAAACCGACTACCGAATGTCAGCTGAAGATCGGGCTCGAATGATGTCTGCCTATATAGATGCCCTAGATGACCCCCACCTGCAGGATACCATTGAAGAACGCACCCGGCTGCGGGACCCTTTTAACTGCCTGCGGGGCGTCTC
>CAZLEK010000210.1:0-2183 GCA_964558525.1 uncultured Candidatus Brevefilum sp.
TCATCGTGCCCAAAGGGTATTGTGTTAATTTTTTGCCTAATGCCTGAGTAGACACCAATATTCATCCTTTTCTCCAGAAAAATGACCTATTTTTACCGTTCGCAGGATGCGAAAACAATTAGCAGGAATTTACCGCCCCGATTGATTATAATAAATAGGTGTGAAAAGCCCTTCGAGAAATTCCTGCGCTGGGAACTTTTCATTGCTTTCTTTCGTCTGGTTGATAGAGCCCCTAATTAAATCATCATTTGATCCACGGGAAGGAGCGCTTGACCATGTCCCAACCTAAATTCGCTTGGCGTAGGAAAAAGCTGCTGCCTGTTCTCATTGGCATCCTTGTATTAACTTCTATCCTGGCATGTTCCCTTGAGGGCCTTTTTTCCGGCGGTGATGACAACGGCGGCCAGATTGTGCCCTTAGGACAAACCAAAGATAACGATACGGTTGAGGAATTCACCTCCTTTCAGGGCGATGATGGTGACGACGGCCCGGGTTTATCCATCGGGCTGAGTGAGGGCAAAGAACAGCCTGACCAGGTGGCGCCCGTGACCCTTGCTGTTGGTGAGCCGCTTTCCGATGAAGAGATTGCGCGCCTTCTTGACTGGCTGCCGGTTTTAACGGCTGAACCCGAAGACGAAGTGGAATTTCGCCTTCCAGAGGAACCGCTGCCGCCCCCGCGTCCGGGGGAGACTGTGGACCAGGCTTTTCCACCGCTTGATCAGGGCGAAGAAACCCAACCGGTCGATGCAGGGCCCCTGGAGGTATTGCGGGTTGCGCCCGAGGGGGACGTGCCGTTGGCCCCCTTCGTCAATGTGACCTTTAACCAGCCGATGGCGCCTCTCGACACGCTTGAGGCCTTGGCCAATGAGGACGTCCCTGTTCAGATCGAACCGGAGCTTCCCGGCGCCTGGCGCTGGCTGGGAACAAGAACGCTTAATTTCCAATATGAGTCGGATCTGATTGACCGCCTGCCGATGGCGACTGCCTATACGGTCACCATCCCTGCTGGGGTTGAATCAGCCCTTGGGGGCGCCTTGGAAGAAACGGTGCAGTTTAGTTTTCGTACGCCTCCACCGACCTTGGAAAGCTCCTATCCAACATCCGATTCTGAGCCCCTGGAGCCCTTGCTTTTCATCTCCTTCGACCAGCGCATTGATCCTGAAGCTGTCTTGGAAACCATTCAGGTGCTCGCCAAAGGTGAGACCTTTGGGGTCGAGCTGGCTGACCAGGAACGTATCGATGAAGATGAAAGGGTCAGCCGCCTGGTTGAAAATGCGGTTGAAGGCCGTTGGCTGGCTTTCACTGTGCAAGAGCCTCTTCCAACCAATGCGACGGTTTCTGTGAATGTTGGCCCGGATACGCCTTCAGCGGAGGGACCTTTGGTCACCGAGGGTGTCCAAAGTTTCAGCTTCCAGACCTACGCGCCGCTGCAAATTGAGGAACAAAACTGTGACAGGCGTCAGGATGCTTGTTCCCCCTTTTCACCGCTCTATATCCATTTCAATAATCCCCTGGATCTCGCTGCTTTTGAGGAAGGCATGATCCGAGTGGAACCGGATCTGCCGGGCGCTACGGTTAACCTTATCGGCAGCCGGATTCAAATCAGCGGGATGACAACAGGCCAGACGACGTACACCGTTCACATCGATGGAGATATCCAGGATGTTCACGGCCAAACCTTGGGGCAGGATGAAGCCTTGCAATTCTATATTGGCCCGGCTGAACCGGTATTGATTGGGCCGAACAACATTTTTCTCACTTTAGACCCAGCTGCCGCCGAACCGGTTCTTTCGCTTTACACGATCAATTACAACCGTCTGGATGTGCAGATTTACGCCGTCGAACCCACCGATTGGCCTGGGTTTCAGGAATACTTGCGGGAATATGATCGGACCGATGAGCACCAAGATCCGCCTGGTGAGCTTGTTTTGGATCAGACTCAGCGGTTTGAAGTCCCTGAGGATACCCTCACCGAGGTGGGCATCAACCTGAGTGAGGTGCTGGAAGGTGATTATGGTCATTTTATCGTTGTTGCCAAACCGCCCAAAGGCCTTTTCCAGGAAGATCGTTATTGGGAAGTTGTCCAGGTCTGGGTTCAAATCACCCAGATTGGCCTGGATGCCTTTGCCGATCACAGCGACCTGGTCCTTTGGGCCAATGCCTTGGGTGACGGCGCCCCATTG
>CAZLEK010000211.1:0-2100 GCA_964558525.1 uncultured Candidatus Brevefilum sp.
CGAAGCCCAGGATCCAGAAGTGGAGCTCCTGGGTCATGAAGTAGCCGCCGATGGCAATGATCGAGTAGACCCCCAAACTCAGCAGGATCGACTTCTTCGTGCCAATTTTCTTGCCCAGCCACCCAAACAGGAAGGCGAAGGGGATGCCCACAAACTGCACCATCAGCAGCGTCCCGATGGTGGTGGTGGAGCTGAATTCCAGCTCCGTGCCGTAGATCGTGGCCATGGTGATGATCGTGCCGATGCCGTTGTTATACAGCCAGAAGGCGATGATGAACTTGAACAGCTCTTTATATTCTTTCACCCGCCCAAAAGTCCGCGCCAGCCGGCTGAAGCTGGCCTGGACGGGATTGAAGTTTTCCTCGCCCTTGAGGATCCGGCGGACGGGCTCTTTGACCCACTTCCACAGCGGAATGGTGAAGACCAGCCACCAGACCGCCACCATCAAGAAGCTGATCCGGCTCATCAAAGCGGTGGTTGCCGCATCCGGCGCGGTCATGATCATCACCAGGTTGATTGCCAGCAGGATCCCGCCGCCCAAATAGCCGAAGGCGAAACCCTTCGAGGAGAGCTGGTCGCGCTCGTCCTCCTCGGCGATGTGCGGCAGGAGCGAATCATAAAAGACGTTGGCGCCCGAGAAGCCCACATTGCCGATGATATAGAACAGGGAGGCCATCAGCCAATCGCCTTCGGTGACCAGGAACAGCAGCGCCGCGCCCGTGATGCCCATCAGTGCAAAGCGGGTCAGGTATTTCTTCTTAGCGCCGCTGAAGTCGGCCATGGCGCCCAGCACCGGCCCCAGCAGGGCCACCAGCAGCAGGGCGATGGTGGAGGTGTAGCCCCAATAGGCCGTACGCACGTTGGCGGGCAGATTGATTGCCGCTACATTTGAAAAATACACCGGCAGCACCGCCGCCGTGACCGTGGTGACGAAGGCTGAGTTGGCCCAGTCATACATCACCCAGGCGAACTGGGCGCGCTTTTTTTGTTTTGATTCCATAGGAGCTCCTTGGCAGTAATGAATAACTGTCTAATTATATAACCGAATTAATATCAACAAGTTATGGGTTGATTAAATCTTTCCAGAATCAATACAGTCAACAAAAGGTGACTCCCGTGTCCTCTATGCGGCGGGTATAATGCCTGTTTGCGCGTTTGACAATAATAAATAAAACATTTGTGCTGCAATTAACAGAATGAGTGACACTAAAATGATGATGGCACGTGACAACCTGCGTGTGGTTGGCGCACGCGAACATAATTTAAAAAACATCACCGTCGAGATCCCCCGCGACCAGCTGGTGGTGATCACCGGCCTGTCCGGCTCAGGCAAGAGCTCCCTGGCCTTCGACACGATCTTCGCCGAGGGGCAGCGGCGCTATGTGGAATCCCTCTCGGCTTACGCCCGGCAGTTCCTGGGCCAGATGAGCAAGCCCGATGTGGACACCATCGAGGGTCTCTCCCCGGCCGTCTCGATTGACCAGAAGGCCACCTCCCACAACCCCCGCTCCACCGTGGGGACCGTGACCGAAGTCTACGACTACCTGCGCCTGCTGTATGCCCGGGTGGGCATCCCCCACTGCCCGGTTTGCGGCCGGCGGGTGCAAAAGCAGTCGGCCCAGGAGATCGTGGAGGACATCGAGCAGCTCCCCGAGGGCAGCCGCCTGCAGATCCTCTCACCCCTGGTGCGCGAGCGCAAAGGCACCTATCAGGCCGTCTTTGAGGAGATCCGCAAGGCGGGCTTCGTGCGCGTCCGGGTGGACGGTGAAACCCACACCCTCGATGAGGAATTCAACCTCGACCGCTATAAAAAGCACACCATCGAAGCGGTGGTGGACCGCTTGATCCTGCGCCAGCCGGAACAAGATGAAGAAGCCCAGGCGGCCCGCTCCCGCATGACGGATTCCGTGGAAACTGCCCTCAAATTCGGCGACGGCTACGTCACGGTGCAGAACCTTTCTGCCGACCCGCCCAAGGATATCCAGTTCTCTGAACACCTGGCCTGCCCAGAGCACGGCAGCATCATCACCGAAATCGAGCCGCGTACCTTCTCCTTCAACACCCCCCACGGCGCCTGCCCCACCTGCCAGGGCCTCGGCA
>CAZLEK010000212.1:0-1878 GCA_964558525.1 uncultured Candidatus Brevefilum sp.
CAACCCGCAGTCTAAAGGAGGTGTGATGCCGAATTATTTATTGGGAATGGACGTTGGCACGTCGGGCTGCAAGACGGTCTTGCTTGACTCGTCAGGCAAAATGATTGCCAGCGATACCCAGTTTTACCCGATGTCCACGCCTAAGCCTTCCTGGGCCGAGCAGGACCCATCGGATTGGTGGGCGGCAGCTGTAAAAAGCATCCGGGGTGTGATGGATGCTGCCCAGATTTCCTCCAAGGACATTGCGGCGATTGGCTTGACCGGTCAGATGCATGGATTGGTGATTCTGGATCAGCATGGTGAAGTGATCCGGCCCTGCATTATGTGGAATGACCAGCGCACGGTGGATCAATGCCGGTCTGTGACCGAACAGCTTGGGCTGAAAGCGGTGATTAAACATACGGGCAACCAGATCCTGCCAGGATTCACCGCCCCGAAAATTAAGTGGGTGGCGGAAAACGAGCCGGAGAATTTCAGCCGGATCGCAAAAATCCTGCTGCCCAAGGACTTCATCCGTTACAAGCTGTCGGGGGCCTTTGCTTCTGAAGTTTCCGATGCCTCCGGCACGTCGTTATTTGATGTAAAAAACCGGCGGTGGTCACCTGAGATGCTGGATGTCTTCGGTGTGGATAGAGCCTGGCTCCCAGAAGTGACCGAATCCCCCGTGGTGAGCGCGCATGTGAGCCAGGAAGCGGCTGAGGTCACCGGCCTGGTTGAGGGCACTCCGATCGTGGGCGGCGCGGGTGATCAGGCCGCCCAGGCGGTTGGGGCTGGTATCCTCGCTGAGGGGGATGCCTCGGTCACCTTGGGGACCTCTGGGGTGGTGTTTTCTGCTTCAGATTCTTACAAAGCGGACCCGCAGGGGGTGCTGCATGCCTTCTGCCATGCCGTGACAAATAAGTGGCACTTGATGGGTGTGATGCTTTCTGCTGCTGGGAGCCTGCGCTGGTTTCGAGATGCGATTGCCGAGATGGAAATTCAGCAAGCCAGTGAGCTTGGGGTTGATCCCTATGAAATCCTCACTGAGAAGGCAGCCAGGGTCCCCCCGGGAAGCGAAGGCCTGATTTTCCTGCCTTACCTGACCGGGGAAAGGACGCCCTATCCCAATCCTAACGCCCGTGGCGTCTATTTTGGCCTTTCGCTGCGCCATGAGAAAGCCCATCTGGTCCGGGCGCTGTTGGAAGGCGTTGCTTACGGGCTGCGAGATTCGCTGGAATTAATGAAGGGGCTTGGACTTGACCTCAACGCGATTCGCGCCTCTGGCGGCGGCGCCAGGAGCGATTTATGGCTGCAGATTTTGGCAAATGTCTTCTCAAAAGAGATCCTCAGGAGCAGCTCGGATGGGGGTGCAGCACTGGGCGCGGCGATGATTGCGGGTGTTGGGGTAGGGGCTTTTAAAGACTTTCAAGCAGCTTATCAAAAGACAATGGGTGAGAGGGAGAAGATCGCCCCCAATCAGGACCAGCAATTGTATGAGGACTTCTATCAGCTCTACCGGTCCTTGTATGAACCCTTAAAGCCGTTGTTTGACCTGGATCAAAGTCTGGTTTCGAAATATCTGGGTGACTAAATCTGTAGATGATACGTTAAATGCTTCTTG
This sequence comes from uncultured Candidatus Brevefilum sp., assembly GCA_964558525.1. Taxonomy (GTDB): domain Bacteria; phylum Chloroflexota; class Anaerolineae; order Anaerolineales; family Anaerolineaceae; genus Brevifilum. The sequence goes on from CAZLEK010000212.1 coordinate 1,601, forward strand.
TACTTTCAGGATTTCCAACAATCAGGACCCGACGCTTTTTCGGGTCCTTTTTGTTGGCGCGCTTGATATGCCTGCTATTCGACCGGGCAGGCATTGTTCCCGATCACGGGGTTGGCGTTATCCTCAATCGTGATGCCCCATTTATTTCCCGAGCAGGTGTTGTCCCTAACATCGCCGCCTGAGTTCAGGAAAAAGACAATGCCGGCTTCAGTGTTGTTTGTGATCACATTGCCTGAAATGGTGGCGTAAGCATTGTCGGTGACGATGATCCCGCTCAG
>CAZLEK010000213.1:0-1863 GCA_964558525.1 uncultured Candidatus Brevefilum sp.
TGGGGCGGGGTGCGGGTTTCACCCCGCCGAATTCATTTAATAATTGTCCCAAAGGGCCCGTTTTTAATGAGTGAAGTGCATATGGCCCCAAAATTAACTCATAATTGACTAGACCAAGTAATCCTCAGGTCATTGTATTAATGGTGCAGTCAAAACCGGACTGCACCCTACGACTTTGCAATTGCCCTGCCCAGTTTCGCAACCCATATCTCACATCACTTCTAGTGTTATAATTAAATCTCAAGCGGTGTCTAAACGCATGGACAAAATTTAGTCTATTTGGCATAAATTTCATCTCTACAGAAAGGAATCTAAATGACCAACAAAACCATTGGCATCATCGTGATCATCCTGGGCGTGCTGTTGGCCGCGGTGTCCCTCCTGGCGGATGTCCTCGGCCTGGGGGGCGACCCGAATGCGATCGGCTGGAAGCAGCTCCTGGGCGCGGGGCTGGGCGTATTGGTGGTAATCATCGGCGTCTGGTTCCTGGGCCGGAAAGAAGGCGGAGAAGCTTAATCCCCTCAGAAATTTAAGAAGACCAACATCCTCAGCAAGCCGCAGCCCCTAAAAAGACCTGCGGCTTGCTGATTTGGGTTAATCCTCCCCCGATTTAGTTCTCGCCTGGGCCGCATTCACCCCGGTAATAGGCCCACTCCTCGCATTCGGAGCCGTCGGCGAAGACGCAGACCCCCACCTGCCCCTCCGCTTCGTCGCGGATCTCCAGCGTGCCGCCGTTCTCCTCGCAGAAGACTGAAGCCGGGTTGGCCAGCCCAGGTTCCCTCCGGCAGGCGCTGAGGACGGAAAGCGCCACCACCAGGCAAACAATCCACAACAGCTTCTTTTTCATCACAACCTCCAATGATTTGAGACATATGGCTGTCAAGTCGTCCAAAACAACCCAGCCCTAATTGATCAACCCAAAGACGTGTATTCAGAGTATTTCCTTCAGCTTGTACATAAAATTTCCAATTTTTTCAGCCTGTGTGCTGATCCTTCGGCTGTGCGGCCTACTCCGGCTTCAATAGGTGACATGACCGGAATGGCCAGCGAATGGATATGATTTTCGAAAGACATCAAGATTGTTTCTATCTGTTGTTAATACGAGGAGAAAGCCCTAATCTCTTTCTATTGAGATTAATCAACGACGATATCAAATAATTTTAGGGTGAGGATTTCAGGTCGACTGAATGGATCCCAAATCGGAGCCTGCCTAATCCAAATAAAGCGGATCATGAGTATACAATGGTTTTGATCCATTAACAACCTTCGAACAACCAATCTTTAGGTTTGAAAACCACATTCCAGAAGTTTGGCTCTCCAGCAAAAAAGTGATGATCTTCGTTGCCTCTCAGATCATTCCGCAAAAGAAAACCAAGAGATCCTTCAGGTGAGCATTAGATCTAATTGGAAGCGCCAACCTCCATTTTCACCATTTGACAAACCTCAATGCCGAACGATCAATGGAAGAATAGCGGAAAAAAGAACTCCATCTCCTCTTCAGATACATAGGTTTGACCGCTGGTATAGGGCAGATTGGCCAGAGAGTGCCCGGCAAGGTCGGTGACGGTTGCGCTGGCGGGCAAATCCAGGCGGACTGAGCCCCGCTCACTGCCAGTGTTCACCGTCACGGCATATGCACTGCCTGAACCAGATACATCGACCACCAACGCGCTCGTGAAACCGCTGCAGGTGAGCGCGAAATCATCAGGATCAACACCTGTGACTGGCTCTGAGAAAGTGACGTCGAAAACCATGCTGTCGAGGCTCATCAGGGAACGGCTGGCTGGCTGGCTGGAGACCACAGAGGGGGGCGTCAGATCAACCGTCCAGGTGAAAGAAGCTGGACTGTCATCGACATTGCCC
>CAZLEK010000214.1:0-1835 GCA_964558525.1 uncultured Candidatus Brevefilum sp.
GCGCTTCATCGGCCGCCGGTCTGACCTGCAGCAAATCGTGGACCGCCTGCGCTCCAGCGCCCACGAGAGCACCTCGATCGTCGGTGAGCGACGGATCGGCAAGACCTCCCTGCTGAAGTATTTGGACAACAAGCAAGCCGCTGCGGAACTGGGCCTGCCGATGGAGGATTACTGCCTGGTCTACATGGACTTTCAAGGCCTGGCCGACATCACCCCCCGCCGCTTCTGGCGTCGGGTGCTGCAAAAGATGAAGCGCGAGATCTGCCATCCGGACCTGATCCCCCAGATCGAGGAGATCATGGGCCTGGAACAGCTGGACCTGTTTGACCTGGAAGACCTGTTTGCCAGCGTGATGGACCGGGGCCTGACGGTGGCCCTCCTGCTGGACGAGTTTGAATACGTCACCCAGAACCCCAACTTCGGCTCGGATTTCTTCGGCGCCCTGCGCGCCCTGGCGATCCACCACGGCCTGCCGCTGATCACCGCCACCCGGCGGGAGCTGGTCGACCTGTGCCATTCCGAGGAGATCAAGGGCTCGCCCTTCTTTAACATCTTCGCCAACCTGGTCCTGCGCCCTTTCAGCCCGGTGAAGGTGGACGAGCTGATCAGGACCTACTTATCAGATACAGAAGTTGAATTCACCGAACCCGAAACCGACCTGGTGCTCCGACTGGGCGGCGGCTACCCCTTCTTCACCCAGATCGCCTGTCATTATCTATACGAAGCAAAAACGCGGGGCGAGGAAGGGCAAGCGCTCATCGAGCAGGTCACCCGCGCCTTTGAAGAGCAGGTGGCCCCCCACTACCAGTACATGTGGAAGGTCACCAACGAGAGTGAGAAGATGACCCTGCTGGCGGTGATGAGCCTCAACCGGGCGGAACCGGTTTCGAAGACCCACCCCAGCCTGGAAAACCTGGCAGCGCTGCATTCCCGCGCCCACCTGGACGTCCCGGAACTGCTCAAGCGCGGCCTGCTGATCGAAAATGAGAAGGCGGGGACCTATCAACTCCTCTCTGCCAACCTGGGGGATTGGATCACCCGCGAGATCCTGGCCTTCCCGGGAGAAGAAGCGCCTGAGGCGGCGGTGCGCGCCTGGCTGTCAGCCCAGGGGGGCGGCAGTTCAGAGGTCAACCCCCGGGCGCTGTCCTTCTTCAAAAAGGAATACTGGCCCCTCCTGACGGATTTTCCTGGTCACTTCTCTGAAGAACTGGCGGGCAGGAAGGGGTCTGGACCCGAAACAGCGATAAAACCAGCGGGGGATCTCTCCCAATCGGTTTTCATCTGTTACAGCCGGAACGACAAGGCATGGGTGGATCAGCTGGTGGCCGATCTACAGGCCCAGGGCGTCCAGACCTGGCGGGACGTGGACGACATCACCCACACCAGCCGTTCCAACCAACTCGGCTGGCGCTCCGCCATTGAAAACGCGCTGGACCAGTGTGCAGCGTTGATCATCGTCCTCTCCCAGGGCGCGGTGGACAGCCCGGAAGTCCAGGCGGAGTGGAACCACTTTGCCAGCTATCAACGCCCGATCTACCCGGTCATCGCCCGGGAGTGTAAAATCCCCTTTTTCTTGAAGATCTACCAAATTTGGGACCTGACCGAGGGGTATGAGAATAAACTCTCCGAATTGGCGGGGCAGCTGCAAGAAGTATCTGCGGTAACAGGTGAATGATAAAATCAATCCAAAGCCAAAAAAATGTAACTTCTCAAGGTCCAAGTAGTTTCCATTTTAGCATTTATTGGTGCGCACACCACACTTAACATGTATGGTGCAGGTAAAAGAACTGCGCACCCTACAGATGATCCTTGAATTGACAACCAATATAAAAACA
>CAZLEK010000215.1:0-1747 GCA_964558525.1 uncultured Candidatus Brevefilum sp.
ACATGGCCTAAAGTTTTCTGCTGCTGGGTGAAGTACTTTTGCGAGGCCCGTACGATCAGGTTGATCGCCACCATTGAAAGCGGAATGGTCAACAGCGCCACCAGGGTCATCTGCCAGCTGATGGTCAGCATCATCACCAAAATGCCGATCACACTGGTGACCGAGGTGATAATTTGCGAGAGGCTCTGGTTGAGGGTCTGGCTGATGGTATCCACGTCGTTGGTGACCCGCGAGAGGATCTCGCCCTGGCTGACCTGGTCGAAATAGCCCATGGGCAGCCGGTTGATCTTCTGGGCGATGTCCTGCCTGAAGCGGTAGGTGATGTCGGTGGAGACGCCCGCCATGATGTACCCCTGCAAGAAGGACAGGAAAGCAGAGATGGTGTAGAGGATGCCCACCTGGATCAGGATCCGGCCGATGGCCTCAAAGTTCACACCGCTGCCGGTGCCGGCGATTTCCGCGGCCACATCCTGGAAGAGCTGGGTGGTCGCCCGACCAAGGATCTTGGGCCCCAGGATCGAAAACACCGTGGAGGCGGCTGCGATCAGCAGCACGCCCAGGATCAGCCAGTTGTACTTCCCCAAATAATCCACCAGGCGCTGGAAGGTGCCTTTGAAGTCACGGGCTTTCTCGCCAGGCCGCAGGGCGTGCGGTCCGCCGCGCCCAAAGCGGACGGGCGGCCGGCTGTCTTCTTTGCGTTCTTTGTCTTGCGGTCGGTTGTCGCTCATGCCAGTTCCTCCTTGCTGAGCTGAGATGTGGCAATTTCTTGATAGGTCTGGCAGGTTTGCATCAGGTCTTGATGCCGGCCTTTGCCAACGATCCTGCCGTTATCCAGGACGATGATCTGATCGGCGCTCATCACCGTGGCCACCCGCTGGGTCACCAGCAATACGGTGCTGTGGCCGGTCTTGTCCTTAAGGGCCTTACGCAGGGCCGCGTCGGTTTTAAAATCCAGGGCGGAGAAGGAATCGTCAAAGATAAAAATCGGCGGTTTTTTAACCAGCGACCGAGCAATGCTCAGGCGCTGCTTCTGCCCGCCCGAGACGTTCGACCCACCCTGGGAGATGGGCGCGGCCAGCCCTTCTTGGGCGTCTTCAAAGACAAATTCCGCTGCCTGGGCGATCTCGATCGATTGGCGCAGGGTTTCCTCGCTGGCGTCCTGGTCGGCCAGGCGCAGGTTGGATTCGATCGTGCCCGAGAACAAAGTACCCTTTTGGGGTGTGTAGCCGATCTTCTCACGCAGGTCGTTCTGGCGCACGGCCCGCACGTCGATATCATCCACCAGCACCGCGCCTTGATAAACATCAAAGAAGCGCGGCACCAGGTTGACCACCGTGGACTTGCCGCAGCCGGTGGAACCAATAATGGCCGTCACCTCCCCCGGCTGGGCCGTGAAGGAGATGCCCTGGAGCACATCGGCCTCCGCATCCGGGTAGCGGAAATACACATCCCTGAATTCCACCTTGCCCGAGAAATCTGCCGGGAGCGGCTTGGGGTCCGGCGGGTCCTGGATCACATTTTCTGTGTCCAACACTTCGGCAATCCGGTCGCCGGAGACGAAGGCCCGCGGCAGGAAGATGAACAGCATGGAAAGCATCAGGAAGGCGAACATGATCTGCATGCTGTACTGCAAGAAGGCCATCATATCGCCCACCTGCAGGGTCGAAGCGGCAATCTGGCCCGCGCCGACCCAGATGATCAGGATCGACAGGGCATTCATGATCAGCATCATCACCGGCATGATGGT
>CAZLEK010000216.1:0-1681 GCA_964558525.1 uncultured Candidatus Brevefilum sp.
GCCAGCATCGGTTTGAGCATATTGCCGGCGTCCATGGCGCCTTCCGCAGCGCCCGCGCCCACCACGGTGTGCATCTCGTCCACGAACAGCAGGATCTCGCCTTCGGAATCGGTGATCTCTTTCAGCACCGCTTTCAAACGCTCCTCAAACTCGCCCCGGTACTTGGCGCCAGCGACCAGGGAGCCGATGTCCAGGGCGACGATCTGCTTGTTCTTCAAGCCGTCCGGGACGTCCCCATTGACAATGCGCTGGGCCAGGCCTTCGACAATGGCGGTCTTGCCCACACCGGGGTCGCCGATCAGGGCCGGGTTGTTTTTTGTTCGGCGCGAGAGGATCTGCACGATCCGGCGGATCTGCTGGTCCCGGCCGATGACCGGGTCCAGTTTGCCCTGCCGGGCCAGCGCGGTCAGGTCACGGCCGTACTTGAGCAGCGCTTCATAGGTGGCCTCAGGCGTCTGCGAGGTCACCCGCTGGGTGCCGCGCACTTCCTTGAGGGCTTTGAGGATGGCGTCCTTGGTCAGGCCGTAATCCGCCAGGCGTTTGCCTTCAGTGCTCTCCGCCAGCCCCAGCAAGAGGTGCTCGGTGGAGATGTACTCGTCAGACATCCCTTTGGCATAGCGTTCAGCCGCGCTGAGGACCTTCGAAGCCCCCTGGGACAGCCCGGGTTGGCCTGTCCCCCCGCCGTAGACCTTGGACCGGCTGTCGAGCTCGCCCTGGACCTCTTCTCGCAGGGCGGCCGACCCCCCTGCCACCTTGGTGACGATCGCCGGGACCACGCCTTTCTCCTGGCGCAGGAGCGCCAGCAGCAGGTGGGCTGGTTCAATGCTTTGGTGGTTGAGGTCTGAAGCCAGCTGTTGGGCTTGGATCAGCGCCTCCTGTACTTTTTGCGTAAATTTGTTTAAATCCATAATTTTCTCTCCAACAATCAGGCGGTTTACTGCGCTGTCGGGAAACCTACCAGTTAGTTTCTTTTGGGTAAACTCAAAATGATTTGGTCAGTTTTGATTTTATGAGGGTGATGTTTGAGCGGTATTAATGAAATATCAGAAAAAAGTAAGTGCAGGGGGGGGATTGCTGGGCAATCACAAAGTCGCAGAACGGGTTTATGCCTCGAAGGTCCGGGGGCTCATTTTCACCCGATAAATCAATCATAGACCTTGCTATACCGGGCTTCGCGCCTCAATTGGCTGTTATCTCCATTAAATCCAAGCTCATCTAGTCATCATTAAATTCACTACCGGAGTGAGGGCTTTCGCCCGACCCCATGCCCATTAAAGAAGAATTTCTCAAATTTTCTGTACATCATCTTCAGGCCTTTGCCTGGGGGCAATCTTTGCTGTTGACTGTCGCCAATAGTTCCGCCTTCATGATTGGGTCAATGGGGTATTGGGGCACGATTCATTCAACCGGAAGGTCTCACTTCGGCTTGTCAATATTCGCTTAACGAATCCGCCATCAAGAAGTAAGAAGGAAAAAATCAACTCTGCTAGTGTTCGATAAGAATCAACTTCGCCATCGCCCTGGCGATGACTGCAGGGCGATCGCAAAGTAAGAGGTATTGAACAAAATTAGCTCCCCGCAACGTCCTCGTTGCGGGGAAATGAGTAAGGAAGGTGGTTATATTATATTAATCGGGAAATTGGCATTAAAACCTGGCTTTTTACGCCGACGAGGACGTCGG